>NZ_AXCW01000152.1 GCF_000603945.1 Actinotalea ferrariae CF5-4 | reverse complement strand
CCCGCCCGGGCGCACCCGGCGGTTTCGCCGGTGGCGGCGCCCGTCCCGGTGGTGGCGGCGGTGGCCGTCCCGGCGGTGCCGGTCGCGGCAGCACGCAGGGTGCCTTCGGGCGCGCCGGTGGCCGCCCCGTCCGCGGGCGGAAGTCCAAGCGCGCGAAGCGCCAGGAGTTCGAGCAGATGCAGGCGCCGTCGCTCGGCGGCGTGCAGGTGCCCCGCGGCGACGGGAAGACCGTCGTCCGGCTGCGCCACGGTGCGTCGCTCAACGACTTCGCCGACAAGATCGACGCCAACCCGGCCAGCCTGGTGACCGTGCTGTTCCACCTCGGCGAGATGGCGACCGCCACGCAGTCGCTCGACGAGGACACGTTCGGCACGCTCGCGACCGAGCTCGGCTACATCATCGAGATGGTCTCGGCGGAGGAGGAGGACCGCGAGCTGCTCGGGGCCTTCGACATCGACCTCGAGGCGGAGCTCGCCGACGAGAGCGACGAGCAGCTCACGGCGCGGCCGCCGGTCGTGACCGTGATGGGCCACGTCGACCACGGCAAGACCAAGCTCCTCGACGCGATCCGCTCCGCGGACGTCGTCGCGGGCGAGGCCGGCGGGATCACCCAGCACATCGGTGCCTACCAGATCCACACCGAGCACGAGGGCATCGAGCGTGCCGTGACCTTCATCGACACCCCGGGCCACGAGGCGTTCACCGCCATGCGTGCCCGCGGTGCCCAGGTCACGGACATCGCGATCCTCGTGGTCGCGGCGGACGACGGCGTGATGCCCCAGACGATCGAGGCGCTCAACCACGCGCAGGCGGCCGGCGTGCCGATCGTCGTCGCGGTCAACAAGGTGGACAAGGAGGGCGCCAACCCGGCGAAGATCCGGCAGCAGCTCACCGAGTACAACCTCGTGGCCGAGGAGTACGGCGGCGACACGATGTTCGTCGACATCTCCGCGCTCAAGCGCATGGGCATCCCCGACCTCATCGAGGCGGTCCTGCTCACGGCTGACGCGGCGCTGGACCTGCGGGCCAACGCCGACAAGGACGCCCGGGGCGTCGCGGTCGAGGCCAACCTCGACAAGGGCCGCGGCTCGGTCGCGACCGTCCTCGTGCAGTCCGGCACGCTGCGGGTCGGCGACGCGATCGTCGCCGGCACGGCCTACGGCCGGGTGCGGGCGATGTTCGACGAGCACGGCGGCACGGTCGACGAGGCCACGCCCGCCCGTCCGGTCCAGGTCCTGGGCCTGACGTCCGTCCCGCGTGCCGGCGACACCTTCCTGGTGGCACCGGACGACCGGACCGCCCGGCAGATCGCCGAGAAGCGCGAGGCCGCCGAGCGGGCCGCCCTCCTGGCGAAGCGTCGCAAGCGCATCAGCCTCGAGGACTTCACGAGCGCGCTGCAGCTGGGCAAGGTCGAGACCCTCAACCTCGTCCTCAAGGGCGACGTCTCCGGTGCCGTCGAGGCGCTCGAGGACGCCCTGCTCAAGATCGACGTGGGCGAGGAGGTCGCGCTGCGGGTCATCCACCGTGGTGTGGGTGCCATCACGCAGAACGACGTGAACCTGGCGACGGTCGACAACGCGATCATCCTCGGCTTCAACGTCAAGTACGCGGAGCGCGTCGAGGACCTCGCCGACCGCGAGGGTGTGGACGTCCGGTTCTACTCGGTCATCTACCAGGCGATCGACGACGTCGAGGCGGCCCTCAAGGGCATGCTCAAGCCGGAGTACGAGGAGGTGCAGCTCGGTACCGCCGAGGTGCGCGAGATCTTCCGCTCCAGCAAGTTCGGCAACATCGCCGGTTGCCTCGTGCGGTCGGGCACGATCCGCCGCAACACCAAGGCGCGCGTCCTGCGCGGGGGCACGGTCGTGGGGGACAACCTCGCCATCGAGTCGCTCAAGCGCTTCAAGGACGACGCGACCGAGGTCCGCGAGGGCTACGAGTGCGGTATCGGCCTCGGGTCGTTCAACGACCTCCAGGTCGACGACGTCGTCGAGACGTTCGAGATGCGCGAGAAGCCTCGCTCCTGAGGTCGTCGCCGGGGGGCCGGGGGTCGGGAGACCGACGCCCGGCCCCCCGGCGCCCTCCTTCGTCGGGCGCCCTGCCAGGCCCACCACGGTCCGGGCATCGGTCTCCCGACCCCCTCACGGTGTCACCGTGGGTACCCGCTCGGGGCCTGCCAGGCCCGCGGGTCGTGTCCTGCCAGCCGCTCACCAGGGCGGCGCAGCCCCTGACCGGGGCGGGAAAGGGAGTCTCTCGTGGTTGATCATCCTCGGGCTCGGAAGGTCGCGGACCGGATCCAGCAGGTCGTGGCGCAGATGCTCGACACCCGGGTGAAGGACCCCCGGCTCGGGTTCGTCACGGTCACGGACGTCCGTGTCACCGGGGACCTCCAGCACGCATCGGTGTTCTACACCGTGCTCGGTGACGAGGAGGCGCGGGCGGGCTCCGCGGCTGCCCTGGAGAGCGCCAAGGGGCTCATCCGCTCCGAGGTCGGCAAGCAGATCGGCATCCGGCTCACGCCGACCCTGGAGTTCATCGCCGACGCCATCCCCGAGACGGCGGGCCACCTCGAGGAGACCCTGCGTCGCGCGGCGCAGCGCGACGCCGAGCTCGCCGCCCTCGCGGCCTCCGCCCAGTACGCCGGTGACGCGGACCCCTACCGTCACCCCGACGCGGGCGACGACACCGAGGACCTGGACGAACGGTGAGCGGCGCGGCCGGGGACCCGGCGACGGCCGGGGCGTCATGAGCGGGCGGGCGGACGCGGCCGGCGCCCGGCCGGCTGCCGCCTCCGGCCTCGTCGTCGTCGACAAGTCGGCCGGGTGGACCAGCCACGACGTGGTCGCGCGCGTCCGGCGTCTCGCGGGGACGCGCAAGGTCGGCCACGCCGGGACGCTCGACCCGATGGCCACCGGGGTGCTCGTCCTCGGGGTCGAGCGGGCCACCCGGCTGCTCACGTACGTCGTCGGGGCGGACAAGGACTACGACGCCACGATCCGCCTCGGCGCCACGACCACGACCGACGACGCCGAGGGGGAGACCCTGACCACGGCCGACGCGTCGGCCCTGACCCCGGAGCAGGTCCGCGCGGCGGCCGTGCCCCTCACGGGCGCCATCCAGCAGGTGCCGTCCGCGGTCAGCGCCATCAAGGTCGACGGCAAGCGCTCCTACGCCCGGGTGCGGGCGGGGGAGGACGTCGTCCTGCCGGCGCGGCCCGTCGTCGTGCGCGTCCTCGACGTCGTCGCGACACGGCACGTGCCCGGCCCGGACGGCGGGGTGCTCGACGTCGACGTCCGCGTCACGTGCAGCTCGGGCACCTACGTGCGCGCGCTCGCCCGCGACCTCGGCGTGGCGCTCGGCGTGGGTGGGCACCTGACCGCCCTGCGTCGCACCCGGGTCGGGGGCTACGACCTCACGACCGCCCGGACCCTCGACGAGCTCGAGCAGTCGTTCGGGGTGCTCCCGCTGGAGGAGGCCGCCGCGGCCACGTTCGCGGTGCGGCGGCTCGACGCCGACGAGGCGACGGCGCTGTCCTACGGCAAGCGGATCCGCCCGACCTCCGACGGCCCGGCGGGGACGCCCGAGGCGCCGGTCGCGGCGTTCGCACCCGACGGCGGGCTCGTCGCCCTGGTCGCCGACAGGGAGGGCGGCACGAGGCCCGTCCTGGTCCTGCGTCCCGCATGAGGGGCGCCGCCGGCCGCCGGGCGCGGTGCGGGCAGTCGGCCGCGGGTGGCAGGCTTGGCCGGTCGGAGAACGTGTCGGGCCGTGCGGCCCGCAGAGGGAGAGCGCATGGAGTGCTGGACTGACCTGGACGACGTCCCCCGGGACGTCGGGCCGTCGGTCGTCACGATCGGCAACTTCGACGGCGTGCACCGCGGTCACCGCTCGGTCCTGGCACGCATGGTCGCGGCGGCCCGCGCGCTCGGCGGACGGGCGGTCGCCGTCACGTTCGACCCCCACCCGCTCCAGGTGCACCGGCCCGACACCGCCCCGGAGCTGCTGACGGGCGTCGCGGACCGGCTCGAGCTCCTCGCCGAGACCGGGCTGGACGCGGTCCTGCTGCTCGAGTACACCCTGGAGTTCGCGCGGACGACGCCGGAGGACTTCGTGCGCCGCTACCTCGTGGAGGCGCTCGGGGCCGCGCGCGTCGTCGTCGGGCGTGACGTCCGGTTCGGGCGCGACAACACTGGGGACCTCGCGACCATGGCCGAGCTGGGCCGGCGCCACGGGTTCGAGGTGGACGTGCTCGAGGACATCCACGGCACCGCACCCGCGGAGCGCCGCTGGTCCTCGACCTGGGTCCGCGAGCTGCTGACCGCGGGGAACGTGGAGGCGGCCGCGCAGATCCTCGGCCGCCCGCACCGCGTGCGCGGGGTCGTCGTGCACGGGGACGCCCGCGGCCGGGAGCTCGGCTACCCGACCGCGAACCTGGGGCGGACGTCGGGCATGGTGCCGGCCGACGGCGTGTACGCCGGGTGGATGCGTCGGGTGCACCACCCGGCCGGGCTGCCGGACGGCTACCTGCCGGTCGCCGTGTCGATCGGGACGAACCCGACCTTCGACGGCGTCGAGCGGCGGGTGGAGGCGCACGTCCCCTCCCGCACCGACCTGGACCTGTACGACGAGGAGGTGGTCGTCGAGCTGGTGCACCGGCTGCGGCCCACCCTGCGCTTCGCCTCCGTGGAGGAGCTCGTCGACCAGATGGCGCAGGACGTGGAGCGCACGCGCGCCCTGCTCGCGGACGGTCCCCTGGTGCTGCGGGGGGCTGCGGGGGCGTAGCCGGGAGGCCGGATCCGGGGCTGCTACGATGGCTGCGCCGTCAGAACGGCCGCGGACCCAGAGCGCCCCGGGTGGACATGCCCCGGAGCACCGCGCAACGAACCCGAGGAGAGCCTGTGCCCCTTGATGCCGCCACGAAGCAGCGGATCATGTCCGAGTACGCCACCACCGAGAACGACACGGGCTCCCCGGAGGTCCAGATCGCGCTGCTGACGCAGCGGATCAAGGACCTGACCGAGCACCTCAAGCAGCACAAGCACGACCACCACTCGCGCCGCGGGCTGCTCCTGCTCGTCGGCCAGCGCCGTCGCCTTCTCGGCTACCTCCAGAAGGTCGAGATCGAGCGCTACCGGAGCCTCATCGAGCGCCTCGGCCTGCGCCGCTGAACGTCCCGGACCAGCCCGGACCCCCTCGGGTCCGGGCTGGTCCGGTGTCGGGCGCCGCACCACGGCCGCCCGGCACCCGTCCGCTCGGGGCCGCCGAGGGCACAGACCTCGGGGCCACGCGCGGACGGTGCACCACCACCGCACAGTCGCGCCCGTACCGGTGCCCGGTCCTCGGTAGTGGCTCGCGGAGAGCGGTCGGCCCCGTGCCGGCCCTCCGCGGACCTCGATCGAAGACCGTCGCCAGGCGGGCGCCCTCGAGACAAGGAGGGCTCCCGTGGAGGGACCCGAGATCCAGTTCGCCGAGGCCGTCATCGACAACGGCCGCTTCGGCACCCGCACCGTCCGCTTCGAGACCGGCCGTCTCGCCAAGCAGGCCGCCGGCTCCGCCGTCGCCTACCTGGACGGCGACACGATGCTGCTGGCGGCCACCACGGCCGGCAAGCACCCGCGCGAGCACTTCGACTTCTTCCCGCTGACGGTCGACGTCGAGGAGCGGCAGTACGCGGCCGGCAAGATCCCCGGCTCGTTCTTCCGCCGGGAGGGCCGCCCGTCCACCGACGCGATCCTCGCGTGCCGCCTCATCGACCGCCCGCTGCGCCCCCTGTTCGTCAAGGGCCTGCGCAACGAGGTCCAGGTCGTCGTCACGGTCATGGCGCTGCACCCGGACGACCCGTACGACGTCCTGGCGATCAACGCCGCGTCGATGTCGACCCAGCTGTCCGGCCTGCCGTTCTCCGGCCCCGTGGCCGGCGTCCGGATCGCCCTCGTCGAGGGCCAGTGGGTCGCGTTCCCGCGGTACTCCGAGCGCGCGCGGGCCTCCTTCGACATGGTCGTGGCCGGCCGCACCGTCGGTGACGACGTCGCGATCGCCATGATCGAGGCCGAGGCGCCCGAGAACGCCTGGAACCTCATCAAGGACGAGGGCGCCACGGCGCCGTCCGAGGACGTCGTGGCCCAGGGCCTGGAGGCGGCCAAGCCGTTCATCCGTGCGCTCTGCGCCGCACAGGCTCAGCTCGCGGCCGAGAACGCCAAGGAGACGGTGGACTTCCCGCTGTTCCCCGACTACCAGCCCGACGCCTACGAGGCCGTCGAGGCCGCGGCGCAGGCGCGTCTGGCGGAGGCGCTGTCCATCGCGGACAAGACCGCCCGCAACGATCGCCTGGACGAGGTCAAGGCCGAGGTGCTCGCCGAGCTGGCGGACCGCTTCGAGGGTCGCGAGAAGGAGCTGTCGGCGGCCTACCGCTCGACGCAGAAGGCCCTCATCCGCCGGCGGATCCTCACCGACGGCTTCCGGATCGACGGGCGCGGCCTGCGCGACATCCGCACGCTGTCGGCCGAGGTCGAGGTCCTGCCCCGCGTCCACGGCTCGGCGCTGTTCGAGCGCGGCGAGACGCAGATCCTCGGCGTCACGACGCTCAACATGCTCCGGATGGAGCAGCAGCTCGACACGCTCTCCCCGGAGACGCGCAAGCGCTACATGCACAACTACAACTTCCCGCCCTACTCGACGGGTGAGACGGGCCGTGTCGGCTCGCCGAAGCGTCGCGAGATCGGGCACGGCGCGCTCGCGGAGCGGGCCCTCATGCCCGTCCTGCCGAGCCGCGAGGAGTTCCCGTACGCGATCCGCCAGGTCTCCGAGGCCCTGAGCTCGAACGGCTCGACCTCCATGGGCTCGGTCTGCGCGTCCACGCTCTCGCTGCTCAACGCCGGCGTGCCGCTGCGCGCGCCGGTCGCCGGCATCGCGATGGGCCTCGTCTCCGACACGGTCGACGGTGAGACCCGCTACGCGGCGCTCACCGACATCCTGGGCGCGGAGGACGCGTTCGGCGACATGGACTTCAAGGTCGCCGGCACGCGGGACTTCGTCACCGCGATCCAGCTCGACACCAAGCTCGACGGCATCCCCGCCGACGTGCTGGCCGGCGCGCTGACGCAGGCCAAGGAGGCGCGTCTGCACATCCTCGACGTCATGGCCGAGGCCATCGACGTCCCCGACGAGATGTCGCCCTTCGCCCCTCGGGTCATCACGGTGCAGGTCCCGGTCGACAAGATCGGCGAGGTCATCGGCCCGAAGGGCAAGATGATCAACCAGATCCAGGCCGACACCGGTGCCGACATCTCCATCGAGGACGACGGCACGGTGTACATCGGCGCGACGGACGGCCCGTCCGCCGAGGCGGCTCGCGCGGCGATCAACGCCATCGCGAACCCGCACATGCCCGAGGTCGGCGAGCGCTTCGTCGGCACCGTGGTCAAGACGACGTCGTTCGGCGCCTTCGTGTCGCTGTCGCCCGGCAAGGACGGCCTGCTGCACATCTCGCAGATCCGTCGGCTCGTCGGCGGCAAGCGCGTCGAGAACGTCGAGGACGTCCTGTCGATCGGCCAGAAGGTCCAGGTCGAGATCGGCGAGATCGACCCGCGCGGCAAGCTGTCGCTGCACGCGGTCGTCGAGGACGGTGCCGCCGAGTCCGGCGACGCCGCCGAGGGGGACCAGGCCTGAGGTGCCGCTGAACCTCCCGCTGGTGAGCCCGGGTGAGCCGGGCAGCCGGCTGACCGCCGGGCAGGACGGCGGCGCCCTCGTGCGCCGGTCCGTCCTGCCCGGCGGTGTCCGGGTCCTCACCGAGTCGATGCCGGGACTGCGCTCGGCCACCGTCGGCGCGTGGGTCGGGGTGGGCTCGCGCGACGAGCGCGACGGTCACCACGGCTCCACCCACTTCCTCGAGCACCTGCTGTTCAAGGGCACCGAGCGCCGGGACGCGATGGACATCGCCGAGGCGTTCGACGCCGTGGGCGGCGAGGCCAACGCCGCCACGGGCAAGGAGCACACCTGCTACTACGCCCGTGTGCTCGACGCCGACCTGCCGATGGCGGTCGACGTCATCACCGACATGGTCACGTCGGCGACCCTGGACCCCGACGAGCTCGAGATCGAGCGCGGCGTGATCCTGGAAGAGCTCGCGATGAACGACGACGACCCGTCGGACGTGGCGCACGAGCAGTTCGCGGCCGTCGTCCTGGGCCACCACCCCCTCGGGCGTCCGATCGGCGGGACACCCGGGACGATCGAGGGCGTCCCGCGGGCCGCCGTGCACGACCACTACGCGGAGCACTACCGCCCCGCGACGCTCGTGGTGACCGCCGCCGGCGGCGTGGACCACGACGCCCTGTGCGCGCAGGTCCTCGAGGCGGTGCGTTCCGGGGGCTGGGCGCTGGACGACGCCGCCGTGCCCGCACCGCGCCGGTCCCCGTCGGCGCGCCCCGCCGGCGAGCCGGACGGCCTGCCGGTGGAGGGGACCGAGCTCGTCGTCCACCGCACGACCGAGCAGGCGAACGTCGTCGTGGGGGGCCTCGGGCTCACGGCCACGGACGACCGGCGGTTCGTCCTGTCGGTGCTGAGCGCCGCCCTGGGCGGCGGCATGAGCAGCCGGCTGTTCCAGGAGATCCGCGAGAAGCGCGGCCTGGCGTACTCGACGTACTGCTTCGCCTCCCAGCACGCCGACGCCGGCATCTTCGGCCTCTACGCGGGATGCACCCCGACCAAGGTCGACGAGGTGCTCGAGCTGCTGCACCACGAGTGGGACCGGCTCGCCGAGGACGGCATCACGGAGGCCGAGCTGCGGCGCAGCATCGGTCAGCTCTCCGGAGGTCTGGTCCTGGGTCTGGAGGACTCCGGCTCCCGCATGAGCCGGCTCGGCAAGGCCGAGCTGGTCCACGGTGAGCTGCTCTCCCAGGAGGAGACGCTCGACCGGATCCGCGCGGTGACGCGGGAGCACGTGCAGGAGCTGGCCGTCGAGCTCGCCTCCCGGCCGCGCTCGGTCGTCAAGGTCGGCCCCTTCGGCTGAGTGCCTGCGCGGGCGTCGGTCGAGCGAGCCTCAGTCGAGCGAGCCCAGGGCGTCGGACGCAGCGCGGCGGTCCGCGGCCAGGAAGGTCGTCACCAGCGACGTCACGGCGGCCGCGAGGGCTGTCCCCGCAGCGGCGCCGTCGACGCCCGCCCACAGCAGCGTCGCGGCGCTCCACGGACTGGTCGCGCTCACCACGAGCAGCATCGCGTGGGCGGTCAGCGCCGTGAGCGTCGTGAGCGGGTGCCGCCCGGAGGCCCGCCACGCGAGGGCGCCGAGCAGCACGGCGGCGGGCAGCACCCCGCCGAGCGGCAGCCCCGGGACGACGGGGCCGCGTCCCACCAGGACGACGTCCCCGGTCCACGCCAGCAGCGCGGCGGTGAGCCCTGTACCGACGAGGACGAGCCCGAGCACCACGAGCCGGGCGGCCCGGCTGCACCGCGGGTGGCTCCGTGCCGGGGCCGGCCCGGGACGGAGCCCGACGGCGAGCGCGCCCGCGAGCACGGACAGGGCGGCCCC
>NZ_AXCW01000151.1 GCF_000603945.1 Actinotalea ferrariae CF5-4 | reverse complement strand
CCGGCGCGCGGTCGCCCTGAGCGACCCGCGCACCGGCCGGCACGTCGAGGTCGTGGTGGCCGACGGCGTCGTCGTCGGCGCGACCTGCGTGGGCGACGCCCGGACGGCCGCGGACCTCACCACCGCCTACACGCGTCGCACCCCGGTCCCCGCCGACCCCGCGCACCTGCTCCTCTCCCCCGTGCGCGGGGCGGCGGCCCCCACCTCCGAGCCGTCCCCCACGCTCATGCCGGACCGCGCCACCGTCTGCCGCTGCAACGGCGTGACCAAGGGCGAGATCGTGGCCTGCTGGCACGACGGCGCCCGGGACGTCGCCGCGGTGGCCCGGCGTACCCGCGCGACGACGGGCTGCGGGGGCTGCACCGACGCCGTGTGCGGGATCGTCGACTGGCTGGCGCGCAGCGACGTCGGCGAGGAGCCGGAGCGCACCGGCGAGGGAGCACGGGCGGCGACGGCCCACCGCCCGGTGACCGTGCGCGGCTGACGGCGCGCTGACCAGGGGTCCTGTCGCCGCCGGAGCCCGCCGTTCGACGTGCGGACCGGCGGGATCGGAGTTCACTCTGCAGCATGAGCACTGCGAAGGCGGTCGTGGCCCGGCGGGCGCTGCCGGTCGTCGTCCTCGGTGCCCTCGTCCTGCCGGTCGCCGGCTGCGGGCTCGTCCCCGAGCAGTTCCCCGCCGACCCGAAGGGCACCCTCACGCGGGTCGAGGGCGGCTTCCTGCGGGTGGGCGTGTCGCCCCACCCGCCCTGGACCGAGCTGCCCGACGGCGCGGACGCGGACCCGCTGGAGCCGACGGGGCTCGAGGCGGACCTCGTCGCCGGCTTCGCCGAGGAGGTCGGTGCCGAGGTCGTGTGGGAGGCCGGCACGGAGGAGCAGCTCCTCGGGGACCTGGAGGCCGGCAAGCTCGACCTCGTCGTCGGCGGCTTCACGGCGCGCACGCCCTGGGTGTCCCACGCGGCCGTCACGCGCCCCTACACGACCGTCCCGGCCGAGACGGGCGAGGACGAGCCGCACGTCATGCTCACGCCGATGGGCGAGAACGCCTTCCTCGTCGCCCTGGAGCGGTACCTCCTGGACCAGGAGGTGGGCGGATGAGCGCGGCGGCGCGGGGCGCGGGCCGCGAGCGCACCCGGTTCGGCCACACCGAGCTCCCCGAGGAGCAGGAGCGGGCGCTGCGCCGTGCGGTGCGCCTCGCCTGGCTGACGATCGGCTTCCTCCTCACCGCCGTCGTGCTGCTGTTCCTGGTGATGGGCAGCTCGCAGGCGATGAAGGCCGCGTGGGCCGAGGACCTGCTGTCGTTCATCCCGCCGTTCGCGTTCCTCGTGGCGCTGCGCCTGACCCGCAAGCCCCCCTCCCCGAACCACCCCTACGGGCACCACCGGTCGGTGGGCGTCGGGCACCTCGTCGCCGGGACCTCGCTGGTCATCATGGGGACGTTCCTCGTGTGGGACAGCGCCACGGGGCTGCTCAAGCAGGAGCACCCGCCGATCGGCCTCATGGAGGTCGCCGGTCACCAGGTCTGGTCCGGCTGGCTGATGATCGGCGCCCTCGCGTACACCCTCGTGCCGCCGGTCCTCCTCGGCCGGGCGAAGATGCCGCTCGCGGAGCAGCTGCACGACCGGGTCCTCTACGCCGACGCCGACATGAACAAGGCGGACTGGATGACGGCCGCCGGCGGCATCGTCGGGATCCTCGGCGTCGGGCTGGGGCTGTGGTGGGCGGACGCCGCCGCCGCGCTGTTCATCTCCGGCAGCATCCTGCGCGACGGCGTCGGCAACGTCCGGACCGCGGTCACGGCGCTCATGGACGCCCGCGCGAGCACCGTGGACGGCAGCGAGGTCCACCCCTTGGTGGGCCGCGTCGACGAGCGCCTGCGCGCGCTGCCCTGGGTCCAGGAGGCGGGGTCGCGCGTGCGCGACGAGGGGCACGTCTTCCACGTCGAGGCGTTCGTCGTGCCGGTCGCGGGCATCCCGCCGGAGCTGACCCAGCTGCGCGAGGCCCGCCAGGCGGTGTGCGACCTGGACTGGAAGGTGCAGGACGTCGTCGTCGCCCCCACCGAGGGGCTGCCGCGCGACCTGCTGCCCGGACTGCCGGAGCCGGACGACACCACGGACGTCGCCGACCGCCGCCGCGCGCGCGGCCGGCGCGAGCCCCTCGCCGAGGGTCAACGACGCCGGCTGACCCCCACCCGGGCCGTACGTCCGGGGCGCGGCGGGGATCGGCACCGGACGATGGACGGGCAGGGGCGGACCGGTCGGTCGACGGGGACCGGGCGGCGGTGGTGGGAGGGACCCGTGACAGCGCGCGTCGTCGTCGTCGGTGGTGGGTACGGGGGCTGCGCCGTGGCGCAGGCGCTCGACGACGTCGCGGACGTCGTGCTCGTGGAGCCGCGGGACGGGTTCGTCCACACCGTCGGGGCGCTGCGCGCAGCCGTCGACCCGACGTGGGAGGACCGCGTCTTCCGGCCCTACGACACGCTGCTGCGGCGGGGGCACGTCCTGCACGACTGGGTGCGCTCGGTCTCGCCCGGCGTGGTCCTGCTGTCGACGACGCAGCGGCTCGAGGCGGACTTCGTCGTCCTGGCGACCGGCACGAGCTACGCCTTCCCCGCCAAGACGGGGGACCTCACCCGCGTCGGCGCCGTGGCGGCGCTCGCCCGGATGCGCGACGACCTCGCCCGCTGCGACAGCGTGCTCGTCGAGGGCGGCGGTCCCGTCGGGCTGGAGCTGGCGGGCGAGCTCGCGCACGCGTTCGAGGACCTGCGGGTCGTCGTCGTCGAGGAGGCGCCGGAGGTCCTGCCCGGCGAGGAGGTGGAACCCGGCCTCCGGGCCTCGGTGGTCCGGCAGCTCACCGACCTCGGCGTCGAGCTCGTCACCGGCTCCCCCCTGGTCGCACCGCCCCCCTACGAGGTGGGCCGCTACGGGCCGTTCGTCGCCGAGACCGCCGCCGGCGTGCAGGTCGACGCCCAGATGTGGTTCCGGTGCCACGGCGCCCGACCGCTCACCGACTACCTCGACGACGACCTGGTGGCCCTGCGGCGCTGCGACCGGACCCTGCGGGTCACGCGGCACCTGTCGCTCGTGGGCGAGGACCGGCTGTTCGCCGTCGGGGACATCACCGACATGCCGGAGGACAAGCGCGCCACCGTCGCCCAGGTGCACGCGGCGGTGGTGACCCAGAACATCCGCGACCTGCTGGCGGGCCACGCGCCGACGGCCGCGCACCGGCCCGCACGACGGCGCATGGTCCTCGCGCTCGGCCCGGGTGCCGGGGCGGCGCAGGTCGAGCAGCCGGACGGCAGCGTCGTCCTGCTCGGCGCCGCCGAGACGGTGCGGCTCAAGGAGGACGACGTGCTGCGGACGGACCTGGTCTCCGGCGCCGGACCGCTCGTGGCGGCGGTGCCAGGGCAGGCGCGTCGAACGGCCCCGTCAGGTCAGGCGCGTCAGGCGGGTCAGCCGACGAGCCCGAGCGCGTAGCCGAGGAAGAACAGCGCGCCGACGACCGTCGTCGCGATGACGAGCCCGTACACGATCTTGTTCGTCCGCTCGCTCGGCAGCTCCGGCTGGTGCTGGGTGGTCCCGGGCGTCGCGCTGGACTCCCCCGGCGGCGTGTCCCCGGGGGCGACGCCGCCGCCGGGCTCCAGACCGGGGGTCTGGGCCGGGTCGGGGTCGGCGGGGTTCGGGGAGTGCGTCATGGGCTGACGGTAGGTCGCCCACCCTCCTCACGCGCGGGGAGGGTGCGCGGGGAGGGTGGGCGACCTCGCCCCGTCGTCCTCAGGCGAGCATGTCCCGCACCATCGGGCCGACCTTCGTCCCGTAGAGCTCGATGCTCCGCACGAGCTGCGCGTGCGGCATGGGGCCCGTGGCGTACTTGAGGTCGAACCGGCGGATGCCCAGGGCCCGGACCGACTCGGCGATCTTGCGCGCGACGGTCTCCGGGGAGCCGACGTAGAGCGCGCCCTCGTCGGCCTCGGCCTCGAAGTGGGCGCGGGTCGTCGGGCCCCAGCCGCGCTCGCGGCCGAGGCGGGAGTACATCGCCTCGTAGTGCGGCCACAGCTCCTCGCGCGCCCGCGCGTCGGTGTCCGCGACGTGGCCTGGCGAGTGGACGCCGATCGGCAGGTCCCCCTGACCCAGCTCCGTCAGGGCCCGGCGGTAGAGGTCGGCCAGCGGGGCGAAGCGGTGCGCGGGCCCGCCGATGATCGCCATCATGAGCGGCATCCCGTAGCGGGCGGCCCGCACGACCGACTCCGGGTTGCCGCCGACGCCGATCCACGTGGTCAGGCCGCCGGACGCGGTGCGGGGATGGACCTCGACGCCGCGCATGGGCGCCCGCGTGCTCCCGGACCACGTCACCGGCTCCTCGGCGAGGAGGTGGCTGAAGAGGTCGAGCTTCTCGGTGAAGAGCACCTCGTAGTCGGACAGGTCGTAGCCGAAGAGCGGGAAGGACTCGGTGAAGGAGCCGCGCCCGAGGATCACCTCGGCCCGGCCGCCCGAGAGGCCGTCCAGGGTCGCGAACCGCTGGAACACGCGGACCGGGTCGTCGCTGGACAGGACCGTCACGGCGGAGGCCAGCCGCAGGCGGGTGGTCCGGCCGGCGATCGCGGCGAGGACGACGTCCGGCGCGCTGACCGCGAAGTCCGGCCGGTGGTGCTCGCCGATGCCGAGGACGTCCACACCCGCCTGGTCGGCCACGACGCCCTGCTCCAGCACCTCGCGCAGCGTCACGGCGGGGTGCTGGAGGGCGCCGTCGGCGTCGCGCGTGACGTCGCCGAAGGTGTTGAGCCCGAGCTGGAGGGCAGGGGCGTCGGGAGCGGTCGCCGCGGGGGCCGGGCCGGCGGCGTCGTGGGGGGTGTCGTTGCTGCTCACGCCCGACAGAACGTGCCCGCGCGCCCGCCCTATTCCGGCCCGCCGTCCGGCGGGGCCGCGCCCAGGGAGCCTTGATCGACGGGCCGACCGCCCCATCCGCGGGTAGGACTGGGGGCATGGTGACCACGCCCGGACCCGACCCGCGCGTGCCCGGCGACCCCCCGTCCGTCGAGGACCCCCGCGTCACCGTGGTGGTCGCGAGCATGAATCGCCGGGGCGAGCTGCTGGAGAGCCTCGGCCGCCACCGCGCCCCGGTGGTGCTGGTCGACAACGGGTCGACCGACGGCACCGCCGCCGCCGTCCGCGCCGCCCACCCGCACGTGGACGTCGTCGAGCTGCCCCGCAACCTCGCCGCCGCGGCGCGCACCGTCGGCGCCCGCCGGGCCCGCACCGAGTACGTCGCCTTCGCCGACGACGACTCCTGGTGGTCCCCCGGCTCGCTGCGCACGGCCGCCGACGCCCTGGCCGACCATCCGACCGTGGCCCTGGTCAACGCGAGCGTCCTCGTGGGGCCCGACGAGCGGCCCGACCCGTTCGGCACCGTGCTGGCCGGTTCTCCCCTGCCGGGCGACGCCCTGCCCGGCCCGCGCGTCCTCGGCTTCATCGCGTGCGCCGCGATGGTCCGGCGCGACGCCTTCCTGGAGGTGGGCGGCTTCGACGACGTCGTCCGGTTCCCCGGTGAGGAGGAGCGCGTCGCCTGGGACCTCACGGCCGCCGGCTGGACGCTGGCCTACCTGCCCGAGGCCGTGGTGCACCACCACCCGTCGCCGCGGCGCCACTCCCCCGAGGCGCGGGTCCGGGCCATCACGCGGTCCGCGCTGCTCAGCACCGTCCTGCGCCTGCCCTGGCGCGACGTCGCCGCCCGGTGGCGCAGCGCCGTCGTCGGCGGGCGTGCGGGCAGTGCGCAGCCGGGGGCAGCCCTGCACCCGGGCGCGCAGGACGCCCTGCGGCTCGGTGCCCGGGACGCCCTGCGGGACGTCCCCCGCGCGCTGCGCCGACGCCGGGTGCTGCCGCCGCAGGTGCTCGCCGACCTGGACCTGCTGGCCCGTGAGGACGACCTGACCGCCGACAGCCGAGGAGGCCACCGATGACGAGCATCGACGACGCACGCCGAGCCCCCGCGAGGACCGGCCGGGTGGTCGTGACGGGCGGTGCCGGGTTCCTCGGCAGCCACCTGTGCACCGAGCTGGTGGCCCGCGGGTGGGAGGTCGTCTGCCTGGACAACTTCCTCACCGGGTCGCCCGCGAACGTCGCGCACCTCATGGGCGACGAGCGGTTCCAGCTCGTGCGGTGCGACGTCACCGACTTCATCCACGTCCCGGGCGCCGTCGACCTCGTGCTGCACTTCGCCTCGCCCGCCTCCCCGGTGGACTACCTCCAGCTGCCGATCCACACGCTCAAGGTCGGCTCGATCGGGACGGGCCACGCGCTCGGGCTGGCGATGGAGAAGGGGGCGCGGTTCCTCATCGCCTCGACGTCGGAGGTCTACGGCGACCCGCAGGAGCACCCGCAGCGCGAGGACTACTGGGGCCACGTCAACCCGATCGGGCCGCGCGGCGTGTACGACGAGGCGAAGCGCTACGCGGAGGCGCTGACGACGGCGTACCGGACGACGCACGGCGTCGACACCGCGATCGTGCGGATCTTCAACACCTACGGCCCGCGCATGCGCCCGTTCGACGGGCGCGCGATCCCGACGTTCATCCGGCAGGCGCTCGCCGGCGAGCCGCTCACGGTGGCCGGCGACGGCAGCCAGACGCGCTCGGTCTGCTACGTCGACGACCTGGTCCGCGGCATCCTCGCGCTCGCGGACAGCGGCGAGGCCGGGCCGGTGAACATCGGCAACCCGTCCGAGCGGACGGTCCTGGAGATCGCCCAGGACGTCGTCGCCGCGACCGGGTCCCGCTCCCGGATCGACTTCATCGAGCGGCCCGTCGACGACCCGACGGTCCGGCGGCCGGACACCACCAAGGCCCAGGAGCTGCTCGGCTGGGCGCCGGAGGTCCAGTGGCAGGAGGGGCTCGCGCGGACCGTCGCCTGGTTCCGGCAGGAGCTCGCCACGTCGGCGTGACGCCCGGACGGGTCCGGCGTCAGTCCACGAAGAGGCAGAACGGGTGACCCTCGGGGTCACGCAGGACGCGGACGTCCTCCTGGGGCTGGTGCTCCTCGAGCGTCGCGCCCAGCTCGAGGGCACGGCGGACGGCGGCGGCGACGTCGTCGACCTGGACGTCCAGGTGCATCTGCATCTGCTGCTCGCCCTCCCCCGCGGGCCAGGCCGGCGGCACGTGGAGGGCCTCGAGCTGGATCGACAGCCCGGGCCGGTCTGCGCCCGGGCGGACGCGGCACCACGTCTCGTCGTCGACGAACAGCTCCCACCCGAGCAGGTCGGCCCAGAAGCGGCCGAGGCGCTCCGGGTCGCGCGCGCCCAGCACCGTCGACCGCAGCTCGAAGGTGGGTCCGCTGGAACTCGTCCGTCCGGGGCTAGTCGGTCCGTGGCTCGGCGGTCCGTCGCTCGTCGGTCCGTCGCTCATCGGTCCTCCGCTCCTGGGTGCGTCACGCCAGCAGGGCGCTCACGGCAGCGTGCACCTCGTCCAGGGAGAGCGCCAGCAGGGCCGGGTCCGGCTCCTCGCCGTGCGGGTCACCCGGCCGCTCCGGGTCGCCGCGGTAGAGGACGCGATGGCGCTCGAGGTCCGTCGCGGGCCCCCAGCGGTGCGGCGGCGTGGGGCCGAAGAGCAGCACCGACGGCGTCCCGGCGGCCGTCGCGACGTGCGCGACCCCGGTGTCGCCGCAGACGACGAGCGCGGCCCGGGCGACGACGTCGGCGAGGCCGGGCAGGTCCAGGCGCCCTGCCGTGACGACCGCGCTGCCTGGCGGCAGGCCGAGGACCAGCGCCTCGGCGAGCTCGACCTCGTCCGGTCCGCCCGTGACGACGACGCGGCGGCCGTCCCGGACGAGCCGGTCGGCCAGGTGCGCCCACCGCTCGGCCGGCCAGCGCCGGGAGCCGGAGGCCGCGCCCGGGTGCAGGACGACGTCGCTCGGTGGCGGGTCCAGCCGCGGGTCCAGCCGCGGGTCCAGCCAAGGGTCCAGCCGCGGGTCCAGCCGCGGGTCCAGGCGCAGGTCCTCCGGACCGCACGCGGCACCGGTCGTCTCCCGCACCAAGCGGCACCACCGCTCGACCTCGTGCTCGTCGTCGTCCCACGCGGGACCGTCGGCGAACCCGTCGCAGGCGAACGCGACGAGCCGCCCCGGGGACGTCGCGCGCAGGACGTCGTGGCTCTGGGGCCCCTGGCCGTGGAGATTGACCGCGACGTCCGGGGGGCCGCCCACCACCTCGGCGAGGAGCGCGGGGTCGAGCGGCTCCACGGCGCGGACCCCGGAGGCCGGGAGGACCGCGTCCACCACCCCGAGGTCGCGCAGCCATCCCCCGACGCCGGCCGGTGCGGCGAGGAGGAGCCGGTGGTCGGGGAAGGCCCGGCGCAGCCCGCGCAGGGCGGGGACGCCGGTGAGCGCGTCCCCGAGGCCGAGGGCGCGCAGGGCGAGCACGGTCGGCCGGCGGAGGCTGTCCGCCGCTCCGCCCGCCTCGGCCGCCTCGCCCGCGGCGACGCTCACGGCCAGGAGGACTCGCCCGAGGCCATGACCAGCATCTCCCGGATCTCCGACCCGACCGGCTGCTGGAGAGCCGTGACGACGGTCGCGGCGGTGCTGCGGGGGTCGTTGAGGTCGGCGTCGGGGCCCGGCTTGTACTGCTCGGTCCGCCCGTCGAAGAACGCCGTCCGCATCCCGCCGGGGATGAGGAGGGTCACGCCGACACGACCGGCGTACTCGGCCGCGAGCGCGTGCGTGAACCCGCGCACCGCGAACTTCGACGCGCTGTACGCCGTCGCGTCGCTCATCCCCCGCAGGGACAGCGTCGAGCCGACGGTCACGACCGTGCCCCGCGCCTGCTCCAGGTGCGGCAGCGCGGCCCGGACGACCGCGACGGTGCCGAACAGGTTGACCCGGACGACCTTCTCCCAGGTCTCGGTGTCGATCTCGGTGAGCGGGCCGCACGCGTCGGTGCCCGCCGCGGTGACCAGGGCCGACGGCGGTCCGACCTGCTCGACGAGGCGCGCGACCGCCGCCTCGGCCGCCGCGGAGTCGGCGAGGTCGACCTCGACGTGGGCGACGCCCTCCTGCTGCGGCGGCACGCGGTCGAGCACGGCGGGGGTGCCACCGGCCGCCAGGACGGCGTCGACGACGGCGGCGCCGAGGCCGCTCGCGCCGCCGGTGATGTAGACGGTGCCGACGGTGCGGGGGGTGGGCAGGCCGGGGGTGGGCAGGGTGGAGGTGCTCGTGGTCACGAGGGTCCTTCCGAGTGGGTGGTTCCGGGTCAGGTGGGGGGTCAGGCGGTCTGGGCGGCGGACCGGGCGAGGATCGACGTCGTCGACCGCCCGCCCAGGTAGGGCAGGAGGACGACGCGCCCCCCGTGCTCCCGGACGACGGCGGCCTCGGGCAGCTCGGCGTCGCCGTAGTCGCCGCCCTTGGCCCAGACGTCGGGCCGGAGCAGCTCGAGGGCGGCGCGGGGGTCGTCCTCGTCGAACACGACGACGGCGTCGACGCAGTCGAACGCCTCGAGCACGCGGGCGCGGTCCCGGGCGGTGACGACGGGGCGCGACGGCCCCTTGAGCCGGCGGACCGACTCGTCGGAGTTGACGAGCACCACGAGGGCGTCGCCGAGGCGGCGCGCGGCCTGGAGGGTCGCGACGTGCCCGGCGTGCACGATGTCGAAGCCCCCGCCGGTCGCGACGAGGCGGCGCCCGCCGGAGCGGAGCCGTGCGGCGAGCGCAGCGGGGTCCTCGCCCTCGCCCTCGACGGCCCGCAGCGCGGGTCCCGCGTCCGAGGTGTGGTCCACCCGCGGGTCCGGTCCGGCGTGCCGCGGGG
>NZ_AXCW01000150.1 GCF_000603945.1 Actinotalea ferrariae CF5-4 | reverse complement strand
AGTCTACGGGACCCCATACGAACACTCTAAGCCTATAGGTCTACCATACAAGTACACCAAGACATAACGTAGGTTCATACCAAGTACCCTAAGACCTTCTCATTAGCAGTACCCTTAGGGTTACAAATGAGCCTTACAAGCATTGCATAGACCTTCATCAGTACCCATACGAGCATCCTATGACCTTCTCTTAGTACTATGTTAGGGTTATGATAGGACTGCACCTCACCTTACGGCTTCTGAGTACCCGTTCAACATTGTCTATTGCACTGCTACTACTATACAAGTCACTACACTGTTTACAACTAATGATCCTATCCATACTACTACTTACTAATACATATATACCTACCTACCACTACTACTACTACTACTACCAACTCTACACTAGCCTCTACTGCCTCTCCCTTCCCGGCCCTTACTATACCTCACTCGTTTCCTTTGCCTTGCTCCAACCTTAGCCTCTGAGACCTCAACCGTTCCCGCAACGGTACCACTTAGCCCTTGCCCAAGCCTAAGGAAGTCTTTACTAGTATACTTCCTGGGGCAGGTCAAAGGCCAGGCATACCCGCGAGGCCCGTGAGGCACTCAGTATTGCCAAGGTGAGACCTAGCAGACTTATCTCTTGACCCGGGCTCGCCAATAAGAGCAGCGAACCAAGGCTTTGAGTGGCTGGTGGGTACCACTCACTAGCTTTACCACCAAGACTGAGTACCCTGATAAGTGAGCCTCAATCCTTACCCTTCAAAGCGGAATGCCTTGAACGGTGTTGGCTTTTCAACGTAGGTTACGCCCATAAGGCCAATACCTAAGTAAGTACCCCAAGGGTACCGTGTATGCATGGTACGCTCGGGCTACTCAGAAGGCCATAGGATAAGCAGCCCTAAGACCTCTTTCCTATGTCTCCCTTTTGCCCTTCTCCCATATAGTAGGAAACCCGGCCCGGGATCCCGACCTGGACAGCGCATTTCATGAGGCGTGAGAGCCCCGTCCACTAAATGAAAAGGGGACCTCCCCCCCTGCTACAGGAAGGGGGGACCCCTCAAAAAGGTGAACATGGGCAAAAACCACAGCACCCAGGATTCCCGCGTGGTCCCCCACCGTGGTACTAACTAGGCGGCACTCCGGTTAACTGCGCAGATCGGACGGGATGCGGTGCTTTCGAAGTCCTATGGCCGTGGATAAACAGTGTGAATGCAACAGCCTTTTATGCCTACTTACCTTGACTCTTAGAGGCAAGCCAGGCATGCAAGCCCAAGTCCCCAAGTTAAGTAAGTAAGTAAGTAGTCAAGTAAGTGAAGTAAGTAAGCTAAGTAAGTCAGCCAAGTAAGTAAGCAAGCTAAGTAAGTAAGCAGGCTAGGTAAGTAAGTAAGTAAGGTAAGTCTAGTCAGTATGACCAAGTCTTACCATACAGTAAGTAGGTACCATACACTAATCTCGGGCTGCTGTAGGAACGAGGCCTACAACTGAAGTAGGCCTTCCATTGACCTACTTGCCCAGCTCACTACAGCTCTAATACTAAGGCTTAAGAAGGTAGCTATTGCAACGCAAGGGTTGAAGGACCTAATGAAAGTAGAGTCAGTATGAGTTTAAAGATACCATTAACAAGAAGGGTTCAGACATCCAAAGGAAGGACATTATACCCACATTGCCCCAACCCCCGCTTCCTGCCCAGCGCATCGTCCTTTCAGACAACGGCCCACTCTTCGCCAGTCCCAATGGGTTCAGGATGGATTGAAGGGGGAGTATAGACATTCCGCATTGGGGGAGTACCCCAGCTAAGGAGGGAGCTAGGGTGGAAACTGCGAATGTTACGGAAAGTTTTCATCTTCAAGGCAAGGCACCTTGCTAAGGGGAATGAAGGGAGGTGCTCACCATTGACGAGTAAGGCCATACATAGGTTAAGTGTATCAACTGTAAAGGTCTCGTTAGTAAAGTGCTATTGGAAAGGAAAGGCACGAAGCAAGAGAAGGGTCAGACTAAATGGCACTGGCAAGTACACTATGCACCCCGAAGGGTACGTGCTTGTTGCGAACAAGCGAATCTTATGTATCGGCATAGTCGATAGGACGGGGAAGAGAATAAAGTCATCATGGTAAGGGGTTGTAGAGAAGGGACACTTACTTGACTTCAGTTCTGCTCTTATCCTACACTTTCCCCTTTACACCAACTCAGACTTGGTCTCTTTGGCTTGTCACGCTCAAGCTCTTTGTTCTATCCTAGGCTCAACTACAATACACCAGCTCCAATGTATCGAGTGAGACTCTTGTCTTTGGCTTGCCGTGCTCAAGCTAAAGACTTTGCCCACATGCTCAGTGCTCTCTGTATGTTCTACTACAATACACCAGCTCAATGTATTGAGTGCTCAAGCCCTCAGTCAATGAATGTACATGCACCTTTACATTTCCCTATCAAAGACTCAGCTCAACGTTGCCTTGACTTGCCCCGCTCGTTCCAAAGTCCTGTTTCTCTAAAGTACATGC
>NZ_AXCW01000149.1 GCF_000603945.1 Actinotalea ferrariae CF5-4 | reverse complement strand
GCGGCTCGGTCGTCTTCCAGGTCTGGGACGGCAGCAAGAAGCTCGCGGACAGCGGCGTGATCCGCGGCGGCCAGCCGGCCAAGTCGATGGTCGTGGACGTCACGGGCCGATCGAACCTCCGCCTCGTCGTCACCAACGCCGGCAACGGGTCCACCCAGGACCACGCCAACTGGGGCGACGCACACCTGGTCACCACCACGACGTCGTGAGACCCGCCTGACGCGACGAGGGCCGGTGGGACCACCCCGCCGGCCCCTCGTCGTTCACCTCCAGGGTCGGTCCGGCCCGACGGAGGCCGACTGCGGCAGGTCAGCCGACGGGGGCGTGGAACCTCCGCTGCGCGGCCTCGAGTCCCTCGAGGACGACCATCTCGACCGCGTCCGCGGCGGCGTCGAGGAGCCACGGCAGCTCCTTGCGCTCGACCGTGCCGAAGTCCTTGAGGACGAAGTCCGCCGGGTCGGTCCGCCCGGGCGGGCGGCCGATGCCGACGCGCACCCGGACGTACTCCTTGCTGCCGACGGCCGAGCTGATGCTGCGCAGGCCGTTGTGCCCGCCCTCTCCCCCACCGCGCTTCAGCCGCACGTCGGCGTAGGGGATGTCCAGCTCGTCGTGGACGACCACGAGCCGGTCCACCGGCACCTGGAGGTACGCGGCGAGGCTCGCGACCGGTCCGCCCGAGACGTTCATGTAGGACAGGGGCTTCGCGAGCAGCACCCGCGGCCCGGGGGCCCCGCCGGGGAGCACGCCGAGCCGGACGTCGGCCACCTGGGCCCGGCTGCGGTGGGAGCCGAACGCGACGCCCGCCCGGCGCGCGAGCTCGTCGAGCACCATCTGCCCGACGTTGTGCCGGTTCCCCGCGTACGCGGGCCCGGGGTTGCCCAGGCCGACGACGAGCCACGGGTCGGTCATCACGGTCCTCCGGAGGTCGCTGGCGGGGTGCGACGACGCCCGGCCCCCGAGGGGACCGGGCGTCGCACGGCGGGGTGTCCGACCGGGGTCGGACGGCGGCTCAGGCCTCCTCGGCGGGCTCCGCGTCGGCCGTCGCCTCGTCCGCGGCGGCAGCCTCGGCCGGCGTCTCCTCGCCCGTCTCCGGCTCCTCCTCGGTGCGCTCCTGCGCGACGACGACGACGGCGGCCTCGGGGTCGCCCAGCAGCGTCACACCGGACGGCAGGCTGACCTCGCCCGCGGTCACCGTGGTGCCGGCCTCGAGGCCCTCGATGGACACCTCGACGTTCTCGGGGATGTGCGTCGCCTCGGCCTCGACCTGGAGGGTCTGCGCCTCGACCAGCGCGACGGTGCCGGGCGCGGACTCGCCGGTGACGTGCACGGGGATGTCCACGGTGACCTTCTCGCCGGCCCGCACGGTGAGCAGGTCGACGTGCTCGATGATCGGCTTGATCGGGTCGCGCTGGATGTCCTTGACGATCGCGAGGTGGGACGTGCCGTCGAGCTCGATCGAGAGCAGGGCGTTGGCGTGCTTCAGCGCCAGCATCGTCTCGTGCCCCGGGAGCGTGATGTGGACGGGGGCCTCGCCGTGGCCGTAGATGACCGCGGGGACCTGGTGGGCGCGACGGATGCGGCGGGCAGCACCCTTGCCGAACTCGGTGCGGGCGGTGGCGGCGAGCTTGATCTCGGACACGGTGGCTCCTGGGGATGGTTCGGTGGCTCTCGGGACCGGGGTGGGGACCCGGTGGGCGGCCTCGGCGCGGGACGCAGGACGGACGCGCAGGACGGCCGCCGCGTCGATTCACGGAGCCGGGGCCTGGTCCCTCGGGCAGCGACCCCTGGGGGGTCCTGCCGGGTTCCGGCCGTCCGACGTCCCTCGCCGAGGCACGGCTGCCGATCCTACCGCACCGGGCGCCGCGGCTGCGGTCGCGTCAGGAGGCGCCGTCGAACAGCGAGGTGACCGACCCGTCGTCGAACACCTCGCGGATCGCACGTGCCAGCAGGGGCGCGATGGACAGCACCGTGAGCTTCTCGAACTGCCGGTCCTCGCTGATGGGCAGGGTGTCCGTCACGACGATCTCCCGGGCACCGCACTCCTGGAGGCGCTGCCCCGCGGGGTGCGACAGCACGCCGTGCGTCGCGGCGACGATGACGTCCTTGGCCCCCGCCGCCAGCAGGACGCGCACGGCCTCGGCGATCGTGCCCCCGGTGTCGATGAGGTCGTCGGTGAGGATGCAGGTGCGGCCGTCGACCTCGCCGACCACCCGGTTCGCGACCGAGCGGTTGGGTGCGGTGATGTCCCGGGTCTTGTGGATGAAGGCCAGCGGGCAGCCGCCGAGCTTGGCGGCCCACTGCTCGGCGACGCGGATCCGGCCGGCGTCGGGCGAGACCACGGCCACGTTGCTGAGGTCGACGCGCGTGCGCACGTAGTCCACCAGCAGCGGCATGGCCCAGAGGTGGTCGACCGGCCCGTCGAAGAAGCCCTGCGTCTGGGCGGCGTGCAGGTCCACGCTCATGAGCCGGTCGGCGCCGGCGGTCTTGAAGAGGTCCGCCACGAGCCGGGCGGAGATCGGCTCGCGACCGCGGTGCTTCTTGTCCTGGCGGGAGTACCCGTAGAACGGCAGCACCACCGTGATGGTCTTGGCGGACGCCCGCTTCAGGGCGTCGACCATGAGGAGCTGCTCCATGATCCACTGGTTGATCGGCGCCGTGTGGCTCTGGAGGACGAACGCGTCGGTGCCGCGCACGCTCTCGCTGAACCGGACGTAGATCTCGCCGTTCGCGAAGTCGTAGGCGGTCGTCGGCAGGAGCTCGACACCGAGCGCCGTGGCCACGTCCTCGGCCAGCTCGGGGTGCGCGCGCCCCGACATGAGCACGAGCCGCTTCTCGGAGTCGCTCGAGGTGATCCCGGTCATCTGCGGCAGGCCTTCTTCCTGGGGCGGGGGCGGGGAGGTCCGGCGGGCACGCGCGGCGGACCCGCTGTCAGTCGTGGTCGCGGCCGGCACGGGCTCGCTCCGCCCGGGCCTGGGCCGACAGCGCGGCGTCGTCGTCCACGTCGGGCCGCAGGGCGGCCGCGGCCGCCTGCGCGGAGGGCGTGCCCTCGCGCCGGCGCAGGACCCACCCGTCGATGGTGCGCTGCGGTGCGGTGTTGATGCCGAGGGAGCCGGGAGGCACGTCCTGGCGGATGACCGAGCCTGCCCCCGTGTAGGCGCCGTCACCGATCCGGACCGGCGCGACGATCGCGTTGTCGGAGCCGATCCGCACGTGGTCGCCGACGGTGCTGCGCGACTTCGCCACGCCGTCGTAGTTGACGAAGATCGTGCCCGCGCCGACGTTGCTGTGCTCGCCGATCGTGGCGTCCCCGACGTAGGACAGGTGCGGCACCTTCGAGTGCGCCCCGATCGTGGCGTTCTTCGTCTCGACGTAGGCGCCGATCTTGCCGTCCTCCCCGAGCTCCGTGCCCGGCCGCAGGAACGAGAAGGGCCCGACGACAGCGCCCGCCCCGATCACGGCGGAGGAGCCGTGGGTGCGGACCACCTGGGCCCCCGCCCCCACCTGCACGTCGGTCAGCGTGGTGTCCGGGCCGACGACGGCGTCGCGGGCGACGGTGGTCCGGCCCAGCAGCTGCGTGCCCGGCAGGACCGTCGCGTCCGGCTCGAGCTCGACCTCGACGTCGATCCACGTGGTGGCCGGGTCCACGACCGTGACGCCCGAGACCATCCACTCGTGGACGATCCGGCGGTTCATCTCCGCCCGGAGCACGGACATCTGGGCCCGGTCGTTGGCACCCTCGACCAGCCACGGGTCGTCGACGCGCACCGCCCGCACGGCACCGCCGTCGGTCCGGGCGATCGCGAGCACGTCCGTCAGGTAGACCTCGCCCTGCGCGTTGTCCCGGCCCAGGCGCCCCAGCGCCCCGCGCAGCACGGCGCCGTCGAAGACGTAGACCGAGGAGTTGATCTCGCGGATCTCGCGCTGGGCGTCGTCGGCGTCCTTGTGCTCGACGATCCCGGTCACCTCGCCGGTGGCCGGGTCCCGGACGACGCGGCCGTAGCCCGTCGCGTCCTCGACCTCGGTCGTGAGGACCGTGACCGCGTTGCCGTCGGCCACGTGGGCGGCGAGCAGCTCGGCCAGCGTCCCGCCGTCGAGCATCGGGATGTCCCCGGCGAGGACGACCATCGGGCCGTCGAGCGCGCCGCCGTCGTCGCCGCCCGCCGCGACCGCGCGGGCGCGGGTCGCGGCCTCCAGCGTGCCCAGCGCGCACTGCACCGCCCGACCGGTGCCGGGGACGTCGTCCTGGTCGGCGACCAGGACGTGGGGGTCGACCTCGAGGGCGTGCGCCGCGACGCGGTCCCGCTCGTGCCGGACGACGACCGCGAGGAGCTCCGGCTCGAGCGACCGGGCCGCGACGAGGGCGTGGCCGAGCATCGTGCGACCGGCGAGCGTGTGGAGGACCTTCGGCGTCGCGGACCGCATCCGGGTCCCCTCGCCTGCGGCGAGCACGACGACGGCTGCGGGGCGTGGGGTGGTCACTCGGTCTCCCGTCGGATCTGCCGTTCCGCGGGGCCCTGGTGCGGCGCCGCCGGCGATGGTCCTGGCGTGGCCCAACTCTACCGCCGCGCCCTGGTCCGGGACGCCGGGGTCACGCGCGGCCACGCCGTGGTCCGGCGCGGTCCGGCGCGGTCCGGCGCGGTGGAGGGTCCGTCGTCACCGGCCGGACGAACCCTCCACCGGACCTCAGGCGGCGGGCGTCCCGACCGGGGCGGGCTCGACGCGGTCGCCGCCACGCAGCCGTCCGGCGAGACCGCCGAGCTCCGCGCGGGACGGCAGCCACGCCACGGCCGGGGCCGTCACCGGGTTCGAGCCGTAGACGAGGAGCGTGAGGAACAGCCCGTAGACCGGGAGGTGCCCGATGACCTCGGTGGTACCGAAGAGCAGCAGCGTCGCGTTGAACGGCACCATCGCCACGAGCGTCGCGACCTGGGGCAGCGCGCCGGACAGCACGAGGAGCCCGAACAGCAGCTCGACGGCTCCCGCGACCACGACGAACGTGTCGACGGGAACCTGGACACCGACGAGCGCGAGCACGTCGAGCTCCGGGTAGGCCTCCAGCGTGTTCCGCGCCAGCCCGGGGTTGGTGAACTTCTCGCTGAAGGCCAGGGTCACGAGCGTCACCGCGACGAGGGACTTGAGCAGCAGGACCGCGACCCGGAGCCGCTCGGGGCTCGGGTCCACCCGGCCGAACGTGCCGTCCGAGGGCGGCACCACGGCCAGGAAGGCGGCGATCCCGAGGATGGCCGCGTTCTCGAGGACCGCCACCGGTCCCGCGGCCAGGAGGGCGAACGGTCCCAGGAGAGCCACGCCGACGGCGGCCGCCCGCAGGCGCACCCCGGTGACGAGCCAGATGCCGATCACGGCCTCGACGACGCCGGCCAGCGCCCCGCCGGGGACGTCCTCCAGGGGGACGGCCGGGCTGAGGAACGAGCCCGTCACCGCGAGCGCCAGGAGCGCGACGCCCAGGTGCACGGCCAGCAGGCGCGGGACGTACGGGGCGAGGCGCCCGAGCGGGGCGAGGAACGGCAGCTCCGGCCGGGGCAGGCGCGCCGCGGCGAGCCGCCACACGACCGCCACGACGACGACGGCGAGCGCGGCACCGAGAGCGGGGGGCGAGGCGAAGAACGCCCAGTCGCCGCCGTCGGCCGGTTCGGCGAACCACCGCTCGTGCGCGGACGCGGGGGCGGCGACCAGGGCGAGCCCGCCGGCGAGGAACAGGGTGGTCCCGAGGCGGACGATCGACGCCCGGAAGCGGGTCGGGCCGGGCGCAGGGCAGGAGGAGGTCATGAGGGTTCCCAGGGGTCGTCGCGGTGCACCCGTCGCGAGGGTGCGCCCCGAACACTAGAAACGGTGCGGGCCGTGAGAACGGGACCTCCGTCCCGGCGGCCCGCGGTCCGGTCTGCTGCGCGTGCGGGCGGACACCGCGCGCTCCGGCTCCGGCCGGCTCCGCCCCCAGGATTCGAACCTGGACCGCAAGGCTCCAAAGGCCTGCGTGCTGCCGTTACACCAGGGCGGACCGACGCCGCGGGGGCGTCGGGAACGGTGCCCCATCCTGCCAGCCCCGCGGCGGCGCACCGCGAGCCCGCCTCAGGGGGGCCGGGGCGCCGGCACGGCATGATGGGGACGTGGCCTCCTCGAGCAAGCGCCCCGCCCGGGCCCGGATGACCGGCACCCAGCGGCGCGAGCAGCTGCTCGACGTCAGCCGGCAGCTCTTCGCCGAGAAGGGCTTCGAGGGCACGAGCGTGGAGGAGATCGCCGCACGCGCGCAGGTCTCCAAGCCCGTCGTCTACGAGCACTTCGGCGGCAAGGAGGGCATGTACGCCGTCGTCGTCGACCGGGAGATCCAGGCCCTCACCGGTTCCCTCACCTCCGCGCTGGAGGCCGGCGGCCACCCGCAGCAGCTGGTCGAGAGGACCGCCCTGGCGCTGCTCACGTACATCGAGACGTCGACCGACGGCTTCCGCATCCTCGTGCGCGACTCGCCCGTCACGCAGTCGGCCGGCACCTTCTCCAGCCTGATCGGCGACGTGGCGATGCAGGTCGAGCACCTGCTCGCCGCCCAGTTCACCAAGCGCGGGCTGGATCCGCGGGTGGCGCCGCTGTACGCCCAGATGCTCGTCGGCATGGTGGCCCTGACGGGGCAGTACTGGCTCGATGCCCGCAAGCCCGACAAGGACGAGGTGGCCGCGCACCTGGTCAACCTCGCCTGGCACGGGCTGGCGGACCTGCAGCGCAAGCCCACGCTCCTGCAGCAGGACCCGGCGTGACGGACGAGGTCGACCGGATCGTCGAGGCATGGCGGCGTGAGCGTCCCGACCTCGACGTCGCCCCGCTCCAGGTCCTCTCGCGGGTGAGCCGCCTCGCGCGGCACCTCGACCTGGCGCGGCGTACCGCGTTCGAGCGGCACGACCTGGAGCTGTGGGAGTTCGACGTCCTCTCGGCGCTGCGCCGCGCCGGCGAGCCGTACCAGCTCTCCCCCGGCACCCTCGTGCAGCAGACGCTCGTCACGAGCGGGACGATGACGAACCGCATCGACCGGCTCGCAGCCCGGGGGCTGGTCGAGCGCCGGCCCGCGCCGGGCGACCGCCGCGGCGTGCTCGTCCGCCTCACGGCCGCCGGGCTGGAGCGGGTCGACGCCGCGCTCGAGGGCCTGCTGCGGACCGAGCGCGACCTCCTCGCCGCGCTCCCCGAGGCCGACCGCGGCACCCTCGCGGACCTCCTGCGCGAGCTCGTCGCCCCGTTCGACGCCTGACTACCCGACGCCTGACCGGCCGACCAGAGGAGCCGCGGTGCCCGAGTCCGCCGAGGAGATGTACGCCCGCGTCGTCGGCCTGCTGGGTGAGGGCGGACGACCGCCCCTGCCGCCGACGGCGAGCTGGCGGACGTTCCCCTTCGAGGGGGAGATGCTCGTCCGGCCGCTCGAGCAGCCCGTCGCCGCCGAGCCCGAGCGTCACGGCGCCGACCCCGCGGAGTGCTGGTGCACCGCCGACCCGGACCGCGGGGCGATCTGGCGCGACACGACGTGGCGCGTCGCGGCGCCGCCGGCCCCGACCGGGCTCCCGCTGCAGCTCTTCCTGACGCCCCGCGAGCACCTGGACGTGACCGAGATGGAGGCCGGCCTCGCGTCCTCCTTCGGGGTCATGACCTCCCGGCTGGTCCGCGTCATGTCCGCACTCCCGCACGTCGGTCGCGTCCACTTCTCCCAGTGGGGCGACGGCAGCACCCACCTGCACGTCTGGTTCTTCGCCCGGACGGCGCGCGTGCGTCAGACCATGGGGACGTTCGCCGCCGTGTGGGACGACCTGCTGCCGCCCGTGCCGGATGACGTGTGGCGGGCCGACCTGCGCACCGTGGCCGCCGGCCTCGCCGCGCACGGCGGCACAGCGCTCGTCTGAGGTCCAGCGCTCGTCCGAAATCCCGCGCTCGTCCGACGGTCGGCGCTAGCCGGCCACCTCGGCCGCCAGGAGCCACTCCTCCTCGAGCTGCTCCCGCTCCGCCGTCAGCGCCCGCGCCTCCGCGTCGAGCTCGAGCACCGCGGTGTGGTCCGTCGCCACGGCGGCCATCTTCGCGTGCAGCCGGTCCTCGGCCTCGGCGATGCGCTGCAGCCGCCGCTCGATCCGCGCGATCTCCTTGCGTGCCGCGCGCACCTCCGCCTGGCTGGGCCCCGGCGCGACGTCGTCGGTGCCCGGCGCACCCGCGGCACCCGGCGCGCCCCCGGCACCCTCGTCCGCCGCGGCGAGCGGGGCCGCCGCGGGCATGCCCGACGACGACGACGCGCGCCGGAGCTGCAGGTACTGCTCGACGCCGCCGGGCAGGTCGCGCAGCGCCCCGTCGCCGAGCAGCGCCCATTGCCGGTCGCACACGCGCTCCAGCAGGTAGCGGTCGTGCGAGACGACGACCAGCGTGCCCGGCCACCCGTCGAGCAGGTCCTCGACGGCCGCGAGGGTGTCCGTGTCCAGGTCGTTGGTGGGCTCGTCCAGCAGGAGCACGTTCGGCTCCCCGACGAGGAGCCGGAGCAGCTGCAGCCGACGGCGCTCGCCGCCGGACAGGTCGCGGACCAGCGTCTGGGCGCGCTCGCGCGCGAAGCCGAGCCGCTCGACCAGCTGGGACGCCGTGAGCTCCTTGCCGGCGACGCGCAGGCTGCGCCGCTCCTGCTCCACGACCTCCACGGCACGCAGGTCGCCCAGCTCGTCCAGCTCGGTGACGTCCTGGCTGAGCGTCGCGACGACGATCGTCTTGCCGCGCCGCACGCGGCCGGACCGGGGGTGCACCTCGCCGGTGAGGAGCCGCAGCAGCGTCGTCTTGCCCGCGCCGTTGACCCCGACCAGGCCGTACCGGTCCCCCGGCCCGAGGCGCCAGGTGACGTCGTCGAGGAGGACGCGCTCGCCCTCGCCGTCGGGCGTCGGCACGGCCACCGTGACGTCCTCGAGGTCGAGCACCTGCTTGCCCAGACGGGCGGTGGCCATCCTCGTCAGCTCGAGGCTGTCGCGCGGCGGCGGCTCGTCGGCGATGAGCGCGGCCGCCGCGTCGAGGCGGAAGCGCGGCTTGCTCGTCCGGGCCGGTGCGCCCCGGCGCAGCCAGGCCAGCTCCTTGCGCAGGAGGTTGTCGCGCTTCTCCGCGGTGACGGTCGACTGGCGGGCGCGCTCGGCGCGGGCGAGGACGTAGGCGGCGTAGCCGCCCTCGGAGGGCAGGACCGTGCCGCCGCGGGTGTCGCCGTGCCGGCTGCCGGTCACCTCCCACATGCGCGTGCAGACGGCGTCCAGGAACCAGCGGTCGTGGGTGACGACGACGAGCGCCCCGGAGCCGGAGCCGAACCGCTCGACCAGGTGCTCGGCGAGCCAGGCCACGCCCTCGACGTCGAGGTGGTTGGTGGGCTCGTCGAGCAGCAGGACGTCGTGGTCGTCGACCAGCAGCGCCGCCAGCGCGACCCGGCGGCGCTGACCGCCCGAGAGCGTCGCGACGTCGGCGTCGAGGTCGAGGTCCGCGAGGAGCCCGGCGTGGACGGCCCGGATGCGCGAGTCCCGCGCCCACTCGTGGGTCTCCCCCGTCCCGTGGACCGTCTCGCGGATCGTCGTCCCGCCGGGCAGGTCGTCGCGCTGGTCCAGGAGCCCGACCCGCAGGCCCCCGGCGTACGTCACCCGCCCGCCGTCCGGGTCCTGGCGTCGGCCGAGGAGACGCAGCAGCGTCGACTTCCCCGCGCCGTTCGGCCCGACGACGCCGACGCGCAGCCCGTCGTCCAGGCCGAGGCTGACGTCCTCCAGGAGCGTGCGGGTGCCGACGGTCAGCGAGACGGAGTCCAGGCCGAGCAGGTGCGCCATCAGCCGCGGTCCCCCGTGCGCGGCACGCCGGCCCGCTCGGCGCCGACGACGCGCGCCCCGGGCACCGGGCCCGACGCGGTGAGGACGCCGTCGGCCACGCCGG
>NZ_AXCW01000148.1 GCF_000603945.1 Actinotalea ferrariae CF5-4 | reverse complement strand
GGCCTCCCCGGGGCCGGGCAGGCGGACACGACCCTCGCGGGCACCCTGCTCGCCGTGGCCGCCGTGGCGCTGCTGGGCGCGGCCGCCGGCTCCCGCGGACGAGGCGGCGGGGGTGCCGGCGGGCACGAGGACGGCTCCCGCCCGAGGGACTTTGCGCTCTCGTAACGGCCGGCCACGAGGGTGCCGAGCGGAACGTGCCAGCCATGCACCTTCCCAGCGTCGCGATCCCGACGACGCACAGGCCGCTGAGGAAAGGACCCGCCATGTCGTCCCACCACGTGCCCACCGGTCGCCCCGTCGAGGTCACCGGAGCCTTCGATGCGTAGGGCCGGACGCGAGCTCGCGACCGCACCGCTCGCCCCCCGCCCCCGACGGCCGAAGCGCCTCCTCGCCGCCGTCCTCAGCGCGGGCCTCGCGACCGCCGGCATGGTCGTCGCACCCACCACCGCCGCCGCCGTCGTGACGGACCCGTCGCCGTCCTTCGAGATCCTCCCGTCGGACCTGGAGTTCATCCTCGCCCAGATCAAGATCAGCGAGAGCCACGCCGCCGGCAACCCCCTGCTCTGCGCCTCGCCGACCGACACCAGCGGCACGTGCGTCCCGCACCCGCAGCTGCCGTGGGGCCTGCGCACCGTGGACGGCTCCTTCAACAACCTCCTGCCGGGCCAGTCGAGGTTCGGTTCCGCCGACCAGCCGATGACCCGACTGCTCGACATCGACCTGCGGCCCGGCGTCGGCGAGGCACCGCCCGCCGGCGCGCCCACGACCCCCGGGACCACCGCCGTGTGCACCGGTGAGTTCGCGACCCCGACCTGCTACCGGCAGACCTCCGGCTTCGTGTACGACTCCCACCCGCGTGTCACCAGCAACCTCATCGTCGACCAGACCACCGGGAACCCGGCCGCCGTCGCGGTCGCCGGGAAGGTCGAGGGCTCCACGACGGCGCCGGACGGCCGCCTCTTCATCCCGAACGAGGCGCCGGACGAGGGTCTGTCCGCCCCGTACAACACGTGGATGACCTTCTTCGGTCAGTTCTTCGACCACGGCCTGGACCTGGTGAGCAAGGGCGGCAGCGGCAGCGTCGTCGTCCCTCTCCAGCACGACGACCCGCTCTACGACGCGGGGGTCGACGGCATCGCGGGCACCCCGGACGACGGGCGGCTGAACTTCCTCACCCTGACGCGGGCGACGAACAAGCCCGGGCCCGACGGCGTGCTCGGCACCGCGGACGACGTGCGGGACCACACCAACCGCACCACACCGTTCGTGGACCAGAACCAGACCTACACGTCCCACCCCTCGCACCAGGCGTTCCTGCGCGAGTACGCGATGGTGGACGGCCGACCGGTCGCCACGGGACAGCTGCTCGACAGCCCCGAGGGCGGCCTGGCGACGTGGGCGGACATCAAGGCGCAGGCGGCAACGAAGCTCGGCATCGCGCTGAGCGACTACGACGTCGTCAACGTCCCGCTGCTGCGCACCGACCCCTACGGCAACCTCGTGCCCGGGGCGAACGGCCTGCCGCAGATCGCGACCCCGACGGGCTTCGTCGACGCGAGCCTGGTGAGCCCGGTCGCACCGGCCTCGGCGGGCGCCCTGCGGGCGAACCACGCGTTCCTCGACGACATCGCGCACGCCGCCAGCCCGTTCAGCTCCCGGGGAGACCGGCTCCTGCGGGGCACCCGGCAGCAGCTCCTCGACCGGGAGCCGGTGTTCGACGGCGACCTGCTCGACGCGCACTTCATGACCGGTGACGGCCGCGGCAACGAGAACATCGGCCTCACCGCCGTGCACCACGTCTTCCACGCCGAGCACAACCGGGTGGCGGACGACATCGCCCGCATCCTCGACGAGAACCCGGCCCTGAAGGCCCGCTACGAGACCGAGGGCGCGAACCGCTGGGCCTACGGCGTCCGCCTCTTCCACGCGGCGCGCTACGTGACGGAGATGGAGTACCAGCACCTCGTCTTCGAGGAGTTCGGCCGCACGATCGCGCCCTTCATCGACACCGTGCCCAACAACGAGAGCGGGTACCACACCGACCTCAACGCGGCGATCACGGCCGAGTTCGCGCACGTCGTCTACCGGTTCGGGCACTCGATGCTCACCGAGACGGTGCACCGGGTGGGGGCCGAGGAGCTGAGCCTGCTCGACGCCTTCCTCAACCCCCGGGCGTTCCGCTGCCCGGTCCTGCCGCAGGACGTCGACGGCGTCTGCGCCGTGCCGCTCATGACGCCGGAGGAGGCAGCCGGCTCCGTCGTGACCGGCATGGTGGCCCACCCCGGCAGCGGCATCGACGAGTTCGTCACGGAGACCCTGCGCAACGAGCTGCTGGGCCTGCCGCTGGACCTGGCCGCGATCAACCTCATGCGCGGGCGGGACGCCGGTGTCCCGTCGCTGCAGGCGGCCCGGACCCGGTTCTTCGACGTCACCGGGGACCCCGACCTCGAGCCCTATGCGCACTGGAAGGCGTTCGGGACCGCGCTGCGGAACCCCGAGTCGCTGGTCAACTTCATCGCCGCCTACGGCACGCACCCGACGATCCTCACGGACGCCGGACCGGACGGGCAGCTGGCCGACGACCCCGGGACCGAGGCGGACGAGACGGCGGACAACGGTCGGCCGACCGTCGCGTCCCGCCGGGCCGCCGCCCAGGCGCTCGTCGCCGCCGACGACGCCTTCCTCACCGCCCCGGCGGCGCAGTCCGGCCTCAACTCGGTGGACTTCTGGATGGGCGGGCTCGCCGAGCGCAACGTGCCCTTCGCCGGGTTCCTCGGCACGACCTTCAACCACGTCTTCGAGACGCAGCTGGAGAGCCTGCAGAACGGCGACCGGTTCTACTACCTGTCGCGCAACATCGGCCTCAACCTGTTCCACCAGCTCGAGGCGAACTCCTTCTCGTCGATCATCATGCGCACCACCGACGCGGAGCTCCTGCCGGCCGAGATCTTCGCGACGCCGGACCACACGTTCGACCTCGCCAACCCGCAGCCGGACTGGGCGGGTCAGGGCATGACCTTCGACGGCACCGAGTGGCGGTACGTCGGCGACGCCCACGTCAACATCCACGGCACGCCCGGCAACGACCGCTTCCGCGGCGGCATCGGTGACGACTCCCTCTGGGGCCACGGGGGCGACGACCTCATCACCGGCGGCGCGGGGGCGAACGCCGTCGTCGGCGGCGCGGGATCGGACATCCTCCACGGCCTCGGCGGCGACGACAACCTCAAGGGCGGCAGGGGCGACGACGCCCTCAACGGCGGCTCCGGGGAGGACCTCCTCCTCGGCGGTTCCGGACGGGACTTCGTCGTCAACCCCCTCGACCTCAGCTCGACCTTCGCCGGCACCGGGGACGACCTCGTCCTCGGCGGGCCGGCCCACGACCAGATCGCCGGCAACGAGGGCGACGACTGGCTCGAGGGCGGGGGCGGCGCCGACCTCGTCCAGGGCGACAACGCCAACGGCTTCCAGAACGACCCGAACGGCGGCCACGACGTGCTCCTCGGCGGGCCCGGGAACGACGACCTCGACACCGAGGGCGGCGACGACACCATCGTCGCCAGCGCGGGCACGGACCGTCACGAGGGCATGCTCGGTTTCGACTGGGTGACCCACAAGGGTGACCCGAGCGCGGCTGACGCGGACATGGACAACACCGTGTTCCAGCCGCCCACGTCCGAGAACTTCCGCGACCGGTACGACCTGGTCGAGGGCCTCTCGGGCTGGAACCTCAACGACGTCCTGCGCGGCAAGGGCCGGCAGGACGAGGGGCTCGGGACGGGCGAGGGTCACGAGCTGACCCAGGCCCACCTGGACCGCGTCGCCGGCCTGCGCGACCTGCTGGGTGGTGGGGCGAATCCCGCCTACGCAGCACCGTTCATGACGGCCGGCACGAGCAACGACATCATCCTGGGCGGCACCGGGAGCGACCTCGTCGAGGGCCGCGCCGGGGACGACTTCATCGACGGCAGCGCGTCGCTGAACGCCCAGCTCCGTGTCGGCGCCCAGCGGTTCGACACGCTGGACCAGCTCCGTACCGCCGTGTTCGCCGGGACGATCAGGCCGGGCGACATCACGGTCGTGCGCGAGATCCTCACGGCGACCGACGTCGGCGCGATCAACACGGCCGTCTACTCCGGCAACCGTGCCGACTACGACCTCACCGAGATCACCCCGGGGACGTGGCGGGTGTTCCACGCCCGTCCGGGTGGCCGGCCCGACCCGGACCGCCTGCGGCTCTCCGACGGCACCGACGTCCTGCGCAACATCCAGCGGCTCGCCTTCGCCGACCAGACGGTCCCGGTCGCCGACGCACCGAACAACCTCCCGGCCGGCACGGTCACCCTGGCCGTCCTGCCGCCCCGGGAGGGTGTCCAGCTCACGGTGACCGACGACGTCACGGACGCCGACGGCATCAGCGCCACGACCCGCCGGTACACCTGGCAGGTCGAGGAGGCCGGCGAGTGGTCCGCGGCCACCGGTGAGGCCACGACCAGCCCGGGGGGCGTCACCAACGACCGGTACGTCCCGACCGCCGCCGACGCGGGCAAGCGTCTGCGGGTCGTCTACACCTACACCGACACGCGCAGCCCCGTGGGGACCCTCGAGCAGGTCACCTCGCAGGCGACGGACCCGGTCGTCGCCGCCGACCCGGTGCCCGTCCCGGTCGCGTCGGTCTCGCCGGGCGCGCTCGCCTTCGGCAGCGTCGTCGTCGGCTCCGCACCCGTCGCGCAGCAGGTCACCGTGGCCAACACGGGCACCGGCCCGCTCCTCGTCAGCGCCGTCGGCCTGACCGGGGCGGACGCGACGCAGTTCCGCTTCACGACCGCGTGCGACAGCGTCGCGCCGGGCGGGAGCTGCACCGTGGACGTGACCTTCACGCCCACCACCGCCGGGGCGAGGTCGGCCTCTCTCACGGTGACGCACGACGCCGCGGGGGCACCCTCGACCGTCGCGCTCACCGGGACCGGCGTGGCACCCACGGCGCCGGCGGTGTCCGTGGCCGCGTCCCTGGACCTCGGCACCGCTCGCGTCGGCCAGACGCGCAGCGCGAACCTGCGGGTGACCAACACCGGCAACGCTCCGCTGGTGATCGGCGCACTCACCGTCGACCCGATGGCCGCGCCGTTCACGGCGGCCCGGGGCACCTGCCCCGCGTCGCTCGCACCCGGGCGCAGCTGCAACCTCGCGGTGAGCTTCCGGCCGACGTCGGCCGGGGTCCACACGGCGGGCCTCGTGATCAGCAGCAACGCCCCGGGCGTCCCGGCCAGGGTCACGCTGAGGGGCACGGGCCGGTAGCGCGGCGTCCGAGCGCGGCGGCCGTGGCACCCCTCGCGGGTGCCACGGCCGCCGTGTCCCGACCGTGGCCCGTTCACCTGCCCGAGCGGGCCAACCGGGTGAGAGGACGGTTGATCCCTGTACTTCACTTCCTGTGTGGACGAGGATGACCCCTGACCGCCGAGCCAGACCTCACCCAGGTCGGTCGCGCGGACGGGGGACGGTGACACCGTGGACGCACCGAGTGCCGCAGACCTGCCGGCGCGGAGCGAGCCGCGCGTCCAGAGGGTCCTGGTCGTCGATGACCACCGGACCTTCGCCGAGCTCCTCGCCCGTGCCCTGTGCGACGAGCCGGACCTCGAGTGCGTCGGGGACGCCCAGTCCGCCTCCAGCGCCCGGCTGCAGGTCGACCTGCTCCGTCCCGACATCGTGGTGACCGACGTCGACCTCGGCAAGGACGCGGAGGACGGTATCGCGCTCACCCGCAGCCTCACCGCGAGCCATCCCGACCTCCTCGTCGTCGTCCTCAGCGCCCTGGCCGACGGCGAGCTCGTCCGGCGCGCCGCGGCGGCCGGCGCGGTGGGCGTGGTCCCCAAGGACGGCTCGGTCGGGGAGCTGCTCGACGTCCTGCGCCGGGTCCGACGGGGCGACCTCGTGCTGCACCCGGAGCTCCTGTCCTTCCTCCTCACGGAGACCGACCGCTCACGCGCCGCGGACGACCTCACGCCGCGGGAGCACGACGTCCTGGAGCTGCTGGCCGACGGCCTGGACGCCCGGGCGATCGCCCGCGAGCTCGGCATCTCCGTCCACACGTGCCGCGGCTACGTGAAGTCGCTCCTGGTGAAGCTCGACGCCCACACGCAGCTGGAGGCGGTGGTCGCGGCCAGCCGGCGGGGCCTCACCCGCGTCGGCCGGACCTGAGGTGCGCGGGACCCTGACCGCGACACCGGCCGAGGCCACGGTCCCGGCGGGGACCTCGGAGGTCCGTCGCGCCGTGCGCCGGTTCGCCGTGCTGACCGGCGTCCTCCTGGTCGCCGTCGTCCTGGGCACGGTGGTCCTCGGCCGGGCGGCGGTGCGGGAGGAGAGCCTCCGGGACGCCGAGCGGCTGGCCGCGGCGTTCGGCACCCGGGTCCTGGCGCCGTCCGTGGACGCCGAGTTCCGCGCCGGCGACCCGGCGGCGCTGGAGACCGTCGAGGACCTCGTCCGTCGTCGCACCGAGGACGGCTCCATCGCGCGGGTCAAGCTGTGGGACCCGGACGGCACCATCCTCTGGAGCGACGACCCGGACCTCATCGGGCAGCAGTTCGAGCTCGCCCCCCGGCACGTGGGCCTCCTCGAGACGGCCGGGACCGACGCCCACCTCAGCGCACTGGAGCGGGAGGAGAACCGCGGCGAGCGCGGCGTCGGCCCGCTGATCGAGGTGTACGCGGGCACGGTCGACGCCGACGGGAACCCCCTGCTCGTCGAGCTGTACGTCCCGGTCGCCCGCCTGGAGGCGGACACCCGGGAGCTGCTCCGGGTCGTCCTGACGATCACCGTGGGCGCGCTGATCCTCCTCGTCCTGGGCGTCCTGCCGCTGTCCATGTCCCTGGCACGCCGGGTCGACGGCGCGCGGGTCGAGCGGGAGCGGCTGCTCCGGCACGCCGCCGAGGCCACCGACCTCGAGCGACGGCGCGTCGCGCAGGACCTCCACGACGGCGTCGTCCAGGACCTCGCCGGCCTGGGGTACCTGCTCTCCGCGGCACCCGCCGACGGCGGCATCGACGGCGACACGCTGCGCACCGCGCGCGACATCGTCCAGAGGGACGTGCGAGCCCTGCGCTCCCTGCTCGTCGACCTGTACCCGGCGGAGCTCGACGCCCACGGTCTGCGGGCGGCGGTCGAGGAGCTCGCCGGACCGGCTCGTCGGGCGGGTGTCGAGGTCGTGTGCGACGTCGTGTGCCACGCCGGGACGTCCCGGCCCTCCCTGCTGCTGGCCCACCGCGTGGTCCGGGAGGCGCTGCGCAACGTGGCCCGGCACTCGGGGGCCGCCCGTGCCGAGGTGACCGTCCAGGCGGACCGCGAGCACGTCGTCGTCGAGGTGAGCGACGACGGGCGCGGCGTCGACCCCGGGGTGTCCCGGTCCCGCCCGGGCCACCTCGGGCTGCGCCTCCTCGAGGACACCCTGCGCGACGCGGGGGGCACGTTCTCGCTGGGGCCACGGCCCGGCGGAGGCACGGTGCTGAGCGCCCGCTTCCCCGTGATCGGTGCCGACGACCGCCGGACGGCACCCGTCCCCTGACCCGACAGCACCCGTCCCCTGACCGCGAGAGACGCCGGTCGACGGCTCCCCACGGGCCCGGGTCACCCGTTCGGCCGCACCCCGACAGGGGGGTAGCACCCCCCTCACGCGGGGCTGACGGGGACGGGGACGAATCGGACACAGTGATCACGAGGTGGGGCGGTGTCGTCTCGGACCGCGCCGCCGCGACGTCCCCGGCGACCGGAGGCGACCCCTCCGTCTGGAGTCACGATGACCACGAGCTCCTTCGACGACCTCTCCCGGGAGGACATCGAGGTCCGTGTGCTGGGCCCGCTGCGGGTCCGCCGGGCCGACGGCACCGTCGTGCGCCCGTCGGAGTGGCCCACGACGCAGACGGCCGACCTGCTGCGCATCCTCGCGCTGCACGTCGGCGAAGCCGTCCACGTGGAGACGCTCCTGGAGCAGCTGTGGCCGCACGCCGACGAGCCGCACGGGCGCGCGAGCCTGCGCACCGCCGCCTCACGCGTCCGGAAGGTGCTGCGCGCCAACTGCGTCGAGCGTCGGCTCGGCGGCCTCGCCCTGACCGGGGCCTGGGTGGACGCCCACGCCTTCCGGGGCCTCGCCCAGCAGGTCCGTCGGGGGCTCACCCAGGGCGACTGCGCCGGCGCGCTCCTCGCCGCGCGCCAGGCGGACGCCCTCTACCTGGGCGACCTCCTGCCGCACCACGCGAGCGGGGACTGGGTCGAGCGTGAGCGCGAGGCCCTCGCCTCGGCCCACCGGACGATGATGCTGGAGGCGGCCGAGGCCGCGGCACAGCTCGCCTGGTGGCGTGACGCCACGGAGCTCGCGGAGCGCGCGCTCGTGCTCGAGCCCTGCTCGGAGCGGGCGTACCGCGTGCTCATGCGGGCACAGCGGGGCACCGGGGAGGCCGCCCTGGCCCTCAAGACGTACGACCGGTGCCGCCACGCGCTCACCGAGCACGTCGGTGCGGACCCGTCGCCGCCGACGCAGCGCCTGCACCAGGAGCTCCTGGACCCGGCGTACCCGCCGGTCACCGAGCCGCCGTTCCGGGGCCGCGGCGACGAGCAGGCGTGGCTGCGCGAGGTGGCCGCGGCGGCCGCGGCCGACGGGCGCCGCGCCGTCGTCCTGCTGGAGGCGCCGGCGGGCGCCGGCAAGACCCGCCTCGTCCAGGAGACGCTGGGTCCGCGGACGACGGGCCGTGTCGTGTGCCGCCCGGACGGCGACCACAGGGCTGTCCTGGACGGCGCCGAGGACGCCCGACGCGCTCCCGTGGTCCTCGTCGACGACGTGCACCACCTCACCGCGGAGCAGGTGGGTGACCTCCTCCGCGTCACGCTGACGCCGGTCGCCACCTGCCTGGTCCTGGCCGGGAGGACCCTGCCGCCGGGTCTCGCCGAGGTGGTGCAGGACGCCCTCGGGGTCCGGCCCCAGCAGCTCCGGCTCCCGCCGCTGGCCAGGGAGGAGGTGTCCGAGCTGTGCGCGGCCGTGCTCGCCGGCGCGGTGTCCGACGCCCTCGTCGACCGTGTCGCGGCGGAGACCGACGGGAACCCGGTCGCCGTGCTCCGCACCGTGCGCGAGTGGGTCGACACGGGACGGGTGGCGGCGACCAGCGCCGGGCTGGTCGTCCTCGACACCGCCCCGGACGCGGACTCCTGGTCGCACCGGCTGCTCGCCCTGGCCGTCGACCGGCTGTCGGCGACCGAGATGGAGGTCCTCCAGCTCACGGCCGCCGCCGGTCGGGCAGTGACGCCCGAGCTCCTCCTGCCGCTCGTCGGCCTCGACGAACCCAGCCTCGGCGCCATCGCCGACGCGCTCGACCGCCTGGTCGACCTGTCGCTGGTGTCCCACTCACCGCGCGGGTGCGCCGCACGCGACGAGGTCTTCGCCGATCTCCTCCTGTCGTGGCTGCGCCCGTCGGCCCGCCGCGAGCTGCACCGGAGGATCGCGGAGCGCGCGACGATCCCCGTGGCCGAGCGGGTCGCCCACTGGGAGTCCGCCGGTGAGCCGGGGCTCGCGCGGGCCGCGGCGCTCGAGGCGGCCCGCGCAGCCGCGGACGCGGAGCCCGAGCAGGTGTTCCCGGCCCTGCGCCGCCCGTCCACGGACGCCCCGACGGTCGACGCGGACCGGGGGGACGCCGCCGGGCTGCTGCTCGGGTGGAGCAGCGCCGCCACCGCGACCGGCCGGGGGCCGGAGGCGTCGGCGACGCGGTCCGCCGCGGACGGCGACCTCACGGACCTCCATGCGCGGCTCCGGTCGGCCATCCGTGCCGCCGATGCGGGAGGTGACACCGCCGACCGGTGGTCCGCGCGGGTCCGCATGATCCGGGAGGTGTCGGTCCCCGGCCGCCGCCTGCGCGCGGTGCGCCGCTGGGCCAGGCAGGCCTGGGAGCTGAGCGACGACCCGGTCCTGCGCGCCGAGGTCCTGGTGCACGCCTGGACGCCGGCAGCGGTCCTCGGCGACGCTCTCCGCGCCGAGCGCGGGCTGGCGCAGGCCGCCGCGCTGCTCGGCGACGACCGGCACGGGGACGTCGCCGACCGCCTGGCGGCGCTCCGGTGCCTCGTGGCGCACGACCTCG
>NZ_AXCW01000147.1 GCF_000603945.1 Actinotalea ferrariae CF5-4 | reverse complement strand
CGGAGCCCGACGACGACGACGCCGCGGCGGGGCCCGCCGTGAACCGGCCCGCCGCCTGCTCCCAGCGCAGCGGCGTGCGCGTCGGCTCGCCCGCCCCGCCGTCGTCCTCCAGCAGGCCGAACGCCCCGTCCGCCCCGACGACGACGAGCACCTCGAGGTGCTCGGGGTTCACCGGCTCATTCCCCGGCACCTCGGCGCCGTCGAGCGGCACGAGCGCACCGGCACCTGCCAGGACGGGGATCGTCCGCAGGTCCCGGTGCAGGGCGACCCGGCGGTCGCCGTCGTACGCGACGTCGGTGAGCACGTCGACCCACGTCCCGGGTGGCAGCCACGCCTGCGTGCGCGCGAGCAGCGACGCGTCGTCGGCGGGGCGCGTGACGGCCGCGACGACCAGCTCGGACCCGAAGGCGAACTGGTCGGGGACCTCGTACGCCTGGTTCACCTCCGGGTGCGCGTAGTACATGGGCAGCACGAGCGGCACGCCGTCGGCGGCGCGGTGGTTCATGGTGTGCAGGTAGGGCACGAGCCGGTGCCGCAGGCGCAGGAACGCCGTCTGCACGTCCCGCGCGTCGGACGAGAACGTCCACGGCTCCTTGGTGATGAACGGGTTCGCGCCGGAGTGCAGGCGCAGGATCGGCGAGAAGCAGCCGAGCTGGACCCAACGCGTGGCGAGCTCGTCGTCCTTCGTGCCGAAGAAGTGCCCGCCGATGTCGTGGCTCCACCAGCCGTAGCCGATGTTGCTCGCGGTGGCGGTGAAGTGCGGCTGGAAGGCCAGGGAGTCCCAGGAGATGACCGTGTCGCCGGAGAACCCCACGGGGTAGCGGTGGCTGCCCGGCCCGGCGTACCGGGAGAAGGTCAGGCCGCGGCGGCCGTCGCGGGCGTTGTCCAGGTAGTGGAAGTGGTTGAGCATCCACAGCGGGTCGATGCCCGCGACCTTCGAGTGCGGCCCGGACTGCCAGTCGATCCACCAGAAGTCGACGCCGTCCCGCTCCAGCTCCCGGTGCAGGACGTCGAAGTACGCGGCGAGGAAGTCGCGGTCGGTGACGTCGAAGGCGATGGGGTCGCCGGCGTCCGGGTCGAGGCCCAGGGCGCGCGCCATGTCGGTGTACGCGTCCTCGTGCGCGCGGACGCCGTCGGCCGGGTGGACGTTGAGGGTGACGCGCAGCCCGCGCTCGTGCAGCCACGCCAGGAACTCCGCGGGATCCGGGAAGAGCTCGCGGTTCCAGGTGTAGCCGGTCCAGCCGCTGCCGTGCCGGGGGCCGATCTCGACGAGGTGCCAGTCCATGTCGATGACGCTCACCGAGAACGGCAGCCCCTCAGCCCGGAAGCGCTCGATGAGGGCGCGGTACCCGTCCGCGGAGTACCGGTGGTAGCGGCTCCACCAGTTGCCGAACGCCCAGCGGGGGAGCACGGGCGTCGGGCCGCTGACCGCGTAGAACGCCTGGAGCGCGTCGAGGTAGTCGTGGCCGTAGGCGAAGAGGTAGAGGTCCTGCCGGCCGGGCTCGCGCGGGGCGACCCAGCCGTCGTCGTCGAAGAGGAACGAGTCGGAGTCGTCGAGCACCGCGTAGCCCTGCCGGGACACGACGCCCTGCTCGAGGGCGGTCGCGCCGTCGACGTCGTCCAGCGTCCGGGCCGTCCCGCCGAGGTTGTCCTCGCTCTGCCCGATCTGCCCGCCGAGCTCCCCGGCGTCCTGCCCGAACCGCCAGACCGAGTGGTAGCTGCTCACGCCGCCGAGCACGGCCAGGCTCAGGCCGCTCGTGCTGAACGGCTGCTTGTCGTAGGTGAGCCGGAAGCGGGCGGTCTCGACCTCGACGTGCGTCCCCGAGTCGTGCACGCGGAAGGGCGGCACGGGGAGCTCGCGGCGGATCGCGAACGTGGAGGGCCGGTCCTCGAAGCCGCCGTCGTCGGACCACTCGACGCGGACGAGCCCGTCGGTGAGGACCGAGATCCGCCACCGGTCGCCGCCGACGACGGCGTCCTCGTGCGCGACGGGACGGGCGGGCAGGCGGTACTCCGGCTTCACGGCGTGGGTCCTCCGGCTGGGGGTGGGGCAGGTCGACCCTGCCACCGCTGCGGGTCCCGGCGCGAGCCGACGGCGGGCGAACTGGCAGGTGGCTCCCAGGCTGCTCCCAGCACCGGGGAGGAGGCTCGGACCAGAGGGAGCCGGCGCCTGGACCGGTGCGGGGTCACGGTGGGGAGAGGGCGATGAGGACAGCACTGCGGAGGACGGTCGCGGCAGGGGCCGTCGGGCTGGTCGGGTTGGCGGGGGTCGCGATCGGGGCCACGGCCGTGCTGCCGGCCACGGCGGCGCCGTCGGACGAGACGACGGCCGAGGACCCGTTCCTGGCCCACCACGCGGAGCGCATCCGCGACTCCCTGGAGTCCCTCGTGGCAGACGGGACGATCGACGCCGCGCAGGCGGATGCCGTCGCCGAGGCCCTCGCCGACGAGATGGGCCCGCACGGGGGCGCCGGTGACGGCAGGCACGGCGGGCACGGCGGGCACGGCGCGAACCTGGACACCGCGGCGGAGGCGCTGGGACTGACGACCGACGAGCTGCGGGACGCGCTCGCGGATGGGTCCACGCTGGCGGACGTCGCGGCGGCGCAGGGCGTCGCCGTCGAGGACCTCGTGGCGGCGCTCGTGGCGGAGGCCGAGGAGCGTCTGGACGAGGCCGTGGCCGACGGCCGTCTCGACGCCGCGGAGGCCGACGAGCTCAGGGCCGGCCTGACCGAGCGCATCACCGAGCGCGTCGAGAGCGGCGGGCCGGCCGGCGGCGGTCACCACGGGTGGGGTGGCCAGGGCAGGCACGGGGGCATGGGCGGGATGCACGGCGGCCTGGGCGGCGGGATGGGTCGCGGCGGGGCCGACGCCTGAGCCGCGACGACGCCGTCTGACACGACCGGCAGCGAACGGCTGAGGCGACCGACGACGACGGCCGGGTGGGACCTGACGGTCCCACCCGGCCGCGGTGCGTCCGCCTGCCGACCTCACGGCCGGCCGGCGGAGCGGCTCACTCGATGACGAGCGGCTCCCCGCCGTACGTCAGCACCCAGTCCGGGTTGGTCGAGGAGAAGACCGCCGGGTCGATGACGCCCTGCGCGCTCACCCAGTCGATCATCAGCTGACGGATCTCCTGCTGGGCGTTGTGCACGACCGGAGCGTCCTTGACGTGCGGGAAGTTGCCGCCGCCGGACTGCCGGTAGTTGTTGACGGCCACGACGAACTCCTGCGCGGGGTCGATCGGCGCGCCGTCGTACGCCAGCCCGACGATCCGGCTGCCCACCGGCTGCGACAGGTCGATCTGGTAGGTCAGCGGCGCGTCGAGCCCCGCCATGACGTCGTAGTTGTAGTCCGGCGTGCCGGTCTGCGCCGTCGGGGTCACTGCGTTGGTGACCTGCGACGGGGCGAGCGGACCGGCGCTGCTGACCTGCTGGAAGTACCGCGCGGAGAACTCGAGGTAGTCCTTGATCTGGGCACCGGTCATGCGGACCCCGAGCAGCGTGTTGTCGAAGATGTACAGCCCGGCGATGTCGCGGACGGACACGTCCCCGGCGGGGATCGCCGCCTGGGCGTTGAAGGGCGCCGCGATCGACAGGACGGGCAGCTCGGCGTCGGTCCCGGTGAGGTTCCGCTGCACCTCGAGGGCCTGGACGTAGTTGATGAAGTCCAGGGCCGCGGTGTCCCGGTACCGGGCGGTCGCCGCGGACATCGGCGCGAGGGACGTGCCCACGACGCTGTTGACGTAGTCCACGACGGTCGCGTGCTGGTCCGCCACGAGGTCCACGATCTCCGGGTCCTCCGGCACCGTGTTCGCGTTGAGCAGCTCCGCGTTCACGGAGTCGACGGTCCACGTCCCGCGCTCGTAGGACAGGTCGATGTCGAACGTCGACAGCCGCATGCCCCAGCGCAGGGGCATCGACAGGACGACCTCCTCGCCGGTCTGCTCGTTGATCACCACGCGCTCGGGGATCTCCCGGTGCGCGTGACCGGTCAGGACGGCGTCGATCCCGGGGACCTGCTCGGCCATCTCGACGGCCGCGTTCTCCGGGAAGGGCAGGGCGTCGCCGTACGACGAGCCGCCGTCCGCGCCGGTGTGCGCGAGGACGACGACGACGTCGGCCCCCGCCTCGCGGACCTTCGGCACCCAGTACGCCGCCTGCTCGACGACGCCGCCGAACTCCAGCACGCCCTCGACGTTCGCGCGGTCCCAGATCGCGCTGCCCGGCGTCGTCACGCCGACGAAGCCGACCTTGATCGGCTTGCCGCGGCCGTCGGGGCGCACGGTGCTGATCGTGTACGGCGTGAACGCCGGGTCGCCCGTCGTCGCGTCCAGGACGTTGGCGCCCAGGAGCGGGAAGTCGACCTGGTCCTCGAAGGCGCGCAGCAGCGGCAGGCCGTAGTTGAACTCGTGGTTGCCCAGCACGGCCGCGTCGTAGCCGAGCGCGTTCATCGCGGTGGCCATGGGGTGCTGCGCGCCCTCGGTGATGGGGTCGACCTTGGCGTAGTAGTAGGCCAGGGGCGTGCCCTGGATGAGGTCGCCGTTGTCGACCAGGAGCGTGTTGGCGGCACCCTTCTCGGCGCGCACCTGCTCCACGAGGCTCGCGATCTTCGCGAGCCCGACGTCGTTCCCGGGGCGGTCCGTGTACTCCGCGTTCGCGAAGTAGTCCCAGTTCAGGATGTTGCCGTGCAGGTCGCTGGTGCCCATGACGGTGAGCTCGTACGACCGCGGCTGGCCGTACCCGGTCCGGCCGTTGCCGTTGCCGCCGTCGGAGCCGCCGGCCACCGCAGGCGCGGCCCCGACGGTGATGAGGGCGGCTGCGGCGGTGAGCACTCCGAGCGTCGTCGCCCGGGATGTGCGGTTGCTCATGCGGGGGTCCTCCCGTGTGAGGTGACTGCACCGGTCGGTGCCCGCACATGGTTCGTCGGGGGCCCTCATGGTCACAAGGGCCCGCGGGGGAGCGATCTCTGAACGCTTCCCGATGCCCGGGCGAGGCCGGGGTGAACGCGCTCAGCCGCCCGGCTGGAGCGGGGTGTCGTCACCGGCGGCGGCTCCACGGGGCGCGGAGGTCCGGTCGCTCCGGCGCAGCATCTGCCGCGGGGCGCGGCCCGTGATGCCCCGCACGGCCGCGGACCGGGACCGCCCGCCCCCGCGCGTGCCGAGCCGCAGCGGCGCCCCGAGGAACTCGCCGAGGGTGACGCCGCCGGCGATCCCGAGGCCGATCATGAGCGCACCGAACAGCCCCGCGACCCCCGGGAGGATCCCGATCTCCGTGGTGCTGCTGACGAGGTCGAACAGCCCGCGGTAGATCGCCAGCCCGGGCAGGAGCGGGACGATGCCGCAGACGGACGTCACGATCGACGGGACCCGCAGCCGGGGCGAGGCCCACTCGCTGAGGAAGCCGACGACGGCGGCGGCGACGGCGCTCGCCACCGCGGGACCGACCCCGAGCGTGGTCATCGCGCTGAGCACGGCCCACGAGATGCCGCCCACCGCCGCGGCCACGACGACGGCGCGCGGCCGGGCGTAGGACGCGACGGCCCAGGCGAGGGCGACGACGGCGGCCGCCGCCACCTGGACGAGGAGGGGGGTGGTGTTCTGCGGCGGGTCGAGCAGGAGGAGCGGGACGCCGAGGCGGCGCGCGACGTCCAGGACGAACCCGATGCCGACGACGATGCCGAGGGTCAGCACGAGCACCTCGAACGCCCGGGCACCGGCGGTGATGGGGAAGCCGCTGATCGCGTCCTCCGCCGCGCCGACGAGGGAGAGCCCGGCCAGCAGCACGACGATCCCGGCCGCGACGACGAGCGAGGGCGGGAGGAGGTCGGGGTCGAAGGGCAGGACCGGCCGGGCCAGGAAGAGGGCCACCGCGACGAGTGCCGCGATGGCGGCGCCCACGGCCTGGAGGAAGAACGCGGGGAGGCCGCGGAGGCCGAGGAACCACACGACGCGGTCGATGACCGCCGTCGTCGCCGCGGCCACGAGGGCGACGGCCGGACCGCCCCCGAGCAGGACCGCGACCGCGCCGGCCAGCGTGGACAGGGCGACCGTCACGACCCAGCGGCGGTACGTCTGCGGCGCCGAGACGATCCGGTCGAGCGCCTCGTGGGCAGCGTCGACCTGGCGCGCCGCGTCCTCGGGCGGGACCACCCGCTCGCCGACGTCCCGGGCGAGCTCCACCACGTCCTGGAGGCGCCCGTAGTCCGGGAGCCGCTCCGCGACGACCCGCATCATCGTCAACGGGTACGCGCCGACCCCGCGGTCGTAGGAGACGGTGATCGAGGTGAACGTGAGGTCCACCTGGGCGCCGCGCAGGCCGAACGCCTTGAGCACCCGGCGGATCGCGAGCGTGACGTCGACGGCCGCCGCGCCGAGGGAGAGCATGGCCTCGCCGACCCGCAGCGCGAGCTCCATGACCCCGTGGATCGTCGTCGCGTCGAGCTCGCCGGGCCGCGACCGCAGGCCGGTCTGCACGGTGGGCGGACCTCCGGCGACGCGCCGGACCACGGACCGCAGATCCCACCGCTGAGGCATGGACCCGACCCTAGGTGCTGGTCCGGCGCGGTCCCGACCGCACCCGTGAGCACGTTGCTCGTTGCCCGTGCCCACGC
>NZ_AXCW01000146.1 GCF_000603945.1 Actinotalea ferrariae CF5-4 | reverse complement strand
CCGTGACCACGTTGCCCGTGACCACGTCGCCCCTTGCCCGTCCCGTCGCCCGTCGCGGGTGACCTCCTGCCCGGCGTCGACGATCCCGTGCCCGTGGTCACCGTGCCCGTGGTCACCGTGCCCCGAGGCGGCACAGCACGGGGCGGCGACCCGGGACCGGCGGGGGCGTCGTCCGCGCGTCGACCAGGGCGACGTCCGGCAGCTCGGCCGGGTCCCAGGCCCCCGCCGAGACGACGACGACGTCGACCTGCCCGAGCGCCACGCGGTCGAGCACGGCGCGGCGCAGGACCGGGGAGGTAGTGGTGCGCAGACCCTCGAGCCGTGCCCCCCCGCCCGCGCGGGCGACCTCGGCGGTCGCGCGTGCCGTGGCGTCGTCGTCGTCCGTCACGACGACGACCGCCCCCGACCCCACCTGCCCCGACCCCACCTGCCCCGACCCCGCCTGCGCGAGCGCGCGGGTCACCGCCGTCGCCAGCGACGTCTCGACGGGCGACGCGGCCGGGTGCGTGCGCTCCTCCGGTGCGCTCGCGGTCGGTCGGTCGAGTGCTGCGGCGGTCATCGTGGGGTCCCTCCGTGGTGGTGCGGTGACAGGTCCCCAGCACACCACCCACCACCGACACGGCACGTCGCACCAGCACCACCGGCGCCACGGCGAAGACTTCGTGCGACCCGGCGCGACAAACGCTTCACAGGACAGGAGAGGACACGACGCGACAGGAGAGGACACGACACGACAGGAGAAGACACGACAAGCCCGGACCGGACCCGGCCGGTCGCCGACCCGGCGACCCGACCGCCGGCGCTGCACCGACGTGCGCGCGAAGGCAGGTCCGGGGTGGTTCGTCCCGATTCGGCGGCGCGTCGTCGGCCCCGCCCTGCGCATCCTCCCAACCCCCCGCCCACCGGATGCGGGCCGCCCGGGGCCTTCCTACGGTCACCGGGACACCGCGACGGCGCGGTGCCGGCACCGTCGTCGGCCCGGGCAGGGCAGGCGCGGCGCCCCTGACGACGGCCCCCTGGGCCCGGAGGTGCACGCACCATGAGGACCACTCCACCGTCCCTCGCGAGACCAGCAGTCGGTGCCCTCGTCGGCGCCCTCGCGCTGGCGCTCGTCCCCGTCGGCGCCGCCACCGGGGCCGACCGCCCCACACCGCGCGGTGCCTCCGCCGCCGCACCGGCGGCAGCGGCACCTGCCGCAGCCCCGACGGCGATCGGCGACGCGCTGAGCGACCTCGGGCTCACGAACGTCGTCGGCCCGCTCCCGGTCACGGCGGACTCGTACCCCTTCGGTGCGGCGGACCACCAGCTCGTCCCCCAGGACCTCGCGAAGGTCGGGTACGTCGAGGAGGAGTACCTGGTCAGCGGGCTGTCGAACGTCTACACGTGGCCGCAGGAGGGCCCCGCGCAGGTCGTCACGCCCGACGCCCCGTACACCACCCGCGTCCTGGTCCGGCGGCCGGCGAAGGAGCAGCACTTCAGCGGCGCCGCCGTCGTGGAGATGCTCAACCCGTCGAACTGGTTCGACCTCAACATCGGCTGGGCGGTCGCCCACGAGGAGATCATCGACAACGGCGACACCTGGGTCGGCATCACGGCCAAGCCCATCTCGGTCGACGCCCTGAAGAACTTCGACCCCGAGCGCTACGGCGACCTGTCCTTCGCCAACCCGCTGCCGCTGAGCGACCCGCGCAACTGCGCGACGGTCGCGGCGGACAGCTCGCGCGAGACGGAGAACGGCATGGTCTGGGACATCTACACCCAGGTCGGCCAGTGGCTCCGCGCCGACGACGCGACGAACCCGCTCACCTACGGCGACGGCACCAGCGACGTCGAGCTGGCCTACGGGTTCGGGTACTCCCAGACCGGCGGCTACCTCGTCAACTACATCAACGCGGTCCGTCCGCTCGTGGTGGAGGAGACCGGCGAGCAGCCGTACGACGGCTACCTCGTCGCCGTCGCCGGTGGCGCCTTCGCCGGTGCCTACCCGATGAACCAGTGCGAGCCGGCCCCGCCGGCGACCGACCCGCGCCGGCAGATCCAGGACGTCGGCGTGCCCGTGATGCGGGTCATGTCCCAGTCCGACTACCTGCGTGGCATCGGCGCGCGTCGGGCCGACAGCGACGAGCCGGGCGACCGGTACCGCCACTACGAGCTCGCCGGTGCCGGTCACGCGACCCCGGAGGAGCTGTACTACTCGGCCGCCCCCGAGGACATCCTCGCGGCCGACCGGTCCGTGCCGCCGATGGCCTGCAACGAGGGCGAGCGCAGCCGGCTGCCCAACGAGATCTTCTTCAACGCCGCGCTGCACAACCTCGACCTGTGGGTCCGGGACGGGATCGCCCCGCCGCGCATCGACCCGATCCTCGTCGAGAACGGCGCGCCCGTGCTCGACGAGTTCGGCAACGTCCAGGGCGGCTGGCGCTCGCCCTATCTCGACGTGCCCGCCAGCACCTGGTACGGGGCGGCGACCGGTGCGTCGTTCTGCTTCATCGCCGGCTGGGAGGACCCGTTCGACCAGGCCACCCTGGATGCGCTCTACCGGAACCACGGTGACTACGTGCGCCAGGTCCGCGAGAGCGTCCGGTCGCTGGAGGACCAGCGCCTCCTCACCGACTACGACGCCAAGCAGCTGACGGTGGAGGCGGCACAGGCCGACATCCCCTGACCGCTGTCCCCAGCCGGGCCGTCCCTGCGAGTGCGGGGGCGGCCCGGCTGGCGCAGGGTGGAGGGAGTCCCATCCCCTCACCCCTCCCGGAGGACCCATGCGTATCCGTGGCCGCGTCGTCGTCGTGACCGGCGCCTCGAGCGGGATCGGCCGGGCGACAGCCCTGGCGTTCGCCGAGCACAAGGCGGGGGCGGTGGTCCTCGCCGCACGACGCGAGGACGCGCTGGAGGACCTCGCGCGCGAGGTCCGGAAGGCGGGTGCGCGCACGATGGTGGTGCCCGTCGACGTCACGGACGAGGCGGCGGTGCGCGAGCTGGCCGACCGGGCGGTCGAGGAGTTCGGTCGCGTCGACGTGTGGGTCAACGACGCCGCGGTCGCGGTCTACGGCTCCGTCGAGGAGCTGCCCCTCCAGGACGTCCGGCGGGTCCTGGACGTCGACGTCCTGGGGTACCTCCACGGCATCCGCGCGGTCCTGCCGCTCATGCGCGACCGCGGCGAGGGCGTGATCGTCAACATCGCGTCGGTGCTGTCCGTCATCCCCGTGCCGTACGGCGCCCCGTACTCCATGGCGAAGGCCGCGGTCCTCTCGCTGGCCGGAAGCGTCCGGTCCGAGCTGCGGCTGGAGGGGCAGAAGGGCATCCACGTCGTGTCCGTGCTGCCGACGACGGTCGACACGCCCTTCTTCCACCAGGCCGGGAACCACACGGGCCGCCGGCTCCTGGCGATGCCGCCGGTCAACGCGCCGCAGCGGGTGGCCGACGCGGTCGTCGACGCCGTGCGCCACCCGCGTCCCGAGATCCCGGTCGGGTCCGGGGCGGGCAGCCTCCTACGGGCAGCGCGCAAGCACCCGGAGAAGACGGCGCGCGCGATCGCCCGCCACGTCGACACCCAGCACCTGTCCCGCCGGCACGGGGCCGCGCCGACGAGCGGGAACCTGCACCGTCCCTCCCCGGTCGCGGCCGACGCCGCGGTGCAGGGCGGCTGGCACGGCCGGACGAGGACCCGTGTGCGCGGGGTCGTCCTCGCGGCGGCAGCCGTCGGCGGCGGGCTCGCCGTCCGCCACGCCCTCGCCGGTG
>NZ_AXCW01000145.1 GCF_000603945.1 Actinotalea ferrariae CF5-4 | reverse complement strand
CGCCGCGTCGCGCCCCGGCTGCGCTCGGTCGGCGAGGGCCTCGTCGAGCACGACGGCGAGCTCGTCCTGGCGGCAGGGGTGCGCCCCGAGGACGACGCGCTGCTCGGGCTGCGCGCCGCCGCGACGTCGGCCCGGCTGGGCCTGGCGCTGTCACCGGTCACCGTCGAGAGCCTGGCGCGGACCCCCGACCTGCCCGAGCCGTGGCCGGCGCCCGCGCTGGCCCACTTCCTCCAGCTCCTGGCCACCGGCCCCGCGCAGGTGCCGGTCTGGGAGACGCTCGACCTGGCGGGCGTCGTCACGCGCTGGCTGCCGGAGTGGGCGGCCGTGCGGAACCGGCCCCAGCGCTCGCCCGTCCACCGGCACACGGTGGACCGGCACCTCGTCGAGACGGTCGCCCGGGCGGGCCGCGCCCGGCGTGCCGTCCCCGCGCCGGAGGTCCTCCTGCTCGCCGCGCTGCTGCACGACATCGGCAAGCGCGCCGGCGCGACGGACCACAGCGTCGAGGGTGCCGCGCTCGTCCCGGCGATCGGCGCCCGGACGGGTCTGGACGCAGCGGTGACGGCGGACGTCAGGCTGCTGGTGCGGCACCACCTCACCCTCGCGGACCTCGCCACGACGCAGGACCCCGACGACCCGGCGACGGTCGGGGCGCTGCTCGAGGCCGTGGACCACCGCCGGGACCTCCTGCTGTGCCTCCGGGCGCTCACCGAGGCGGACGCGTCGGCGGCCGGCCCGACGGCATGGACCCCGTGGCGCGCCCGGCTGGTCGACGACCTGACCCGCCGGGCGGAGGCGGCGCTCGCCGGCACCTGACCCGCACGACGGCCGCTCGGCGAGGGCCCGGAGGTCGCCCCCGGGTCGCCCCCGGGGCGCCCCCAGGTCGCCCCCAGGTCGCCCGGAGGTCGTCGTCGGGGGCGCGCGGGTACCCTGGGGGCTTCCGTGCCCGTACCACCGGTGAGGTCCCGTGTTCGCCACGCTGTCCGACCGCCTGACGTCGACGTTCAAGAACCTGCGCACCAAGGGCCGGCTCTCCGAGGCGGACATCGACGCCACGGTGCGCGAGATCCGCCGCGCGCTCCTCGACGCCGACGTCGCCGTCCCCGTCGTGCGGGAGTTCACCGGCAAGGTGCGCGAGCGCGCCCTGTCCTCCGAGGTGTCGGGGGCGCTCAACCCCGCCCAGCAGGTGGTCAAGGTCGTCAACGACGAGCTGATCTCCGTGCTCGGGGGCGAGCAGCGCCCGCTGCGGTTCGCGAAGACCCCGCCGACCGTCATCCTCCTCGCGGGCCTGCAGGGTGCGGGCAAGACGACGCTCGCCGGGAAGCTCGCGCGCCACCTGCGCGAGAAGGGTCACACCCCGCTGCTCGTCGCCGCGGACCTCCAGCGCCCCAACGCCGTCACCCAGCTCCAGGTCGTCGGTGAGCGCGCAGGCGTGCCGGTCTTCGCGCCCCACCCCGGCACGCAGGAGGGCAGCGACGGCTCGCTGACCGCCGCGCCGGGGGACCCGGTCGCGGTCGCGCGGGACGGCCTCGCGGCCGCGCGCACCCGCCAGCACGACGTCCTCATCGTCGACACCGCCGGCCGCCTCGGTGTCGACGCGGAGATGATGCAGCAGGCCGCGGACATCCGGGACGCGGTGGACCCCGACGAGATCCTGTTCGTCATCGACGCGATGATCGGCCAGGACGCCGTCGCGACGGCCCAGGCGTTCGCCGACGGGGTCGGCTTCACCGGCGTCGTCCTGTCCAAGCTCGACGGTGACGCCCGCGGTGGCGCGGCGCTCTCGGTGGCGTCCGTCACCGGTCGGCCGATCCTGTTCGCCTCGACCGGTGAGAAGCTCACCGACTTCGAGGTGTTCCACCCCGACCGGATGGCCGGCCGCATCCTCGACATGGGTGACGTCCTGTCCCTCATCGAGCAGGCCGAGAAGGCGTTCGACGCCGAGCAGGCCGAGGCGATGGCCGGCAAGCTCGCCAGCGGCGAGGACTTCACGCTCGAGGACTTCCTCGTCCAGATGCAGGGCCTGCGTCAGATGGGCTCCATGAAGAAGATGCTCGGGATGCTCCCGGGCATGGGCGAGATGCGGGACGCCATCGAGAACTTCGACGAGCGCGAGGTCGACCGGATCGAGGCCATCGTCCGGTCGATGACGCCGGCGGAGCGGCAGAACCCGAAGATCATCAACGGGTCCCGGCGGAGCCGGATCGCCCGCGGCTCGGGCAGCACCTCTGCCGACGTCAACCAGCTGCTGGAGCGGTTCGCCTCGGCCCAGGTGATGATGAAGCAGATGGCCCGCGGCGCGGGCCTGCCCGGGATGGGCGGCATGGGCCGGCTGCCGGGCCTGGGCGGCAAGAAGTCCCGGGGCAAGATGGCGCCGCTGCCGAAGAAGGCCAAGGGCAAGTCCGGCAACCCCGCCCTGCGTGCCCAGCAGGAGCGGGAGGCGCTGGAGCGCGCCGCGGGGAAGAAGCCCGCCGGTGCACCCGGCTCCGCCTTCGGGCTGGACCGCCCGGCGCCGACCTCGGCCGACCCGGCGTCGCTGGACCTCCCGCCGGGCCTGGAGAAGTTCCTCGGGCGATGAGCGGGCAGCCCTCGGGGCCAGGACCCGGCGCGTACCCGCCCGCGGGCGGTGCGAGGACCGGTGCCCGGGCACCGGTGCTGCACGTGCGCGGGCGGGTGCTCCTCGACGACGAGCGGGCGGTCGACGAGCTGTGGGTGGTCGGGGGCCGCGTCACCTTCGCGCCCCCGAGCGGCCGGCGGTCCGCCGACGTCGTCACGCTCGAGGGCTGGGCACTGCCGGGCCTGGTCGACCTGCACTGCCACATCGGCCTGGGCCCGGACGGCCCCGTCGACCGGGTCACGGCGGAGGCGCAGGCGCGCGCCGACCGTGACGCGGGCACGCTCCTGGTCCGGGACGCCGGGTCGCCCTCGGACACCCGGTGGATCGACGACCGCCCGGACCTGCCGCGGGTCGTGCGGGCCGGACGCCACCTGGCGCGGCCGAGGCGGTACCTGCGCGGGTACGGCCGCGAGCTCGACGCGGTCGAGGACCTCCCCTCGGCGGTGGCCGAGGAGGCGGCCCGCGGGGACGGCTGGGTGAAGGTCGTCGCGGACTGGATCGACCGGGACCTGGGCCCGGAGGCGGACCTCGTCCCGCTCTGGCCGGACGACGTGCTCGGGGCGGCCGTCCGCGCCGCGCACGACGCGGGGGCGCGCGTCACGGCCCACACCTTCGCGACCGAGGCGCTGCCCGGGCTCCTCGCCGCCGGCGTGGACTGCCTCGAGCACGGCACGGGCCTGGTCCCGGAGATGATCGACGAGGTCGCCCGGCGGGGGATCCCCGTGGTGCCGACCCTGGTCCAGGTGGCGAACTTCGCCGGGTTCGCGGAGCAGGCGGGGGACCGGTTCCCCCGGTTCGCGGCGCGGATGCGGCGCATGCACGCGCGCCGCTACGAGCACGTCCGCGACCTGCACGACGCCGGCGTGCGGCTGCTGCTCGGCTCGGACGCGGGGGGCACGATCGCCCACGGGCGGCTCCCCGACGAGGCCGCAGAGGTGGTGCGCGCCGGTGTCCCCGCCGCCGAGGTCGTGGCGGCCGCGAGCTGGCGCGCGCGCGAGCTCCTGGGCGTCCCGGGGCTGGAGGAGGGCGCGTCCGCCGACCTCGTCGTCTACCCGTCCGACCCGCGCGACGACGTGGCGGTGCTGGGCGCGCCGAGCGCCGTCGTCCTGCGCGGGGGCCTCGTCGCCTGAGCCGTGCGACGGAGGGCCGCGACGTCTGGCAGAATGACCCGCTGTACTCGGCCCGGTCGGCCCCTCTACCCGACCGGGGTCCGCGTCCCCGGTCGTCGACACCGCCTACCCCACGGGCCGGTGCCCGACGACCTCCCCAGCAGAAACCAGGAGAGACCACCACAGTGGCCGTCAAGATCCGTCTGAAGCGTCTCGGCAAGATCCGGGCGCCGTACTACCGCATCGTCGTCGCGGACTCGCGCACCAAGCGCGACGGCCGTGTCATCGAGGAGATCGGCAAGTACCACCCGACCGAGGAGCCTTCGCTCATGGAGGTGCAGTCCGACCGGGCCCAGTACTGGCTCGGCGTCGGCGCTCAGCCCACCGAGCAGGTCCTCGCGATCCTCAAGGTCACGGGTGACTGGCAGAAGTTCAAGGGCCTGCCGGGTGCCGAGGGCACCCTGCGCGTCAAGGACCGCACCGGCGGTGACGAGGCCGCGGCCGCGGCCGTGAAGGCTGCTGCCGACGCCGCCGAGAAGGCGAAGGCCAAGGCGTCCGAGAAGAAGGCCGCCGCGCCCGTCGCCGAGGCGCCCGAGGCGTCCGAGGCCGAGTCGGCCGACGCCGCGGAGGAGCAGGCCTGATGCTCGCCGACGCCCTGGAGCACCTCGTGCGCGGCATCGTCGACCACCCGGACGAGGTCCGGGTGAACGCGCGGTCGCTGCGTCGCGGGGAGCTCCTCGAGGTCCGGGTGCACCCGTCGGACCTCGGCCGGGTGATCGGCCGCAACGGCCGGACGGCCCGTGCCCTGCGCACGGTCGTCGGCGCTCTCGCGCCGCAGGGGTCGGTCCGCGTCGACGTCGTGGACGTCGACCGGCGCTGACCAGCAGGACATCGCGGCGGAGGCCCGGTCCCCACGGGGGCCGGGCCTCCGCCGTCCTCAGCAGGACGCCGACGACGCCCGCACCGGGCCGGCGTCCGGTGACACGGGAACGGAGCACGATGCAGCTCACCGTCGCGACCCTCGGCCGCCCCCACGGACTGCGGGGCGAGATCGCCCTGGACGTGCGCACCGACCGTCCGGAGGACCGCTTCGCCGTCGGGGCCGTCCTGCAGACCGTCCCGGCCGCCGTCGGGCCGCTGACCGTCCGCGCGACCCGGGTCCTCAACGGCCGGTGGCACGCGACCTTCGAGGAGGTCACGGACCGGACGCGCGCCGAGGAGGTGCGGGGGGTCGAGCTCGTCGTCGAGGCGGACGTGTCCGACGAGGACGACGCCTGGTACCCGCACGAGCTGGTGGGGCTGCGGGCGGAGCGCCCCGACGGCACCGTCGTCGGCGAGGTCGTCGGCCTGGAGCACCTGCCGGCCCAGGACGCGCTCGTGCTGCGCGAGCCCGACGGTGCCCGGACGCTCGTCCCGTTCGTCCGCGCCATCGTGCCCGTCGTGGACGTCCCCGGTGGCCGCGTCGTCGTCGACGCCCCGCACGGGCTCCTGGCCGCCGACGCGGTGGATGGCGCGGTGGACGACGCGGTGGTCGACGCGGTGGTCGACGCGGACGCGCCCGGGTCCGACGAGGCCTGACGTGCGCATCGACGTCGTCACGATCTTCCCCGAGTACCTGGCACCGCTCGAGCTGTCCCTGGTGGGCAAGGCGCACCGGGCCGGCCTGCTCGACCTGCGGGTCCACGACCTGCGGACGTGGACGACCGACCGGCACCGCACCGTCGACGACACACCGATCGGCGGCGGGGCGGGGATGGTCATGCGCCCGGACGTGTGGGGGGAGGCCCTCGACGGGCTGCTGGGCGACGACGGCGCCGTCGAGCTCCTCGTCCCCACGCCGTCGGGCGAGCGCTTCACCCAGCGCACGGCCGAGCGCCTCGCGGCGGTCCCCAGGCTCGTCGTGGCCTGCGGCCGCTACGAGGGCATCGACGCCCGTGTCGCGGAGCACTACCGGGCGCGCGGTGTCCCGGTCACCGAGGTCTCCCTCGGTGACTACGTGCTCAACGGGGGAGAGGTGGCCGCGCTCGTCGTCGTCGAGGCGGTCGCCCGGCTCCTGCCCGGCGTGGTCGGCAACCCCGACTCGCTGGTGGAGGAGTCCCACGGAGCCGCCGGGCTGCTGGAGTACCCCGTCTACACGCGCCCGCCGCAGTGGCGGGGCCACGACGTGCCCGAGGTGCTCCTCAGCGGTCACCACGCGCGGATCGCCCGGTGGCGCCGCGACCGCGCGCTCGAGCGCACCGCGGAGCGCCGGCCGGACCTCGTGGCGCGCCTGCCGGCCGACGCCCTCGACGCGGACGACCGACGTCTCCTCGCGGCCCTCGGCTGGAGCACGGACGACGACGGCGTCCGACCCCCGCAGGACGGCCCCACGTCCGTCTGAGAGCGGGCGCTGTGGCAGAATGGCCGGTCGGTGTACGTCGGCCGCGTCTCTGCCACAGGGGAGACGACCCACGGCCTGGCCCCCGGGCCGTGCACCACCCGATCCGACGTGGCAGCGCCGCTGCCCGTGACGACGTGCCTGACCTGTGGCAGGGCGGAGGAGACCAGCATGCACATTCTCGACTCGGTCGACGCGGCCTCGCTGCGGTCCGACATCCCGGGGTTCCGCCCGGGCGACACCGTCAAGGTCAACGTCAAGGTCGTCGAGGGCACCCGCTCCCGCGTGCAGGCGTTCCAGGGTGTCGTCATCCGTCGCCAGGGCGGCGGCGTCCGCGAGACCTTCACGGTCCGCAAGATCAGTTTCGGTGTCGGCGTCGAGCGCACGTTCCCGGTGCACTCCCCGACCCTGGAGTCGATCGAGGTCGTCACCCGCGGTGACGTCCGTCGCGCGAAGCTGTACTACCTGCGCGCGCTCCGCGGCAAGAAGGCCAAGATCAAGGAGAAGCGCGAGACCCCGGCGCCCAAGTGACGCCGGACGACGTCGCGACGGGCGGTCACTCCTCGGAGTGGCCGCCCGTCGGCGTCCGGGCCCCCGCGGCCCGACGGCCGGTCGCGGCCTCGGAGCGGCTGCCGGTCATGGCACAGTGGTGGCCGTGACGTCCCGCCACCCCCGCGAGCCCGCCGACACCGCAGACGGCCCGGCTCCCGAGGAACGGCGTTCCGGTGGTCTCGGGGCCTGGCTGCGGGAGACGGTCATCATCGTCGTGAGCGCGCTGGTGCTCTCCCTGGTCATCAAGACCTACCTCGTGCAGGCCTTCTTCATCCCGAGCAGCTCGATGGAGCAGACGCTCCTCGTGGGCGACCGGGTCCTCGTCTCCAAGCTCGCCCCGGGGCCCCTGGACCTCAGCCGCGGCGACGTCGTCGTGTTCAAGGACCCGGGCGGGTGGCTGCCCGAGACGACGGCCGCACCCCAGCCCGTGTGGCGCCAGCGCACGACGGACGTCCTCACCTACGTCGGTCTCCTCCCGCAGGACTCGGGCGAGGACCTCATCAAGCGCGTCGTCGGGCTGCCCGGGGACGAGGTGGCGTGCTGCGACGCCGAGGGCCGCGTCACGGTCAACGGGGTGCCCCTGGACGAGTCCTACCTGGCGGAGGGCGCGCGACCCTCCGAGGTCGACTTCACCACGACGGTGCCGGCCGGGAGCCTGTGGGTCATGGGCGACAACCGGCAGAACTCCCAGGACTCCCGGTACAAGCAGGGGTCGCCGGGCGGGGGCAGCATCCCGGTCGACAACGTCGTCGGGGTCGCCTTCGTGACGGTGTGGCCCGTCGACCGCTGGCAGCTGCTCCGGAGCCCGGGCGCCGTCTTCGAGGAGGTCCCGGAGCCGTGACGACCCGGAACGGACCGCGGCCGGACCTGCGCCTGGAGCGTGCGCTGCTGCGCAGCGGCGCGCGGGTGGTCGTCGGGATGGACGAGGTCGGCCGTGGTGCGCTCGCCGGGCCGGTCACGGTGGGCGCCGTCGCCGTCGACCTGAGCACGCGCACGTGCCCCCAGGGAGTCGCGGACTCCAAGCTGCTGACGCCCGCCGCCCGCGAGCGGTTGCTGCCCGCCATCAGCCGGTGGGGCCTGGCGCGTGCCACCGGGCACGCGGGACCGGACGAGATCGACCGGTACGGGATCGTCGCCGCGCTGCGTCTGGCGGGGCGCCGCGCCCTCGGCGCGCTGGGGATCCCCGTCGACCTCGTCCTCCTCGACGGCTCCCACGACTGGCTCACCGCGCCCGCGGAGCTCGACCTGTTCGGCGCGGAGGGCCCGGACCTCGCAGCGGGCGGGGACCTGGCGCCGGCCGCGGACCCCGCAGCCGGCGCAGTACCGGTGGGCGGCACCCCGGCGGCCGACGGCGCGGACCCGTGGTCGCGGATCGCCGTGCGGACGAGGGTCAAGGCGGACCAGCGCTGCGCCTCCGTCGCGGCCGCGAGCGTGCTGGCGAAGTGCCGCCGCGACGCGCTCATGGTGGAGCTCTCCCGCGAGCACCCCGCGTACGGCTGGCACGAGAACAAGGGCTACGGCTCGGCCGAGCACGTCGGGGCGCTGCGCCGGCTGGGTCCCTCGACGCTGCACCGCACCAGCTGGCGCCTGCCCGTCGGGCCGGACGACGCGGCGCCGTCGGCCGACGACGAGCGGACGGCCGGACCCCGCGGATGGGCGATGATGGACGCGTGAGCGCCGAGGACCTGGAGAACTACGAGACGGACATGGAGCTCGCGCTCTACCGCGAGTACCGGGACGTCGTGAACCTCTTCGCGTACGTCGTGGAGACCGAGCGCCGCTTCTACCTGGCCAACCAGGTCGATCTGCAGGTCCGGTCCGCCGCGGGGGAGGTCTACTTCGAGCTAGCGCTGGCCGACGCCTGGGTGTGGGACGTCTACCGCAGCGCACGCTTCGTCAAGTCCGTCCGCGTCGTGACGTTCAAGGACGTCAACGTGGAGGAGCTGGCCAAGTCCGACCTCGACGTCCCGGACGGCGGCGGCTTCCGCCGCTGACGCGCCGGTCGTCCCCAGGGCGACCACCGCCGCCGTCCTCCCCAGCCGGGCCGGTCCCCGCCGACCCCCGAGCGCCCGGCGTCCCAGGGTGGGCGCGGAGGTGGTCGCGTGCGCGCCAAGGACGCAGTGGGCAGGTACGGGGAGCAGGTCGCTGTCACGCACCTGCTGGCGTCGGGCTGGGAGGTGCTGGACCGCAACTGGCGCGGCCGGGCGGGTGAGCTCGACGTCGTCGCGCTCGAGGGCGACGAGCTCGTCGTCGTGGAGGTGAAGACCCGCAGCGGGGACGGCTTCGGGCACCCGGCCGAGGCGGTCACCGCGGTCAAGCTCGCGCGGCTGCGTCGGCTGGCGGGGGAGTGGCTGCACGAGCACGAGCTGCGCCCCGCCAGCGTGCGGGTCGACGTGGTCGCCGTGCGGACGTCCCGGCGCGGCGCCGCCACCGTCGAGCACCTGCGCGGCGTGCTGTGACCGGCCTGGGCCGGACCACGGCGGTCGCCCTCGTCGGCCTCACCGGCCACGTCGTGGAGGTCGAGGCGCACCTGGCTGCGTCCGTCCCGGGCTTCACCCTCGTCGGGCTCCCGGACGCCTCGCTGGCCGAGTCGCGGGACCGGGTCCGGGCGGCCGTGTCGTCGTCGGGCGTGCCCTGGCCGCAGCGGAGGATCACCGTCAACCTCTCGCCCGCGGCGCTCCCCAAGGCGGGCGCCGCCTTCGACCTGGCCGTCGCGGTGGCCACCCTCGCCGGCGCCGGGGTGTGCGACCCCCACCGGGTCGCCGCGGCGACCCATCTGGGCGAGCTCGGGCTCGACGGCAGGCTGCGGCCGGTCCGCGGCGTGCTGCCCGCCGTCGCGGCGTCGGTCGCCGCCGGCCGGGCGACGGTCGTGGTGCCGCACGGCAACGTGGCCGAGGCCCGCCTCGTGCCGGGGGCCGACGTGGTGGGGGCCGTGACGCTCGGTGACGTGCTGCGCCGGCACGGTGCGGACCTGCCGCCGGACGACGCGGACGTCGTCCCGGTCCCGGCCGAGCAGGCCGCGTGCGCTGCGCCGGTCCCCTCCGACCTGGCTGACGTCGTCGGCCAGGAGGACGCGCGGTGGGCGCTCGAGGTCGCCGCCGCGGGGGGCCACCACCTGCTCATGGTCGGCCCGCCGGGCACCGGCAAGACGATGCTCGCGTCCCGGCTCACCGGGCTGCTGCCGGACCTGGACGAGGCCGAGGCCGTGGAGGTGACGGCGGTCCACTCGGTGTCCGGCACCTTCCGGCCCGGGGACGGCCTCCTGCGGCGCCCGCCCTTCGAGGACCCCCACCACACCGCGACGCCGGCCTCCGTCGTCGGGGGCGGGAGCGGTGTGCCCCGCCCGGGTGCGGCCTCCCGGGCCCACCGTGGGGTGCTCTTCCTGGACGAGGCGCCGGAGTTCTCCCCCCGCGTCCTGCAGACCCTGCGGCAGCCGCTGGAGCAGGGCGAGCTCGTCATCCACCGGGCGGCCGGCGCGGCGCGCTTCCCGGCCCGGTTCCAGCTGGTCCTGGCGGCCAACCCGTGCCCGTGCGGGAAGGCCGTGGGGAAGGGGGCCGACTGCTCCTGCACCTCCCTGGAGCGTCGGAGGTACTTCTCGCGGCTGTCCGGTCCGCTCCTGGACCGCGTGGACGTCCAGGTCGACGTCCTGCCGGTGACGCGCGTGCGGCGGGAGCCCGCCGCGGGCGGTGAGGCGAGCGCCGTGGTCGCGGCGCGCGTGCGCGCCGCGCGGGAC
>NZ_AXCW01000144.1 GCF_000603945.1 Actinotalea ferrariae CF5-4 | reverse complement strand
CGTCGTGCGCGGTGCCCCCCACCGCTGGCGACGTGGTCGAGTCGGCCTGCACCGTACCCCATACGAGTGACCCCTCCGCAGGGACGTCCGCGGGAGAGGGGCCGTCACCGATCGCCCGAGCAGGGGCCTTCTGCCCGGCCCGGGCAGTCTGATCATGGTTTGCGTCGACGACCGCGTTAGGTTGGTCACATGGCAAGGTCGAGCATGTCGAGGAGACCCGGACCGTCGATCAGGCGACGCCCCGATGTGCCGGCGGGCGGTGGTCCACGCCCGTCCGACGAGTCACCGAGCCTCGCGCAGCTCATCCGAGAGGACTGGGTCACCTACGATCGACGGTGGCTCCATCCCGGCCTGCACGCCGTGATCGTTCACCGTCTCGGCCGCGCCAGCGCTCCGTCGAGGTCCTGGCGGGGACGCGTGCAGTGGTTCGTCTTCCGCGTGGCTCGGGTCCTCGTCGTCAACCTCTACGGGATCGAGATCCCCCCGGACGTGGTGGTCGGGCGGCGCCTGCGGCTACCTCACCCTCACGGCATCGTCATCGTGCCCGGCTCGGTGGTCGGCGATGACTGCCTGCTCCGGCACAACGTGACCCTCGGCCTCGCCTCGCCCACCGGCGTGGGTCGGCCCACCCTGGGCAACCGCGTCCAGCTGGGCCCGGGTGCGACCGTCATGGGCGGGATCAGCGTCGGCGACGACACCTTGATCGGACCGAATGCCCTGGTGATCAGGGACGTGCCGGCGAACAGCCGGGTGGTCGCACCGGTCGCCACGGTGCGTCCCGCCAGGAGGTCGTAGTCGGCAGGGCGAGCCGGTGTGCCTCGGCGCTCTCGCACCGCGGTCGGTCACGGGGTCGGGCCGCGGTACCCGTCCGTGAGGGCCCACTCGTCCGTGAAGGCGACGTTCTCCCGCGTCGGGAACTGGTCCTCGCCGCCGCCGAAGAAGTAGGCGGTCATCACCTGGTTGATCCGGAGCTCCTCGTGGTCCGCCGTGCGGTACTGGATGTCGTCGACAGAGATGCCCTTGTAGCCGTCGATCCACATCTCGTAGAGGCCGTCGTTCTCCCCCGGGGTGTTCAGCACGACGCGATGCTCGATGCGGTGCCACCGACCCTGCTCGAGCACCCCTGCGGCCGTCCCGTCGTGCTGGACGAAGCGCTTGGTGATCCCGTACCCGTAGTTCCCACGGTCGTCGATGTCCTTGCCGTTGCCGTGACGGGCATACAGGTACATGACCACGCTGCGGTCCTCTCTCCACATCGCGCGGACGGAGAACGACGACTCGTCGTAGCTCCCGCCCGCGGAGGTGTCGAGCGGATCCATGCCGTCCCGGATCCCCGCGAGGCCGCCCATCTTGCCGTCACCGATGAACTCGAACTCGGGCTCGAAGTACACGTCGTAGCTGAAGTGCACCTCCTCCTGCGGCTCGACCCCCATCGCGTCGAAGGCGTGCCGGTAGTCGGCCCCCCAGCGCGAGTCCTCCTCGAAGGTGATCCTGAGGACGTGGTCGCGTCCGGAGGGGCCCTCCGGCACGACCTCGGCGTTGGTCCGGCTCGCGGCCACGACCCCGGAACGGTCCTCCCACGACTCGTCCGTGTCGTCGCCCTCGGCCGCACGGAACGACTCCGACCACAAGGTCACCGGCGGCGTGGCCGGCACCTCGGGCGCAGGGCGGGGCGCTGATCGGGTCGAGGCGCCACCGTCGTCCGCCTGACGGAGCTCGACATCCGCCACCCGGCCGATCACGACGGCGACGACGAGGCCCAGGAGGGACAGGGTCAGCACCAGGGCGCGTCGGCGCAGCGGCTGTGCGCCGCGGCCGGGCCGTGGCGCACGGTCCCCCATGGCGGTCAGGAGGCCGCCTCGGAACCGCCACGGCTCCTGGCGGACCGGCGAGATCGCAGGTGTCGGGCGGCGATGCCCACGATGGCCCGATCCCTGACCAGGTACCTCTGGGAGAGGCGCACCGGCTCCTGGGCGAGCCGGTAGAGCCACTCGAGGCCGACCCGCTGCATCCAGGAGGGCGCCCGCTTCTTGGTGCCTGCGGCGAAGTCGATCGCTGCGCCGACGCACAGGTAGACCGCGGGGTGACGGGTCGACTGGGCCGCCGCCCAGATCTCCGCCCGGGGCGCCCCCAGACAGACCATGACGATGGACGGGTCCTCGGCGGCGATGCGGGAGCGCAGATCCTCCTCGGCCGGGGTCCCCTCGAAGCCCACAGGCGGGCTGTGCCCCGTGATCTCCAGCTCGGGGAACGTCGCGCGCAGCGCAGCCAGACCCGCCTGGAGCACGTCGGGCATGCCGCCGGCGACGAAGACGCGGTGGCCGCTCGCCGCCGCTCGCTCGCAGACGTCCAGGAAGAGGTCGGCTCCGGCCACGCGCTCCGGCAGGCGGTCCCCGGACAGGCGTGCCAGGACCAGGAGAGGGAAGCCGTCGCACAGCTGCAGTCGCGCGGCGTCGTAGGCCCCGCGGAACGTCTCGTCCTGCTCGAGCAGCACGAGATGATCCACGTTCGGGGTGACGACCAGCGCCGTCGCCCTCTCCGCGGCCCATGCCGACACGACCTGAGCCGCCTCGTCCCGCGACATCGGGTGCACGCGAGCGGCGCCGATCGGGACGCGCGCTGGTAGCAGCGGCGGCGCGACCACCGGCTCCGGGACCGTGCGTGCGTCGTCCGACGGGTTCGTCGAGGGGGGTGTGCTCATGCCCTCCCCTCCGTGCCCGGGTCTCCGTGGGGGCTGCCCGCACCGCTGCCGACGACGGTCGTCTCCGATGCGCGGGTGGGGCCGGAAGCATCGTCGGCCCCATCCTGGGGGTGACGGTCGGCGACAGCGGTGCCGCGCATCGCGGCGCTGCGAGGACCGCGGGGTGCGTCGGGCGCCACTGCGTCGTGCGACCGCGCGCCCTGGGCCGTCCGACGGCTCCACCACGGGCGGGTCAGCACCACGCCGTCCACGTGACCGCCGAAGTCCGCAAGGGTGTCGGCGACGTCCTGCAGCCGCTTGGCTCGTGTGCGACCCAGGGCGCACACGAGCAGCGTGGCATCGGTCAGGTTGCCGAGCGCGACCGCGTCCATGGCCGCAGAGGTCGAGTCGACGAGAAGCACGACGTCGAAGGTGCGGTGGATCTCGGCGAGGGCCGCGGCCGGGTCCGGCTGGTCGAGGAAGCCGGCCTGCGCGTCGTCCGGCGACGTCGCTGGCACCACCCAGACACCGGCGGTCGTCCGCCGTGCGGTCAGCGCGCCCAGCCGGCGGGTCTCCCCCGAGGGCTCGAGCAGCCTCTGCGCATCGCGGCCGCGCTCCACGCCGGTCACCACGACTGCGCGTCGTCCTGTCAGGTGCCAGCTCTCGGCCAGGCCGGCGGCGATGGCCACAGCATCACGAGCGTCGTCGCGCGTCGCCACCACCATGACGGTGCCGGGTTCGCCGTCGTCGAGCAGGCGCTCCAGGCGGAGCCGGACGCCCCTGGCGCCGGTCACCAGCGGGTGCCTGCGATCCGTCAGGGCACCCTTCATCTTGCGGCGGCCACCGGTGCGGGACTGGGGCAGCTCTCCGAGCGCCGGCACACCGAGCAGGAGCTGCGCCTCGGTACGGGTGCGGACGGGATCACGCAGCACGTCGAGCAGGAGCGCCGCGCCGCACGCCGCGAGGAAGGCACCGAGTGCCGACAGCGCGGCGGCGGTGGTCGGGCGTATGCCCTCCACCGGCTCGGGCGCCGATGCCGGGGAGACGAGGGCGATGCCGCTGGTGTCCACGGCCAGGCGCAGGCGGGCGCCCTCGACGCGCGCCGAGAGGGTCTCGTACCACGACTGCGCGCTGGCGATCAGCGGTGCGGCCGACGCGGGGGCGTCTTCCGTGGAGAGGGCGAGCAGGTCGGCCTCGGCCTCGGCCCGCTGCGCCTCGAGGTCGTCGACGACCTCCTGCACGGCGGCCTGCTGGAGCGCGCGGCGGTGGGTGACGTACGCGTCCACGAAGGCGGCGGTGAGCTCCTGGGCACGCTGCGGCTCGCTGTGCACCCCGGTGATGTCGACGAGCGTCGACACCCCTCGGGGTGCGATCGTCACCCGCTCGCGCATCTCGACGGCGCTCTCCGTCCAGCCGAGCGCGACGAGCGCCTCGCGGGCCCGCTCCGTGACGCCGTCGCTCTCGAAGAACTCGATCTCCGTCGCCAGACGGCTCTCCGGTGCCTCGTAGGGGGTGTCGAGGTTGACCACGCTCGCTGCCACGCTGCTGCCCGTCTGGACGACGGCTTCCGAGCGGTACGACGTGCCGCCCAGGCCTATGGCGACGAACAGCGCGGGAGCGAGGAGGGCCGAAAGGAGGACGATCGCCGCCCCGCGGCGCCGGAGCACGGAGAGGTAGCTGCCGATCATCGGTTCGTTCCTGTCTCCCCGTTGCCGGCGGTCTGTGCGGTACCCGGCACGGGCTGTGCGTGGGCGTTCGCGGTCGTCGTCGGCGGCGTGGCGGTGCGACCGCTCGGCGCCGTGGCGGCGCCGCCCACCGCGCTCCACCCGGTCTGCCGACGCTGGAACCAGCCCCACAGAGCGGGGAAGCCTCGCGGTCCGACGACCAGCGTCGCAGTCCAGAAACCCATCAGCAGCAGCTTCTGCGCCACGGTGAAGTGCGGGTCGGTGGCGACGGCGGACTGAAGGTTGCCGTACTCCGCGAACCGTCGTCTCCACGGCCCGTCCAGCATCGCGCTGGCATAGCGGTTACGGGCCCAGTGCGAGTTCCGCCGGGATGCCGCGAGCAGTCCGAAGTGGCCCGCCACCACGTCCTGGAACTCGATCTGCCGACGGAGTCCTGCTGGTGAGAGCATCCGCTTGAAGTACTGACCTTGCGGTTGCATCCGGTAGTCGGCCAGCGGAGTGCCCAGCGCCGCGACCGGCGCGAGGCAGGCGGCCCCGAAGGAGAGGTACGCGTCGGCGGCGAACGGGAAGCCCTTCGTCGGAGCGGGGAAGAGCGCGGCCATCACATCGCGTCGGAAGACCAGTCCGGACGCACCGGGTGCGACGTGCCGGGCCTGGCGGCGCATCTGCTCGCGGACGTCACCGTCGGACAGCGCTGCCGCGAGTGGCCTGACGATGCCCGTCGCCCTGCCCACCGGGTCGATCACGGCAAGGGGATGCATGATCATTCCGGCGTCCGGTCGTTCCCGTGCCATCCGGTCGACCTCGGCCAGCTTCCCCGCGTGGAAGCGGTCGTCGGAGTCGAGCAGGCAGATGTAGGCACCCCGGGACACAGCGAAGCCGTGCTCGAAGGCAGCCGTCTGACCACCGTTGGCGGTGCGCTCGACCACCACCTTCTCCTGCTGGCCGCTCGGGAGGGCCGCCCTGGCGCGCTCCAGGATCTCGCCCGTCCCGTCGGTGGAGCCGTCGTCGACGATCACCACCTCGAAGTCCTCGAGCGTCTGGGCGAGTGCGCTCCGGAGCATCTCCTCGACGTACTCACCCTGGTTGTAGGTGGCGCAGAGGATCGTGAAGCGCGGGCTCCCCATCGGCGGAAGGGCTCCTTCGTCATCAGACGGACGACCTTCTCGGTCGAGCGCGACCGGATTGCCCGGTTTGTTCTGAAGTAGCCGCCAGCGTACCGCGGGCGTCCGATCGGCTCATCTCGGGGTCGGGTGATTTCACCCGGCGGTGCTCTGCCCTCGTGGACGTGAGCGCCGAGCCCTCAACGTCGCGGGAGCGCCCTGCGGATGCCACCGACTGCCTGTGCCGCCGCCCGCCGGGCGAGCCGGCGGTACCACGTCTGCCGGCTCTGGGCCCGGCGCGCCGTCGACCAGTCGACGAGGCTGTCGTTGATGTTGTAGTCGCCCAGCTGCTCCGCAGGCATGTCCCCGGCCTCCACGCGGGCGATGACGGACGGCAGCCGGTCGTAGAAGATCTCCGAGCGCATGGTCGGGTGCAGGCTCCACATCCCCGGCCCGGTCCCGAGGAAGTCGATGCGCCGCAGCCCGAGATCGTTCATCCGCCGGCTCATGCTCCGTTCCGGGAGCTCGAACGGCGGGTGCCCCTCGAGGCGGGCCCTCACGGCGCTGCGCAGACGAGGGCGTTCGAGGGGCATGCCGTGCAGCCGCGAGCTCAGTGTGGCCCGGTCGAACAGCCACAGGCGCGTGCTGCAGCCGTGCAACCGGTAGCCGCGCACGTCACCGTCCATCCACTGCGGCTCGCCGCCCATCCGGGCGTGCTGCTCGCGGATGCGCTCGGGCAAGGATCGATCGGGCGTGGGGGGGCCGGGCAGCGGGGCGGTGCAGAGCACGTCAGGCTCCCGACGCATCAGGGCGAGAGCCTCGGCGATCCACGTCTGACTGCCGCCGCCGAAGAGCATGTCCGAGTCCGCGTGCAGGACCAGGTCGTTCCGGGCGGCGTGCCAGCCGAAGAAGTACGAGTAGAACGGCCCGCCGTCGTGGTTGCGCAGCGGGAAGGGGCGGCCGTCGAAGAAGCGTGCGCCGACCTCGGCCTGCATCGCCTCGGAGTAGTCCACCTCGATGACGTGCGCATTCGGGTACCGGTGGCACAGGTCGTCCAGCGTCTCCCGCAGGACGGCCAGGCCCTCGGCGGCCGCGCCGTAGCGACCCTGCACCTGGAGGAGGTTGAGCGTGAGCTGCACGTCGTCGACCTGCCCTGCCCACTGGCGCAGCTGGTGGGGCAGGACGTGCACGGCGTGACGCCAGTCGGTCGGCGAGACGGTGATCTCGAAGGTCACGGGGTGCACTGGTACCTCCACCTGGCTCGTGTCACTCGGGCTCGTCGATCGACGACGCCGGGGCGACGTCCGCCCCGTCCTCCGCCGGCGCGGTCCCCCGGCGGAGCCTGCTCCGCACCGCCCACAGCAGGAGGGTGGCCTGCAGGACCTCGGCCACCGCGGTGGCGATGATCGCGCCGTACAGGCCCAGGACCGGGATCAGCACGAGGTTCGTGGCGACGTTCACGCCCGCCGCGATCGCCACGCACCGCGTCCGGACGTGCTGGAACCCGGCGCCCGTCAGCACGTCACCGGTGAGCGACTGCACGACCTTCACCAGGACCAGGGGTGCGAGGAGCATCAGCAGGGGCACCGAGGGCCGGTACTGCTCGCCGACCAGCACCGGGACGAGCGGGGCGCAGACGACGAGGCCGACGCTCGCGAGCACCCCGTACGCCAGCAGGGGCTTCGCGAGCCGGCGCCCGAGTGCCGCCGTCGCAGGCAGACCGCCCTCCGCGCCGGCAGCGAAGAAGCGGTAGAAGGTCGTCTGGAGCACGGCGAGCACGGGGAGGTAGGCGATCGAGGCCATCCGGTACGCGACGCTGTAGTGGCCCGCGGGCTCCGCGAGCCCTGCCCGGACGAGCAGCGTCTTGTCGGCGTCGTTCTGGACGACCCCGGCGACGACGCTCCCGGTGAACGGCAACCCTTCCCGCACGCGGGTCACCAAGTGGTACCCGTGCACGGACGGCCTGCCGTAGCGACGCGCGGCCCACAGGAGCTGACCCGTGGCCGAGACGACCGCCAGGCCGGCGTAGATCGCCGCCCACCGGACCGGGTCCTGCCCCCCACCCGTGAGCGCGAAGAGGAGGACGGCGGCGAGCTTGGCGAGGTTCACCAGGGCTGCCGAGATCCCGCCGGCCTTCGCGTTGGCGGTCGCGAAGCAGAGTGCGTTGACCAGCGTGGTCGTCCCCGTGGCGACGACGTCCGCGATCGCGAGGAGCAGCAGGAGGGAGAGCAGGGTCTGCGGCAGGATGATCGGCTGGAGGACCGCGAGGCCGCCGACGACGACGAACCAGCCGAACGTCATCGTGACCAGCGCCGTGCCCAGTGCGTGGTTGGGCGGGACGTGGCCGCCGGAGACGTCCCGGACGATGAGGCGGTCTGCGCCGACGGCGGCGATCGGGGCCGATGCCAGCACCAGCGCCCAGGTGCCCGCGACGAGCCCGTACTCCGCCGGGCCGAGGATCCGCGCCAGGAGCAGGAAGTTCGCGGTCGAGGCCACGAGTGCTGAGACCTGTCCGAGCATCGCCCACGACACCGCGCGCTTCCCGTGGCCGAACCTCAGCCGCACGAGGCCCCTAGGAGGACCCACGACGGCTCCGTGAGGGGGGGCGTCGTCGGTGGAGCTGAGGCGTCAGCTCGGGCGGGCGGGCCGCGACCGCCGCCACGAGCAGCACGGTGTAGATGGTGTTGAGCTGGAACAGTCCGGTCTCCGCGAGGTTGGACACGATCGTCACCCCGGCGACCGACAGCCGCAGGGCACCCAGGTTCGCCCTTCCCGACCGGAGGTCGACGGCACCACGGATGAGGAGCCCGGTCAGGGCGACCACCGCGACGACGGCACCGACGACACCGAGGTCGAGCGCCACGTCGAGCAGCCCGTTGTGGCCGCTCGGGACGTCCCACTGGAGGTAGCCGCGGATCCGGTGGGCCTCCGGCGGGCCGAAGTCCTCGTGCCAGAACGCGCCGTAGCCGTAGCCGAGTGTCGGGCGGAGCGCGAACGCCTCGAGAGCGAATGCCCAGATCTCGGTACGGCCGGTGAGCGTGACGTCCTCGCCGACCGCGGCGGTCACCTGCTGCGCGTTCGTGCCTGGGAGGAAGGCGACCAGCGCGGCGAGGACCACCGTGGCGAGACCCGCGACGGCGGCCTTCCCGCGAGGATGCGCGGCCAGCAGGATCGCGGCCGCCACACCGAGGACGGCCGCGGCCAGGACCATCCCCCCGGTCGACGCCGTGAGCGCGAGAGCCGCCATCATGACCATGGCACTGAAGGCGGCTCCACGCCGCCGACGCTCATCCATGATGGCGACGGCCGAGGCTGCCAGGACGCCCAGTGCGACGATGCGCCCGAGCGTGTTCTTGGTCGGCAGCACGCCACGGAGCGTCCCGTGGACCTCGTCGAGCGCCAGCGCGGAGCCGCTGGCGTACAGCAGCAGGGAGGCCAGGGTGACCAGGAGCACAGCACGGCGCAACGCGTCGAACAGCTCCGGAGGACTCAGACGCCGGGCGAGGTAGACCCCGACGAGGATCGTGCCGACCAGGCCGATGCCGCGCCGCAGCGTGAGGTCAGGGGCGACCGACCACAGGACCGAGGCGACGGCGAGGCCACCCATGAGCGCCAGCGTGACCGGCAGTGCGATCTTCCGCCGCTTCCGGAACCGGTCGTCGAGGAGGCCGACGACGGCGACCAGGTACGCGCACGCCCACATCGCGAAGACGAGGGACTGGGTGTCTCCCGGGATCATGGGGAAGAAGGCGCCGGTGCCGAGGATCATGACCAGCACCGCGTAGGTGTGCAGGAGGTGCGAACCGCGCTCGGTGGCTCCTCCTCGTCGAGCGCCGTCCGACGGGTGCTCGGCGGCCGGTCCCGTGACGGTCGTGACGGGAGGGCGGATCGGTCGTGTCATCACCCTCCCCGGGCCGCACCGGCCTGCAGGACCGTCGCAGGGACGGCGGGGCCTCCGACGTCGTTGAAACTGTAGCGCCGGCTCCGCAGGTCGACGTTCCGACGTGGCTCTCGCAGTCGTGCGGTCCGGCGTCGTGATCACGACCCCGGAGCACCGACCACCGAGCGCCGCGCCGCATGTAACCTCCAGCCATGGACGGGTCTGCGGGCGTCGAGGTCGTCGGTTCCGTGACCGAGCTGTACCGGAGCCCCGAGCACGACGCCGCGGCGGGGACGTTCGAGGTCACCGTCGCGGTCTGCTTCGCGAGCAGTCGTGACACGTTGGCCGCCACGATCTCGTCCCTGCGCGATCAGGTGGACGCTCCCACCTTCGAGCTGCTCCTCGTCTCGAACGCCACGACGGACGACTCCGTCGAGGTCGCCCGTGCGGCGGCTCGTGGCCTGCCGACCCGGATCGTCGAGTGCCGCAGTGCCGGCTACGACTCCAATGCGCGCAACGTCTCCATGGTCGAGGCGGCGGCGGACAAGATCCTCTTCGTCGACTCGGACGACCTGGTGGACGCCGTGTACGTCGGTGTCATGTCGTCGGCTCTCGACCGCGCGCCGATCGTCACGTCGGTGTGGAGCCTGGAGCGCCTCAACGCGGGGCGGTTCCCCGAGCTCCACCGCATGCCGGGGACCGACACGAGCCGTTGGCCGTTCCGGTACCAGGGCTGGACGTTCGCACCGGCAGGCACCCTCGGCTTTCGTCGTGAGGTCCCGGCGACCGTCGGCGGGTTCGACCCGGAGCTCACCTACGGGGCCAACAACGAGTGGTGCTTCCGGGCCTACGCGGCCGGTTACGAGCTGGTCGTCGTGCCGGAGGCGGTGCTGCACTACCGCTTGCGACCGTCGACCCGGGAGACGATCCGGCAGCGCTACCGATGGGGTGTTGCCGAGGTCGCTGCGGCGAAGGCGGCGGCGCAGTACGGGTTGCCACCGAGGACCGGCGCTCGGGCCCTCGGTCTCGGGACCTACTCCCGCCTCCTCCTGCGGCTGGTCAGGATACGGACGGCCTACGACTGGTTCGACTTCCTGAGCACCACCGCGGCGGCGGCGGGGCACGTCACGGGGTCGGTCAGGTACCGGCGGCTGGACCTCTGAGCCCTGATCCACCGGTCGTC
>NZ_AXCW01000143.1 GCF_000603945.1 Actinotalea ferrariae CF5-4 | reverse complement strand
CCCAGGACGGCGGCGCCACGCAGGTGTTCCGACCCGACGCGCAGACCCAGCTCATGGGCGCGGCCGGCGCCGGCTACGGCGGGCAGCCCGGCGGGCAGACGCGCGTCATGGGCGCGGCACCCGCCGCCGTCCCGCCGCAGTCGTCGTGGTCGCAGGTGCAGACCGGCCAGCAGCCGGTCGTGCCCTCCGGTCCCGCCGACGACGACGAGCCGCGCGGCAGGGGCCTGCTCTGGGGCCTGATCGCGGTCGCGGTGCTCGCGGCGCTCGGCATCATCCTCGTCCTCGCCCTCGGCGGCGGTGACGAGACCCCGACGCAGGTGGAGGTCCCGGAGGTCGTCGGAATGACCGCCGACCAGGCGAAGGCGGAGCTCGAGGGCCTCGACCTCGTGTACGAGCCGCTCGAGGTCGCCAGCCAGGACGTCGCCGACGGGCTGGTCGTCAGCACGGACCCGCCCGCCGGGACGATGGTCGACCCGCGCAGCGCCGTCCGGGTGTCGATCTCCGGCGGCCCGGACGCCGTCGCCATCCCGAACCTGGAGAACTTCACGCAGGAGCAGGCGCGCGCCGAGCTGTCCGAGCTGGGGATCACGAACGTCACGACGGAGAACGTCGACCACCCGCGCATCGCGGAGGGCCGGGTCGTCGGCACGAACCCGCCGGCCGGCGAGAGCGTCTCGCCGGAGACGCCGGTCGTGCTGCAGCTCTCCTCCGGCCAGGTGGAGCTGCCGGACCTCACCGGGCTGGACGAGGCGGCCGCCCGCCAGGCGCTCGTCGACCTCGGCCTCAGCGCCGTCATCACCACGGAGGAGAGCGACCAGGCCCCCGGGACGGTCGTCCGGCAGAGCCGGACCCCGGGTCCCGTGCCGCAGGGCAGCGAGGTCGGGCTCGTCATCGCCACGGAGCAGCAGCCGGACGAGGTCAGCGTCCCCGAGCTCTTCAACCTCACGGTGGACACCGCGGAGGAGCGGCTCAACGCGGCGAACCTCAACCTCGGCACCCTCACCGAGGAGCCGTCGGACGAGGTCCAGGCCGGGCGCGTCATCCGCAGCGACCCGTCCGCGGGCTCGCCGGTCGCGGAGGGCAGTGGCGTGAACCTCATCGTCTCGTCCGGCCCGGCTGACAACGGCGGCGGCGAAGGCGGCGGCGAGGGCGACGGCACGGGGGACTGACCCCCCGGGAGGACCCCACGACGAACGAGGCGCCCGTGACCGGTCCGGTCACGGGCGCCTCGTCGTCCTGGCGTCAGGGGTGTGGCGTCAGGTCCCCGCAGTCAGGGACACAGACGTCACGGGCGCGGTACCGAGGCGCCCTCGCGCACGAGCGGTGCCATGCCCTCGGACGCCGCGACCGCACCCTCCAGGCCGCACAGCTCCAGCCAGTTCGCCAGGAGCCGGTGCCCGCCCTCGGTGAGCACCGACTCGGGGTGGAACTGCACGCCGTGCAGGGGGAGGTCGCGGTGCTGCAGGCCCATGATCACTCCGGTCCCGTCCGCACCCGTCGTCCGCGCGGTGACGACGAGCTCGCTCGGGACGGTGCCGTCCACGACCGCCAGCGAGTGGTACCGCGTGGCGGTGAACGGCGTCGACAGGCCCGCGAGCACCCCCGCCCCGTCGTGCTGGACGAGGCTGGTCTTGCCGTGCATGAGCTCCGGGGCGTGGGTGACCGTCGCCCCGAAGACCTCGCCGAGGGCCTGGTGGCCGAGGCAGACGCCGAGCATCGGGGTGGCGTCGTCGGCGCAGTCCCGGATGACATCCATGCTGGCGCCGGCCGCGCGGGGGGTGCCGGGGCCAGGAGAGATGAGCACGCCGTCGTACGCGGCGCGCTCCTCTCGGGAGGGCACGGCGTCGTTGCGCACGACGACGGTCTCCGCCCCGAGCTGGTCGAGGTAGCCGACGATCGTGTAGACGAACGAGTCGTAGTTGTCCACGACGAGGATCCGGGTCATGTCACTCATCCACCGTGATGTCGTTGAAGGGCATGAACGGGGCGATCGCGGGGAACACCCAGAGGAAGCAGACGGCCACGACCGCCGTCGCGAGCAGCAGCAGGAGGACCGCCCGGAGCCAGGTCGGGCCCGGCAGCACCCGCCACAACCATGCGTACATCAGGAACCTTCCCCGGCGGCCAGCTCCGCCGGGGTCCCGGCGTCGGTCGGCATCCAGTAGTCGAGCTCGCCGTGGACGATGAACCGCTCCCGTGCCGAGAAGATCGGGTGGCACGTCGTCAGGGTGATCATCGCTCGGGTGGGCTCGACGCCCGGTTCCCCCGGCACGGGCGCGATGACCTCCACGTCCTGGGGAAGCACGATCTGCGTCGACGTGACGCGGTAGACGTACCAGGCCTCCTGCGTCTGCACGACGAGCGGGTCGCCGACCTGGAGCTCCTCGACCCGGTGGAACGGCTTGCCGTAGGTGTTCCGGTGGGCGGCGACGGCGAAGTTGCCGATGCCGCCCGGCATCGCCGTGCCCGGGTAGTGCCCGATGCCGAGCACGTCCAGCACGTCCCGTCGCGTGACGCCCTCGCTGACCGGCTGCACGTAGTCGGGTCCCCACCGCGGCACGGCGAGCGTGGCGAACGTGGTGGCATGAGGCTGCTCCGGCAGGACCGGGGCGGCGTCCCGACGCTCGGGCGAGGCGGCCGGCACGGCGTCCGGCTCAGGCTCCTGCGTCCCGCCGGCGGGGGTGCGCGCCCAGCCGAGCTCCTCCACCACCTGGTCCTGCGCGCGCTCGGCCACCACGTCCGTCCAGAAGAGCTGCCACACCACGAACAGACCGAGCAGCACGCCGACGGTGATGAGCAGCTCCCCGAGCACCCCGACGACGACGGCGCCGGACGTGCGGCGGCGCGCCGCGGGCTCGCGGACCCGCCGCAACGACCGGCGCGTCTGCGGCGCGCCGGGCTCGGCCAGGCCCACCGCACCCGAGCCTTCCGTCACCCCGCCACCGCCTCGTCCGCCTCGTCGGCTCCGGGCACGGCCGCGTACTCCAGCTCGATCGCACCCTCGTAGGCGGGCAGGTCGGCGGAGTCGGTCACGGTGATCTCCCAGCCCAGGCCGTAGGCCTCGACGTAGTCGAGGTAGCGCTGGATGGCCTCGGAGTCGTACAGCGCCTCGATGAGCTCGTCCGGGTCGCCGATCGCGGTGACGGTGTACGGCGGGGAGTAGACGTTGTCGTGCAGGAGCAAGACGTTCCCGACGCAGAGGAAGGCGGAGGTGGAGATGACCCGCTGGTCCTGCAGGCCCATCGCCTCCGCCCCACCGGACCACAGGGCGTTGATGACCGCCTGGAGGTCCTGCTGGTGGACGACGAGGTCGTTGTTCGTGACGCCGGCCGGGCGGGGACCGCTCGAGATCGCGTCGGTGAGGGAGACCGTGACGCCGGGCCCGGTCACCGGGACGCGCCCGGCGGCGAGCCGGACGAGGTCCGCCATCGGGTCCGACTCGGGGGCGCCGTCCGCCACGAGGTCCGTCAGCCGGTCGATCTCCGCCTGGAGCGCGCGGGCCTCACCGGCCAGCGTCTCGTTGCGCTCCCGCTCGGCCTCGACGAGGCCCGGCAGGTCCTGCACCTCCCGGCCGTTCCCGACGCGCGCCAGCTGGGCGTTCGCGGCGAACAGGTAGCCGGCCAGCGCGAGCACGAGAGCCACCCCGACGGCGCCGCGCAGCGACGGCCAGCGCGGCGCGCGGTGCGCTGCGTGGTCGCGGTGCTCGGGCACGGTGCCTCCTGCTCGGGGTCGACGCGGGTCTCGGGCCTCGGTGCGGGTGTCGGGGCGGGTGTCGGGGCGGGTGTCGGGGCGGGGCCGTTCACGGGTCACGGACGGGTCGCGTGCCCGTCCGGCGAGCGACCCGGGCTCCGGGCGGTCGGCAGGACCGACCGGCGCCCCCGTGCGCGCGCGCCGCCCCGGGCGCGCACACCACTACGCTAGACGACGAACGACGGGTGCCCCTGGTGCCCGGGGAACCCTGAGGAGACGTCGTGCCCGAGTCGAAGCCGCCGCGCAAGAAGGCGACCACCCCGGCGACCGCTGCCCCGGTGAAGGTCGAGGGCAACCCGCCCTGGCTGGTCCCCACCATGCTGACCCTCATGATCCTGGGCCTGGTGTGGATCGTCGTCACCTACGTCTCGCAGACGGACTGGCCGGTACCGGGCATCGGCAACTGGAACCTCGCGATCGGCTTCGTGCTGCTGTTCGCGGGCTTCGGCCTGACGCTGCGCTGGCGCTGAGCCCGACGCTCTCTTCCCGGCGCCACGCTCCGCGCCGACGCTGAGCCCCCGCGACACGCGCCTCTCCGGCACCGTCGCCCCGGTTCCTCCCCAGCTGTGGGCCGTTCTGTGGAGAACTACACCGGTGTGATTGTCCCCAGTGGTGGACAACCCTGTGGACAACCACAGCGGTGTTCTTCACCAGGTGTGGACGAGGACGGGGACGAACCGTCGTCGGACCGGGCTCCGGGACGGCTCAGAGGAACGGGACCGTGCCGTACACGCCCAGGTACCGCACGGTGGCGGCACCGACGAGCACGACGAGGGCGACCACCGGCGCTCCGACGCCGACGGCGCCGCGGAGCCGTCGCGGGGCGTAGGCGAAGGCCGCCCCCAGGGCGAGTCCCACGAGGAACCCGCCGAGGTGCGCCTCCCACGCGATGCCGGGGACCACGAACCCGAGCACGCCGTTGATCGCCACGAGCACGACGATGCCCCGCGCGTCCCGGCGCATCCGGCGCAGGACCGGCAGCAGCGCCCCGAACAGCCCGAAGACCGCGCCCGACGCGCCCACGACACCGGTCCGGAAGTCGACGACGTCCGTCGCGAGGAGGGTGAACATCACCGTGCCACCCAGGGTCGACAGCAGGTAGAGCGCGAGGAACCGCCCGCGCCCGAGCGCCTGCTCGAGCAGCGGTCCCAGGAGCCACAGCGCGTACATGTTGAACCCGATGTGCAGCAGCATCCCGGTGCTGTGCAGGAAGCCGGCCGTCAGGAAGCGCCACGGCTCGAAGGCGCCCGCGGCGGGGGAGAAGATCCACGTCTGCGTCCACGCGCTGCCCACGACCAGCTGGAGCACGAAGCTGGCGACGCACAGGCCGATCAGCGTCAGCGTCACCACGGGCCGGCCCTGCCGCAGGGGCGCGCCGAACGCGGTGCGGGCCACGGGGGCGGTCCGCGCGGCCTCCCGCACGCAGTCCACGCAGTGCACCCCGACGGCGGCCGGCCGCTGGCACTCCGGGCACGTCGGCCGGGCGCACCGCTGGCACCGGACGTAGGAGACACGGTCGGTGTGCCGCGGGCACACCGGGACGACGTCGGGCCCCCCGGCGGACGAGGCCGGGGGCGGCGGGACGGGGTTGCTCATCGGGGCTCCTGGCGGTGTGCGTCGGGCCGGGCACCCCGCGTGGGGTGCCCGGCCCGGGGGACCTTGGTGGAGGTGCTCAGTCCTCGACGGTCACCGAGGTGATCGTGATGTCCTCGACCGGCCGGTCGCCCGGCCGGGTCGGCGCCGTCGCGATGGCGTCGACCACGGCGCGGCTGGCCTCGTCGGCGACCTTGCCGAAGATCGTGTGCTTGCCGTTGAGCCACGTCGTCGCGGCGACGGAGACGAAGAACTGCGAGCCGTTCGTCCCGCCGACCTGGCCGGTGACCGGGTCGCGCCGCTTGCCGGCGTTCGCCATCGCCAGCAGGTACGGCTCGGAGAAGGTCAGCTCCGGGTGGATCTCGTCGTCGAACGTGTAGCCCGGGCCGCCCGTCCCCGTGCCCAGGGGGTCGCCACCCTGGATCATGAAGCCCTGGATGACGCGGTGGAAGATCGTCCCGTCGAACAGGGGCTCCGAGCGCTCGGCGCCCGTGCGGGGGTCCTTCCACGCCTGGGTGCCCGTCGCGAGGCCGACGAAGTTGCGGACCGTCTTCGGCGCGTGGTTCGGGAAGAGCTCGATGCGGATGTCACCGGCGGAGGTGTGCAGAGTCGCGAACATGCCGTCATCCTCCCACGGGGGCCCGGCTCGGACCCCTGGCCCCTCAGCGACTCCGGTGGTCCGCGGGCGGTCTGCCGAAGGACGCGCGACCCCGGTGCAGGGGTGGCAGCATGGTCAGGAGTCCCGCAGGCCCGAGCAGGTGAAGGGAGCCGGCTGCAGAGCCGGTGGGCCGACAGACCGAACGCCGTCCACAGAGGAGCACCAGATGTTCGACCGGATCAGAGCAGCGCGCACGACCGTCGACGCCGAGCGGCTCAAGACCCAGGCGGCCGAGCTCCAGGCGGTCCTGGCGGACGCCGGCGCGCGGGCGAACCTCACCGCCGCGCAGGTCGCCGAGCAGGCCCGCCTCCAGGCGGCCGTCGCCCGGGAGTGGGCGGCCCCGCACGTCGAGCACGGCGTGGACTGGGCGCGTCCCCGGTGGGAGAAGGCGGTCGCCGAGGGGAAGCACCGTGCCGCCCCGCACGTGGAGGCCGCGGCCCGCAAGGCCGTGCCCGTGGTCGACACGGCGCACGACCGCATCGTCGAGGACCTCCTGCCGAAGGTCGTCGCCGCGGTCAGCGCCGCAGCGGCCGCCACCGCCGCCGGGGCCGACCGGGCGCACGACGTCACCGCCGCGAAGCTCACCGAGCTGGCGCACGTCGAGACCAAGAAGTCGCACAAGGGCCGCAACGTGCTGCTGTTCCTCGCGCTCGCCGGGGCCGGCGCCGCCGGCTACCAGGCGTGGCGGCGCAGCGCCCCGACCACCGACCCGTGGGCGGAGGACCCGTGGCAGGCGACCCCGTCGACCACGCGTCGCCCCGACTTCCAGGGCGTCGTCGAGGACGTGCGCCACGAGCTCGAGGACGCCGCGGAGGCCGTCGGTGAGGCTGCCGGCGAGGCCGTCGCCCGGACCCGCGAGGCGACCGAGAAGGCGAAGGAGGCCGGGAAGGCCTCGAAGTCCCGCCGCCGGGAGCAGGGCGACACGGACGAGGCCGACGACGCGACCCGCACCCAGGCCCTGGAGACGGGGACCGAGGACGTCACGCCCGCCGACGTCGCCTCGACGATCGGCACGCAGATCGACACGCCGCCGTCGGACGCCGAGGGTGACGACTCCGGTTCGGAGAACGGCAAGCACAAGGCCTGACGGAGCGGCGCAGCACCCGCACAGCGGCGTAGCACCACGGAGGGGCCCGGCACCGCGCCGGGCCCCTCCGGCGTCTCCCGGGAGGTGCCGGCAGCACGGGGAGAGAACCCCAGCTCCCACCCGGCCCCGTCGGACCTGCCCCTGAGGTAAGGCTTACCTTCGTGTAGGCTCCCCGGGTGCTGCTCACGCCTGCGGCCGGCGGGGGACGGCCGGCGGCCCCGCCCGTCCACGGCCCTGCACTGGTCGCGGACCTGGCCCGCCACGGCTCCGCGACCGCTCTGGTCGAGGACGGTCACCGGGTCACCTACGGCGACCTGGCCCGCATGGTCGACGACCGCGCGGAGGCGCTGGGGACGACGCGACGCCTGGTCCTCGTGGCGATCCGCAGCACGACGACGTCGGTGGTCGACTACCTCGCCGCGCTCCGCGGCGGCCACGCGGTCCTGCTCACGGCGGACGACGACGCCGTCGTCGCCGGGCTGGTCGCCGCGTACGACCCGGACGTGGTGCTCCGACCGGACGCGCCCGTCGACGAGCGCCGCGTCGGCACGGCGCACGACCTGCACCCGGACCTCACGCTGCTGCTCAGCACCTCGGGGTCGACCGGCTCGCCCAAGCTCGTCCGACTCTCCCGGGAGAACGTCGACAGCAACGCCGCCGCGATCGCCGCGTCCCTGGGTCTCGAGCCGGACGACCGCGCGGTGACCAGCCTGCCGCTGCACTACACGTACGGCCTGTCCGTCCTGCACAGCCACCTGCGGGTGGGGGCGGCGGTCGTCCTGACCGGCCTGTCCGTGGTGGACGCGTGCTTCTGGGACCTCGTCCGCGCCGAGGCGGTGACGGGCGTCGCCGGTGTCCCGCACACGTTCGAGCTGCTCGCCCGGACCGGGTTCACGGGGGCCGGGCTCCCCGCCCTGCGGCGGGTCACCCAGGCCGGCGGGCGGATGGCGCCCGACGCCGTCCGGCGCTGGCACGAGACCGGACGCCGTCACGGGTGGGACCTCGTCGTCATGTACGGGCAGACGGAGGCCACGGCCCGCATCGCGGTGCTGCCGCCCCACCTCACCGGCGCGCACCCCGGGTCCATCGGTCGTGCGGTGCCCGGCGGCGAGCTCCGCGTCGAGCCCGTGCCGGAGACCGCGGACGACCCCGATGCCGGGGAGCTCGTCTACCGCGGCCCCAACGTCATGCTCGGCTACGCCGAGGAGCCGGCGGACCTGGCCCTGGGCCGGACGCTCACCGAGCTGCGCACCGGGGACCTGGGCCGGCAGCGCGACGGCGTGTTCGAGGTCGTGGGCCGGCGCAGCCGGTTCGTGAAGCTCTTCGGGCTGCGGATCGACCTCGGCGTGCTCGACGCGCGTCTCGCCGACGCCGGTCTGGTGGCGGCCTGCGCCGGGGACGATGACGTGCTCGTCGTCGTCGTCGAGCGGGAGGGTCTGGAGCGGGGCGGGGCCGCCGGCGCGGGCGCGGTCGAGGCCGTACGCCGCCGGCTGGCGGGGGCCTGCGGCGTGCCGGGCACCGTGATCGACGTCGTGGTCGCGGACGCCCTGCCCCGGCTGGCCAGCGGCAAGGTGGACCTGCCGGCCGTCCGTGACCTGGCCGCACGCCGCCGGACCACCGGCGGGCGGGCCGCGGACCCGACCGCCGGCGCCTGGGGTACGGCACGTCAGCCTGCTCATGGGGCCTCGGTCGAGGGCCTGCGCGCCCTGTACGCCGAGCTGCTCGAGCGACCCGACGCCACCGCCGACAGCACGTTCGTCGGCCTCGGCGGCGACTCCTTGTCCTACGTGGAGGTGGCGGTCCGGCTCGAGGAGCGCCTGGGCACCCTGCCGCCCGGCTGGCACCTCACGACGGTGCGCGACCTCGCGGCCGCCGCCCACCAGGACGACGGCGCACGGCGGCGGGGTCGGCTCGGCGGCCGGCTCGAGACGAGCGTCGCGCTGCGGGCGATCGGGATCCTGCTCGTCGTCATGACGCACTCGAACGTGCTCTTCGTGCCCGGGGGTGCGCACCTGCTCCTGGGCGTGGCCGGCTTCAACTTCGCGCGCTTCCAGCTCTCGGCGGCCGACCGGACGACACGCGTCCGGCGCGTGGGGGCGAGCCTGGGGCGTCTGCTCGTCCCGAGCGTCCTGTGGATCAGCGTCGCCGGCGCCGTCACCGGCCTCTACTCCCCGGCCACCGCCCTGATGCTCACCAACGTCCTGGGCCCGGACGGGTGGGGGAGCGCGTGGCACTTCTGGTTCCTGGAGGCGGTCGTCTGGATCGTCGTCGGGGTGACCGCGCTGCTCTCGGTCCCCGTGCTGGACCGCCTGGAGCGCCGTCGGCCGTTCGCGACCGTCGGGATGGTGCTCGGCCTCGGCCTGCTGTTCCGGTTCGAGGTGCTCGCCCTGGACACCGGCCCGACCATCCAGACCCCGCAGAACCTCCTGTGGCTGTTCGCGCTGGGCTGGGCCGCGGCCCGCGCCGCGACGGTGTGGCAGCGGCTCGCCGTGACGGCGGCCGCGCTGCTCACCGTGCCCGGGTTCTTCGACAACCCGCTGCGCGAGGCGCTCGTCGTCCTCTCCCTGGCCGCCCTCGTGTGGGTGACCGGCGTGCCCTTCCCACGCGTGCTGTCCCGGGTCGCCGGGGTGCTCGCCGCGGGCTCGCTGTACGTGTACGTGACGCACTGGACGGTCTACCCGTACCTGGAGGACGACTACCCGGTGCTCGGGGTCCTCGCGTCGTTCGCGGTAGGACTGGCCTACTGGCAGCTGGTCGAGCGGGTGACGCGGCGCGTGACCCTGGTTCGCCGGCAGACGCAGGAGCGGCGCACCGCAGGGTCGCGCGCGACCACGCCGGCATGACGAACGCCCCGTCCGGGGGGACGGGGCGTTCGTCACTGCCTCATGGTCACTGCCTCATGCGGTCAGCGGTCAGCCGTTGGCGTTGCCCTCACCCAGGGCCTCGCAGTCCACCGGACCGGTCAGCGCTGCGCTCGAGATCACGTTCGCGGAGACCCCGCAGATGTTGGCGGCCACGCCGACGGGGACCTGGACGTTGAGGTCCGTGACCGCGATGTTCACGAGACCGCGCTGGCGCGTGTTGTCGGCACCGCCGTCGTTCCGGGTCGCCTCGGCGTCGCCGAAGGCGTTGCAGTCGACCGGGCTGGTGACGCTCGGCCCGCTCAGGGCGTTCACCGCGACGCCGCAGATGTTCGCCGCGATGCCGATCGGCACCTGGATGTTGGTGCTGCTCAGGGACAGGTTGACGAGGCCTTCCTGATCGGTGTTGTTCGGCGCGGCCTGTGCGGCACCGGCGAAGCCGAGGCCGAGGGCGAGGGTGGTGGCGGCCACTGCTGCTGAACGACGTACCTTCATGATGAACCTCCGCTGGGGGTTGGGGTCACGCCGGCCGCCGTGGCCCCGTCTCTGCCGGGCCGGTGGGGCGTCGCGGTCCGGACGGCTCTCGCAACCGAGCCGGAGACGGGGGCAGGAGCCCCCGCGCCGTGACTGTCATTCCCTTGCGCTGTGGACGTTAGGGGCTCTTCGCAGATGAGGGTGTAG
>NZ_AXCW01000142.1 GCF_000603945.1 Actinotalea ferrariae CF5-4 | reverse complement strand
GACGGCGCCCCGCGCCCTCCCCCGACAGGTCGCGCCGCGCTTCGTCCCCGCCCCCACGCCGCCGCACGACGTCGACGCCGGCCTGCCCGCCGCGGTCGAGCTGCTGCGCGGGCGGCGCCTCGCGGTCCTCACCGGCGCCGGGGTCTCCACGGACTCGGGCATCCCCGACTACCGCGGGCCCGACTCCCCGCCACGCCGCCCGATGACCTTCCAGCAGTTCGTCGCGGACGCGGCGTTCCGCCGCACCTACTGGGCGCGCAACCACGTCGGCTGGCGGTACGTCCACCGCACCCGGCCCAACGCGGGGCACGAGGCGCTGGCCCGCATGGAGGCCCAGGGCGTCGTCGTCGGGCTCATCACGCAGAACGTGGACCGGCTGCACACCCTGGCCGGCAGCCGATCCGTCATCGACCTGCACGGCACGTACGCGGAGATCGTCTGCCTGGACTGCGGGGACCGGACCACCCGCGACGCGCTCGCGCGCCGGCTCGAGGCGCTCAACCCGGGCTTCGCCGAGGCGGTCGGCGCGGTCGCGGACGTCGAGATCGCCCCCGACGCCGACGCCGTCATCGAGTCCACCGAGGGCTTCCGCGTCGCGGACTGCGAGCGCTGCGACGGGATGCTCAAGCCCGACATCGTCTACTTCGGCGAGTCGGTCCCCAAGGAGCGGGTCGAGCGGGCCTACGCCCTCGTCGACGAGGCCGACGCCCTCCTCGTCGCCGGCTCGTCCCTCGCGGTGATGTCCGGGCTGCGGTTCGTCCGGCACGCCGCGCGGACGGGTCGCCCCGTCGTCATCGTCAACCGCGGAGCCACGCGCGCGGACGTGGAGGCGACCCTCCGCGTGCACGCCGGCACGTCCCACCTGCTGCCGGCCCTCGCGGACCGCCTCGCGGCGCATCCGGTCGGGACGGCCTGACCGCACCCGCCGAGCATGGCTCCCGCTCGCGGCACGATCCCCGCAGCGCGACAGTGGTCCCGCAGCGACCACCCACCCACCTGGAGGACACGATGAGCCGCTCAGCCCTTCCCCGCGCCGCCCGCACCCGCCGCCGCATCGCCGCTGCCGCCCTCGTGGCCGCGCTCCCCCTGACCATGGCCGCCGGGTGCCAGGAGGAGGGCGAGGTCGGGCCGGGCGTCGAGCAGGAGGAGGGCGAGGAGCTCGACCAGGAGCAGGGCGAGGAGGGCGAAGAGGACTGAGCCTCCTCAGCCCGGGCCGAGGGCGGCGCCCGCGACCGCACGGCAGCACGGGCGGACGTCGGCGCCACCGCACGACAGCGGTGGTGCCGACGTCCGCCTGACGCCTCGTCGGACCCTCGGTCCGTCGTCAGGCCCCGCGTCGTCAGACCCGCGTCGTCAGACCCCGCAGTGCGGCGCCTCGCCCTCTCCGAGCACGGCGACCTCGCCTTCCGGGCCCAGGTGGTCCGGCAGCCCGAAGCGCGCGAAGAGGTCCGTGTCGAACCAGACGGTCACCGCCGCCACGCCGTCGGCCGACACCGTGAGGTGCTGGAGCTGAAACGCTCGGTGCACGCCGTCCGGCCCGCGCATGTACATCCCGACCGCGGGGGCGCCGTTCGCCCGGGTGAGCAGGAGCCGCATGTCGCCCGCCCCCTGCGCCGGGCACTGCGTGCTGATGAGGCGGCCGATGTCCTCCGCGCCGCGGTACCACTCCTCGAACGGAGGCATCTCCCACTCGGCGTCGGCGGTCAGGAGCTGGACGATGCGCTGCACGTCGTAGGCCTCGAACGCCTCGACGTAGGCCTCGAGCAGCTGGTGCAGCCGCGGGTCGTCGTCGGCGAGGCGGGGCGTCGCGTCCGGGTCGAGCTTCGCCAGGTGCGCGCGGGCCCGTTGGAGGCTGCTGTTGACCGACGCGACGGACAGCCCGAGCGCCTCGGCGATCTCCGACGCCTGCCAGCAGAGCACGTCCTTGAGCAGCAGCGCCGCCCTCTGCTGGGCGGTGAGGTGCTGGAGGGCCGCGACGAACGCGAGCCGCACGGTGTCCCGCGCCAGCGCGACGTCGCCGGGGTCCGACGGCGCCGAGCCCCAGACGACGGCGTCCGGCAGCGGCTCGAGCCACGGGATCTCGGGGCGGGTGCGCAGCTCGGCCGTCGGGTCGCCGGGGGGTGCGCCGAGGCCCGTGGGCAACGGCCGGCGCGACCGGCCCTCGAGCGCGGTCAGGCACGTGTTGGTCGCGATCCGGTACATCCACGTCCGCACCGACGAGCGGTTCTCGAACCCGTGGAAGGACCGCCACGCGCGCAGGTACGTCTCCTGCACCAGGTCCTCGGCCTCCTGGACGGAGCCCACCATGCGGTAGCAGTGCGCCACCAGCTCCCGCCGCAGCGGCTGGACCATCGCGAGGAACGTGTCCTCCGTCACGGTTGTGGTCACCCTTCGGACCGTACCCCCGCCCCCCGACAGGGCGGGAGGGGGCATCCGTGATCGACATCCCGCACACGGTGCCGGCGGGGCACGGGCGTCAGAACAACGGCCAGGGCACCGGCGACATCTCGCCGTCGGGCGCGGGGAACAGCCCGTCCCCGAGCAGCCGGTCGCACCGCGCTTCGAGGGCGGCGAGCTCCGCCTCCTCGAGCAGCTCCGCCAGCCGGTCGCCCAGCGCACCCGACAGGCTTACGAGCACGCGCTCGACCCCGGCCACCTCCTCCAGGTCCAGCGGCTCCCCCACCCAGCCCCACAGCACGGTCCGGAGCTTCGGCTCGACGTGGAACGTCACGCCGTGGTCCACACCGACGCGGCGGCCGTCCGCCAGCGGCAGCACGTGCCCGCCCTTGCGGTCCGCGTTGTTCACCAGCGCGTCGAACACCGCCATCCGGCGCAGCGCGGGGGTGTCCTCGTGCACCAGTGCGACGGGCGTGCCGCCCTCGTCCCGACCCTCCAGCACCGTGCGCCAGCCGTCCGTCGGCACCTGCGACGCCGGCACCAGGTCGACGACGTCCTGCTCGGCGTCCGGCTCCTGCCACAGCTGGACCATGCCCGGACCGAGCGGCCCGTCCCGCAGCCAGGTGCGCGGCACGACCCCCCACCCCAGGGCTTCCGAGACCGCGTAGGCGGCGACCTCGCGGCGCGCCAGGGTCCCGTCCGGGAAGTCCCACAGCGGCCGTTCCCCGGCCACCGGCTTGTAGACGACGGCGACCTCGCCGATCCGGGCGACGAACGTCGCGTTCGACGCGACCGTGACCCGGCCGACCACCTCGAGCTCGCCCTCGAGGCCCTCCACCACGGTCACACGCCGTCGGGCAGCGCGCAGACGTGGCCGTCCGGGTCCACCGGCTGACCGCACAGCGGGCAGGGCGGCCGTCCGGCGTGGACGACCTGACGGGTCCGTTGCGCGAAGGCGCGGGCCGTCCCGACCGGGATGCGCAGGAGCAGCATCTCGTCCGGACCGTCGTCGTCGGGCTCGGGGCCGTCGTCGTCCTCGTCCTCGTCCTGCGGGAGCGGCAGGGGGTAGGCCTCGAGGACCACCTGCGCGGTCCGCGGGTCCCAGCTCAGACGCATCGTCCCGACCCGGAACTGCTCCTCCACGGGCTGGTCGAGCGGGTCGTCGTCGATGAGCTCGACGGGCGCCCGCGCCGGGACGCTGACCCCGCTGGCCGGGTCGGCCGAGAGCGCGTCCAGGAGCTGGTCGATGCGCTCCGCGAGCATCGCGGACTGCTCCTTCTCCAGCACGACGCCGATGGACCGGGCGCCCGTGCGCGCCTGCAGGTAGAAGGTGCGCTCGCCCGGCCGGCCGACGGTGCCGACGACGACGCGGTCCGGCCAGTCGAACTCGTGGACGATGTCGGGCCTGTCGGGCATGTCCGCAGTCTACGAGGGGTGACCTGAGGGGCGGCCCGGGGCGCCGTCGGCGGTCGTGGTGTGCCCGGCCCCGCCACCGACCGCTGCGTCGCCGACCGGGGCCGCCGCCGCGAGCCAGGCGAGGTCGCCCGCGTCGGTGTTCACGGCGACGACGTCGGGCCGGCTGGTCCCGTACCGCACGACCGAGACCGACGCCGGGCCGACGTTGAGGCGCTGGAAGAGGTCCAGGTGCAGGCCGAGGGCGTCGGCGAGGACGGCCTTGATCACGTCGCCGTGGCTGACCACGGCCCAGACGGCGGTCGGCCCGTGCGCCGCCTCGACCGCCGCGTCGTGCCGGCGGACCGCTGCCACCGCCCGGGCCTGCATCCCCGCCATCGCCTCCCCGCCGGGGAAGACGACGGCCGAGGGGTGCGTCTGGACGACCGACCACAGGGGCTCCGTGGCCAGGTCCCCGAGCGACCGCCCCTGCCACTGCCCGTAGTCGCACTCGGTGAGGGCGTCGTCGACCGTCATCGCCGGGGCGTCCGCCTGCCGGTCCAGGAGCGCCTGGGCGGTCTGCCGGCAGCGCTCCAGCGGGCTCGACACGACGCCGGCCAGCCGCACGCCGGCAAGGCGCTCCCCGGCGCGGTCCGCCTGGCCGCTCCCGACGTCGTCGAGCAGCACGCCCGGGGCTCGGCCGGCCAGGACGCCGGCGGTGTTCGCGGTGGTGCGCCCGTGCCGGACGAGGAGGACGGTGGCCATCCCCGCAGCCTAGGCATCCCGTCCGACCGGGGGCCGATGAGTTCCGACGGCGGCGCGTGTCAGTACCGGGCGAGAGGCTCCGCACCGGGGCCACGACAGGAGGGGGAGTCCCGTGAACCGCATGATCTTCGTGAACCTGCCGGTGAGCGACGTGACCGTGTCGCGTGCGTTCTACACCGGTCTCGGGTTCACCGTGAACGAGCAGTTCTCCGACGAGCAGGTGACCGCCATCGTGGTCTCGGACCAGATCGTGGTCATGCTCCTCGAGCGCCCGCGCTTCGAGGACTTCCTCCAGGGGACGCAGGTCGCCGACGCGCACAGCACCACCGAGGTGCTCAACGCGCTCTCGGCGTCGAGCCGCGAGGAGGTCGACCAGTTCGTCGAGCGCGCCGTCGCGCACGGCGGGAAGGCCCGCCGGCCGTACACGGAGGAGGGGATGTACGGGCACAGCGTCACCGACCCGGACGGCCACGTCTGGGAGGTCGTGTACATGGAGGGCATGGGCTGACCGGCCCGTCGGAGAGGAGAGTGCCCGTGCGCAGGCTCGTGCTGCAGACCCAGACCACGCTCGACGGCTTCATGGCCGGACCCGGGGGCGAGATGGACTGGATGACCTTCCCCTGGACGGACGACGTCGGTACGTACATCGACGGGATCATGGCGCCGGTCGACACGATCGTCCTGGGCCGGCACCTCGCGGAGGGCTTCATCCCGCACTGGGCCGCCGAGCCGGCGGACGAGCCGAAGGAGTCGGTCGACTGGATGAACCGGACGCCGCGCGTCGTCGTCTCGCGGACGCTGACGACCTCGCCCTGGGAGAACGCGACCGTCGTCGACTCGCTCGACGCCGTGCGCGCCCTCAAGGAGGCCGAGGGCGGCGACCTCATCGCCTACGGCGGCGGGGAGCTCGTCCGCAGCCTCCTGGCGGAGGGCCTGGTCGACGACGCCCACCTGTTCCTCAACCCCACGGCCATCGGCACCGGGATGCCCGTGTTCCCCCAGGGGACCCGCACCCGCCTCCGCACCGTCGGCGCCACGACCTTCGCGTGCGGCATCACCGCGCTGCACCTGCAGCCGGCTCGCGACTGACCGTCGCCCCCAACCCGTCCCGCGCCCGGCGTCGCCGGGTCCCACCGAGAGGCCACCACCATGAGCTCCATCGCACCGTGCCTGTGGTTCGACTCCCAGGCCGAGGAGGCCGCGGCCTTCTACTGCTCCGTCTTCCCGAACTCCCGGATCACCAGCACCATCCCCTACCCGGAGGGCGCACCCGGCCCCGCCGGCAGCGTCATGCTCGTCACCTTCGAGCTCGACGGCGTCGAGGTCCAGGCGCTCAACGGGGGACCCCTCTTCACCTTCTCCGAGGCCGTGTCCCTCGTCGCGACGGTCGAGGACCAGGCGGAGCTCGACCGCGTCTGGGACGCCCTGCTCGCCGACGGCGGCCAGGAGGTCCAGTGCGGCTGGCTCAAGGACAGGTACGGGTTCTCGTGGCAGGTGACCCCGAAGGGCCTGGAGGACATGGCGCAGGACCCGGAGCGCTACGCCCGGGCCATGCAGGCGCTGCTGACGATGGTCAAGATCGACATAGCGGCGCTCGAGGCGGCGGCGGACGGGGCCGAGGCGACCTCCCGCGGAGGAGCGGCGTGAGCCGGGAGGACGCGCTCGTCTGGGCAGCCAAGATCGCGGCGGCCTGCCGCTGCGGGCAGGAGGTCCGGGAGCTCGGGGACGGCGACCTGCGCTGACGAGCCCCCTGATCGCCGTTCGACCCCGGACGACCTGCGACGTGAAGGGCTTGTCCGACGACGTTCCCAGGCATCAGGGCTCGCCGTCGGGGGACGGCTCCGCCGACGGGTCGTCCGAGGCGCTCCGGGCCTCCAGGGCCGCGCCGATCGCGACGCCCAGGACCAGCCCGGTGCCGACGAATCCGACCTGGTCGACGGCGACCGCCAGCAACCCTCCGACGCCGAGGCCGATGGCGATCCCGGTCGCCAGTCCGCTGCCCCGACGCCACGCCCTGCCTGACCGTCCCCCGTGCTCATGCAGCGACCGTAGGGGGTGGACCGGGGCGGACGGCTCCGCCCCGCGACGGAGCACGGAGGACAGCGGCCCTCACCTCAGCGCTCGGCGAGCAGGTCCTCCAGGAACGCCCCGAGCGCGAGGCCGACGCCGAGGCCCACCCCCGCGCCGAACAGCAGCTCGCCCGTGAGCCACCCGACCAGCAGGCCACCCCCGAAGCCCAGCAGCATGCCGAGCGTGAACCCACGGCCCTTCTTGAGCGGCCGCCGCTCCTCCTTCGCGCTCATGGCCCCGACTCTACGGCCGGACACCGTCGAGTCCGCCGGTCCGACGCCGGACCGCCTGGTGCACCAGGCGGAGCGGACGTGGACCGGCGGACTCGGCGGGAGGGGCCGTCAGAAGACGCGGATCGCGGCCTCCGCGGGGGCGGCGAGCAGGCCCTCGATCTCGTCGTCGAGCTTGACCAGCGTCACCGACGCACCGGCCATGTCCAGCGAGGTGCAGTACTCGTTGACGTAGCTGCGCGCGACCGTGATGCCCTTCTCGGCCAGCTGGTCGTGCGCGCGGCCGAACAGGATGTAGAGCTCGCTGATCGGCGTCCCGCCCAGTCCGTTGATCATCAGCGCCACGCGGTCACCCGAGGAGAACGGCAGGTCCGTGACGACCGCCTCGAGCAGCTCGTCCACGATCTCGTCGGCGCTGACCAGCTTGCGCCGCTCACGGCCGGGCTCGCCGTGGATGCCGACGCCGAGCTCCATCTCGTCCTCACCGAGCTCGAAGAGCGGCGAGCCCTTCGCGGGCGGCGTGCACGCGGTGAGCGCGACGCCCATGGTCCGCGTCACGGAGTTGACCTTCTCGCCGATCCGCACGAGCTCGTCCATGTCGGCGCCCTGCTCCGACGCCGCACCCACGGCCTTGATCACGAAGAAGTTCCCCGCGACGCCGCGGCGGCCGATCGTGTAGGTCGAGTCCTTCACCGCGACGTCGTCGTCGATCATGAGGATGCGGACGTCGATGCCCTCGGCCTCGGCCATCTCCTTGCCCATGTCGAACGCCATGCGGTCGCCCGTGTAGTTGTTGACCAGCAGCAGCACGCCCTTGGGGCTCGCGAGCCGCTTCGCCGTCTCGTACACGTAGTCCATCGGCGGCGCCGCGAAGACGTCGCCGGGGCAGGCGGCGTCGAGCATGCCCTTGCCGACGATCATGACGTGGGCCGGCTCGTGACCCGAGCCGGAGCCCTGGACGATCGACACCTTGTCCTCGCGCGGCGCGTCGGACCGCATGATCAGGTTGTACTCGGGGACGTACGTGAGCGTGTCCGGGTTGGCCAGCGCGATGCCGCGCAGCATCTCGGGCACGAACTGCTTGGGGTCGTTGACGAACTTCTTCATCGAAGCGCCTCTCTCTGCCAGGCCTGGTCGACCTGCTCGACGATCACCGCGAGCGCCATCGCCCCGGCGTCCACGGAACCTCTGCTGCGCTCGCCCGTGTAGGACGCGCGTCCCCGCTTGGCGATCATGTCCTTCGTCGCCTCGGCTGCCTCGCGCGCCGTCGTCGACAGCGCCTCGAGGGTCGTCCGGGCATCGCTGCCCGCCTGCACCTCCTGCTCGAGCCGGTCCGCGAGCGGGACCAGCACGTCCAGGAGCGTCTTGTCGCCCACGTCGGAGTTGCCGCGGGCCTTGATGCCCTCGGCGGCGGCCCGCAGGGCGGCGGCCACCTGCTCCCCCGTCACCTCCTGGGCGTCGCCCAGGGTCGCGCCGGCCCGCAGGAACGCGGTTCCCCAGATCGGCCCGGACGTGCCGCCGATCCGGGAGGAGATGACGATCCCGACCTTCTTGAGGAACGTCCCGGGGGCGGACCGGTCCAGGTCGTCCCAGCCCTCGAGCACCTTCTCGAAGCCGCGCGCCAGGGAGTACCCGAAGTCCCCGTCGCCGACGACGGCGTCCAGGTCACCGAAGTACTTCTCGTTGTCGACGGCGGTCTGGGCGATCGTCCGGACGACCAGCTCCACCTCCTGCTGACCGCTCACGCGGCACCTCCTTCTCTCGGTTGTCCGGGGTCTCCGGGGTCCTCGACCTCCCCTGTCGCGGGGTGCCCCGGGGCCGGGGCGGGCGGGGCCGGGGCGGCCAGGACCGCCTCCAGGTCCGCGAGGGTGACGTGGTGACCGACACCCACGGGCACTCGGTCGGCGAGCACCTCGACGGCGTCGCCGTCCGGGTCCCCGAGGTCCGACACCACGAGCGCGGCCTCGGCGAAGTCCTCCTCGCGCGTGTACCCGTTGACGGTGACGACGCACCGCAGCCCGGCGCGCGTCGCGGCGAGCAGCCCGTTGCGGGAGTCCTCGACGACGACCGTCTCGTCCCGGTCCAGCCCGAGCTCCTCGAGCGCGAGCAGGTAGATGCCGGGGTCCGGCTTCTTGGCGGGGACGACGTCCCCCGCGAACACGGGCACCCGCGCCGCGACCTCCGCGCCGACGGCGTGCTCGAGCACCGCCCGCACGGACGGCTCCGCGGAGGTCGACGCGACCGCCACCGTCCAGCCGGCGTCGAGCGCCTCGGTGATGACCCGCGCGATGCCCGGCCGCGCCGGCACGCCCCCGGAGCCGACCAGCTCGGTGAACGCCGCCGTCTTCGCGCGGTGCCACTGGGCCAGGAGGTCCTTCCGCGCGGCGTCGTCGTCGGGGATGCCGGCCTCGGCCACGAACGCCGGGTCCGCGAAGAGGCTCGCCATGCGCTCCTTGCCCCCGCCGATCCTCAGCTTCTCCCCGTACTCCTCCTCGCTCCACCGCACGGGCAGGCCGAGCTCGTCGAAGGTGCGGTTGAACGCGGGGAGGTGCCCGTACCGCTCGGTGTCGCCGAGGACGCCGTCGCAGTCGAAGATCAGCGCCGTCACCACGCACGCCCCGAGGAGCCGAAGAGCTGGATGTGGTGCCGGGCCATCTCCATGACCGCGCCGCGCTGGTGCTTGAACAGCGACGGCGGGTCCCACTTGTTCTTCTCGCGCGCCCCCTCGAGGAACTCCAGGGCCGACTTCATGTAGGCCTCCTTGAGCGCGGTGGAGATGTTGACCTTCGCGCAGCCGCGCGCGACGAGGTCGCGGAACTGGTCGTCGGACAGCCCGGTCCCGCCGTGCAGCGCCATCGGGATCCCGGTCGCCTCGACCAGCGCCGTGACCCGCTCGTGGTCGAGGACCGGCGCGGCCTTGTACTGGCCGTGCGCGTTGCCGATGGCCGGCGCGAAGCAGTCGACGCCGGTGCGCTGGATGAAGTCGACGGCGACCTCGAGGCTCTGGATCGTGGGGGCGTCGTCGGAGCCGATGCCGTCCTCGACGCCCTGGATGCCCTCGATCTCGCCCTCGACGTGCGCGCCGGTGCGCCGGGCCTCGGCGACGACCTCCGTCGTCTGCCGCAGGTTCTCGGCGACGTCGAGCTCGTGGGCGTCGAACAGCACGGAGTTCCACCCCCGGGCCAGGCAGTCCGAGATCACCGCCCGGTCGGGGCAGTGGTCCAGGTGCAGCGCCACAGGCACGGGCGCGTCCGCGACGAGCGTGCGCACGATGTCGTACAGCGGCGTGCTGCCGTACTGCTTCACGGTCTTGACCGAGGTCTGCAGGATGACCGGGGCGTTCTCCTCCACCGCCGCCGCGACGACCGCCTCGATGCTCAGGTCGTCCACGATGTTGATCGCCGCGACCCCGTACCGCTCCGCGAAGGCGCGGTCCAGGATCTCCTTCAAGGGCACCACAGGCATGGGGCCTCCTCGCTGGTCAGCCGGTCGCGTCGGTGCGCCGGCTCCTGCCAGTCAATCCCGAGCAGGCGCGCGGGCGGATGGGGGAGATCCCCCATCTTCCGGCGGCATCGTCGGACCGGGCCGGCCGCCGTCAGGCCGCCAGCCAGCCCTTCCGCAGCGCGACGACGACGGCGCCCGTGCGGCTCGACGTCCCCGTCTTCCGCAGCACCGCGGCGACGTGCTTCTC
>NZ_AXCW01000141.1 GCF_000603945.1 Actinotalea ferrariae CF5-4 | reverse complement strand
TGTCCAGGATCCGGGGACAGGCCCCACTTGCGTCCAGACTGCTCGCGCCCACCGTGCCGGGCATGAGCACTCAACCAAGCCCAGCACCCATCGCTCCTGGCAGCGCCTGCCGCCTGTGCCGTCACGACATGGACGATCATCAGATGGTCCTGATCATCGAGGGGCCGGTTCCGGCAGGACTTGTCCTCTGCCCCGTCCCTGGCTGCACCTGCGGGGCGACGTGGAGGGCCGGAGCCGGTCCCTCCACGCCTGAGCAGGTGGCCGAGACTCGGCGTCTGGTCCGCCCGGCGCTCACGCTGGATGGGGTACCGGTCCCCGCCTTCCTGCGTTGACACGCCACGGCGGCTCCTCGATCACTTCGAGGAGCCGCCGTTGCCTGGCTCTCGGGCGCGCTGCAGCCAGATCCAGCAACTGCGGGGCGAGGTCCGAGACCTCGCCCCGCAGCCGGTTCAGGCGCTGGCCTGCTGTCGCGCCTGGGTGCAGTACCTGCAGTCCGTCCGGTCGTTGCTGTCCGGGTCGTGAAGCTTGCGGGCGTCGGCCTGGACCCACTGGATGAGCCAGGCCTCGCTGAGGTGGGGCCAGCCCTCGGTCAGGGCCCACTCGGTGACCATGAGCTCTTCGGTGAGCTCACCGACGCCCTGGAGGCCGTGGGAGACGCGCTCGGCCCAGTCAGCGCCGAGCTGGTCCCGACGCTCCAGCAGTGCCGAGAGGCGGGACTGCTGGTTGGACCGGTGCTTGCGGGTGCTGCGGTGTGCGGACATGGAGTCCTCCATGGGTTGGACACCCCGGTCGGCGGGTGCCGCCGGTGGTGCGGAGCACCGGAGTGCTCACCGGCAGCCGTTGGTGCGACGCACCCGACCGCAAGAGGCTTGCCGCGGGCTCATCTCCCAGGTGGTGTGCGACGACTGCGCGGTGCTCGACGGCCGGAACCAGTGCGTTCATGGAGACCCCCGAAGCCGTCAGCCGGTACGTCGCGCAGTACCGCTCCAGCCTCGTCCTGGGCGGCGACTGGTCGCTCGCCGAGGGACCGCTCAAGACCCTGGTCATGGCCGCTGGGCCCATGTCGCGCCGGGAGGCGCACGACCTCTGCGCCGCCGTGTCCACCTTCCTGGCGGGACCCTGCGGATGGGACCGGACGGCGGCCCCGGACTTCCGTGGGCTGCTGAACGAGAGGGCCATCGCTCAATGCGCCGCCGGTCAGGGCAGCGGCGCGGGCAGCGGCAGGGTTCTTGCCGCCCTGCGTGCCGCGCAACGCGCGGCGTTCGGGATCTCGGTCCAGAGGCGACCGGGCACCGGTCGCCGCCACACCTCGCCGATCCGCAAGGTCGGCCGGGTCTACGACGCCTGCGCCGGCCTGTCCGTTGCGACCTTCGCGCTCGTGCTGGAGGGCGCCACCGGGCGGGTGGTGACGGAGTCCCGACTGCGAGGCCTCGTCGCGTCGCTGCTGGCCACTGTCTCCACCCAAGACGCGGGCACGGTGGTCTTGGAACCCACCGTCCTGGCGGCCTACCTGCAGGCCGTTGACACCGACCTCAGTGAGGAGCTGGTCCAGACCCGAGCAACCTCGAAGACCAAGCCGAAGCCGAAGCGCCCGTCCGAACGCCAGGCGCAGGCACGTCTGAAGGCTGACCGGGCGGCTCACCGTCGTGCGACCCAGGGTGCCACCCTGGCCGACGACCCGTCCGCGGACGACCTCCTCCCACAGGTCCGTGAGGCGATCAGCCGCTACCGCCCGCAGGACCTCGACGACGAGCAGTGGGAGCCTCTGCGGTCGCTTGTGCAGCGACTGGTCGTCGGCTACAAACCCCCGTCGGAGGTCTCCGCCCGCAACGCCGCGACGATCGTCGTCGCCTTCCTGGTCTGGGTCTGGAGCCTGCCCGAGCGGAAGAACCCCGCCATGCCACCGACCGCCGAGGAGCTCCTGCGGTCTCCCTTGCACGAGGCGTACGTGCAACGCACCCTCAGCGACGGCACGCCGGCGGCGAGCGCGGCGACCGAGCGGTCGGTCCTGAGACGGTGCCTGCGGTCCCTGGAAGCGGACCCCCTGCACCACGTCGTGCGTCACACTCCGGTGGCCGCGCCGTACAGCCCCGAGGAGTGCGCGGCCTACGCCGAGCTCGCCCTCGCCCAGCCCACCGACGTCAAGACCCGCAACGCCTGCTACCTCATCGGACTGACCCTGGGGGCCGGGCTGTCCCCCGAAGACCTCCGGTCGATCCGGCTGTGCGACCTGTGCGAGAGGACCGGTTCCGACGGCCTGCCCTACCTCGAGGTGAGCGTCCGCGGGCGCTCGCCGCGCACCGTGCCGGTCCGGACTCAGTACGAACCGCTGGTGCGGCGAGCCATGGCCCTGAGCGAGGGAATGGATCCTGAGGCGCTCGTGATCGGCCGCAAGGCCGACCGGCACAACGCCACCGACGCGGTACGCCGGCAGTTCGTCACCGCCAGCGGCACCGTCGACGTGGACGCCCGCCGGCTGCGCACGACGTGGCTCTTCGCGGTGATGAACACCGCGGTGCCGCTGCCGACCGTGCTGCGCCTGGCCGGGCTGCGTTCCGCGCGCACCTTGGTGGACTTGCTCCCGCTGTGCCCTGCGCCGTCCGAACTGGAGGTCCGGGGCGCGCTCGCCGCCGTCCGTACCGTCGAGGACGCCTCGCTGCCGGAGGCGGGACGATGAAGCTGGACAACGAGTTCCGGCGCGCCCTGGAGGTCGTCCGCCGCAGCGGTCTAGGGCCGGAGTTGGAGCAGCGCCTGCGCCCCGGGCGCAGCGGTGCACCCCGGCAGTTGTCCGTCGAGGCGCTCCTGGCCGCGTGCATCGTCGTGCACGGTCGGCTTTTCCGGACGGCCACCTTCCTGGAGATCCACAACCTGTTGACCGACTACCTCGGCAGCAGCACCCAGTACGCCATCGGGACGCGGTGGACGGCGCGGAACGTGACCCGCACGGTGACCTACCGGCAGATCCGATACCTGTTCCACCGCATCGCTGACCTGTACGACTACTCCCCACACACGGCCCGGACCACGCGCCCGAACGGGTCCACCATCGACCCGAACAACAGCACCCCCCTCAGTGCCGAAGAACGCGCGGCCCGGGAACGTGACTTCATCACGGCGATGAACAGGCTCATCGCCGCCTCCCGCCCCCTTGACGTTCCGGCAGCGTCGACGCTGGCACTGGACGCCAGCGGTTTCGCCACCGCGGCCCGGCCCGTCAACAGCCTGCCCAGCAGCAAGCACGAAGCTGACTACCAGCCGGACACCAGCGCCTTCGCACGCCAGACGAGCCGCTCACACGACCCGGATGGCCGCTGGGACTACTGCACCCGCACGCACCAGAAGGGGTCACGCCGCGTCTTCGGATACCAGATCATCGGTGGGGTCGGCGTTCACGCACCCGAGGGACCCTTCGGGGGTCTGCACCTGTTCCAGGCGTTCGCGCTCGTGCCAGGCGGATACATGAAGGCCGCCCCGACTGTGCGCCTGCTCGATGCCTACCAGGAGATCGGCAACCCCACGCCGCGACTGGTCGTCGACCGTGGCTTCTCCAGGTGGACGACCGAGACGTGGGCCGACGAACTGCGCGCTCGCGGGATCGAGCAGGTGTTCGACCTGCACCCACAAGATCGAGGAGCGCGCAAAGACCTCGCGACCGGCGTGCTCATGATTGACGGGTGGCCGTACGCCCCCTGGACACCGAAGAGGCTTCACAACATTCCCGTACCAGCGAAGCTGGTGGTGAAACCCCCGCGCAAGCGCGCGAGCGAGAAGAAGAAGGCCAAGTACCGCCGAGCGATTGCCGCGTTGGAGGACTTCCTAGCCCTTCAGGAGGAGCTCGGGCAGTACGCACTCAGGCCGAACACCGCGATGCGTCCCGACGGCAGCCGACAGTTCAAGCAGCCCACGTTCAACAGGCACCTTGCGACGGCCGCGCAGCGCCGGACCAAGGTGTTCCAGCAGGCCACCATCGTGATCCCGGCCTCCCTGAGCAGCAAGCTCGGACAGCGTGAGCGCTGGGGATCTTACGAGTGGATCATCACCTACGCACTCCGCAGCGCTGTCGAAGGCGCCTTTGGGCGCATCCAGGCCAAGGACAGCGACGGCGAGCGCGTCCAACGCGGCTGGACCCGCATCGTCGGACTTGTTCCCTCGGCGTTGCTGCTCGCTAGCGTGCTCGTCCACCACAACCTCCGGATCGTCCGTCGTTGGGCGAAGCGGACAGGCTTCCAGAGCACCGACGTGCTCCTGGCGCCCGACGAGGACCTGATGCCCGAGTTGACCGTGCCCGGGCTGCTCGGCAGCACCGCGCCCCCCATCGCCGCCTGAGCCCAGCACAACCCACCGAGAACCACGAGCCCGCCGGCCAGCGCCCGCGGGCCACTCGGCGTGCCCCCCGGGTCCGTCCACGGCCCCCGGTCGCCCGCGCGCAGCCGGCGCGGTGACCAGGGCGGAGCGACCGCGCCCCTCCGTAACGGGTTGAGGCCACCGGAACGTGACGAACCCCCCTACGTAGCGCCTCGCGGCGCCCCGTAGGGGGGTTGTGTCACTCGACGGTCCTGAGTTGTGTCAGAACCCCATGGCGGTAGCGGTGGGATTTGAACCCACGGTGGACTTTCACCCACACACGCTTTCGAGGCGTGCTCCTTAGGCCGCTCGGACACGCTACCTCGCCGGTGAGGATAGCCCGTGGCGAGCGCAGGACCCAATCCGACCCAGGCGCCGTCGTCGGCGCTTCAGCTCGTCGAGCAGGCGGCGACCGGTGCGCCGCGGCGCTGGACGAGCCCGAAGGCGACGATCGACAGGGCGGCCAGCGCCATCGGCGTGCTCCCGGGCGCGGAGGCGATGAGCAGGCCCGCGCCGACGGTGGTCAGGACGGGCATCGCCGCGCAGGGGGCGCACCCGACGGCGTCCCGGACGCGCTGCCCGGCGCGCGGCACGTAGTCGGCGAGCACGGCTGCGCCGGCGAACGCCACGGCGCCGACGACGACGAGCCAGGCGGGCCCCGGCGCGGAGGTGAGGGCGCCGCCCAGGCCGGCGTAGGCGAGGAACAGCAGCGGCGCGGCCGCGAGGCCGACGAGGAGTCGTCGCCGGTCGGCGCGTCGTCGGTCAGCCCCCGCACGAAGCGTTCGTCGCCCCAGGCGCGACAAACCCTTCGTCCGGGGGCCACCGGACTGCGCGGAGGGCGGGGTCAGCGGCAGGTGCACCGCTGCGCCGTCGGGACGGCAGCGAAGACGGCGTCGACGTGCTGGCCGCACCCGGACCAGGTCACCTTGCCGCAGGCGGAGCATCGAGCGGGGCTGCACACAGGAGTTCTCCTTCGGTTCGTGGGGTTGAGGAAAACATACCCCCTGGGGTATTGTCAGACAAGCCGCACCCCGAGGAGGGACGACCCTGATGTCGGAAGTGACCATCGAGCAGCTCGCCGCTGCGCCCACCGAGGGCGCGTACGTCGTCGACGTCCGGGAGCCGCAGGAGTACGTCGCCGGGCACGTCCCCGGCGCGGTCCTGCTCCCGATGTCCCAGCTCGGCGCCCGCGTCGGCGAGCTGCCCACGGACCGACCGCTCTACCTCGTCTGCCGCACCGGGAACCGGAGCCTGCAGGTCACCACCGCCCTCCGCCCGCACGGGTACGACGCGCACTCCGTCCGCGGCGGCACCGAGGCCTGGGTCGCGTCCGGCCGCGCCGTCATCACCGGCACGGAGAGCGGCACCGAGACCGGCACCGTCACCGACGCCCACGCCTGAGCCCGAGGAGACCCACCCATGGCCATCACGATCATCCCCATCGCCACCCCGAGCCTGGGCGACCGCAGCTACGTCGTCCACGACGGCGAGGTCGCCTTCGTCGTCGACCCGCAGCGGGACATCGACCGGGTGCTCGCCCTCTCCCGGGAGCACGGCGTCCGCATCACCGACGTCTTCGAGACGCACATCCACAACGACTACGTCACCGGCGGCTACGCGCTCGCCCAGCAGGTCGGCGCGCGCTACCACGTCAACGCCGACGACCCCGTCAGCTACGAGCGCGACGAGATCCGCGACGGCGACGTCGTCGAGGTGAGCCCCGCGCTGCACGTCCGCGCCGTCCACACGCCCGGCCACACCTACACCCACCTCTCCTACGTCCTCGAGGGCGACGAGCCCGTCGTCTTCTCCGGCGGCTCCCTGCTGTTCGGCTCGACCGGGCGCCCCGACCTCCTGGGCGAGGAGCACAAGCACGAGCTCGCCCGCCACCAGTACCGGTCCGCCCGCACGCTCGCGACGCTGCCGGACGAGACGGTCGTCATGCCGACCCACGGGTTCGGCTCGTTCTGCGCCGCGACCTCCGCGGGCGAGAGCACCGACTCCTCCACGATCGGCCGCGAGCGCCGGGTCAACCCCGTCCTGAGCCAGGACGAGGAGGACTACGTCGCGAGCGTCATCGCGGGGCTGGACGCCTACCCGGCCTACTACGTGCACATGGGCCCGGCCAACGCCGCCGGACCGTCCGCAGCGGACCTCAGCGCACCGCGGCGCGCCGACAAGGACGAGCTGCGCCGTCGTCTGGAGGCGGGGGAGTGGCTCGTCGACCTGCGTCACCGCACCGCGTTCGCGGCCGGCCACGTCCCGCGCACGATCAACATGGGCCTGGACGGGCAGTTCTCCACCTACCTCGGCTGGCTCATCCCGTGGGGCACCCCGGTGACCCTGCTCGCCGACACCCCCGAGCAGGTCGCCGAGGCGCAACGCGAGCTGGTCCGGATCGGCATCGACCGGCCCGCCGCGCAGGCCACCGGCCGACCGGAGGAGTGGACCGACGAGCCCCTCGCCACCCTGCCGACGGCGACCTTCGCCGACCTCGCGCAGGTGCGCCACCACCGCGAGGTGACCGTGCTCGACGTCCGCCGGGTCAACGAGTGGCGCGACGGTCACCTGATCGGGGTCCTGCACATCCCGCTGCACGACCTGCTGAAGCGCATGGACGAGCTGCCCGACGGCGAGATCTGGGTGCACTGCGCGTCCGGCTACCGGTCCTCGATCGCGTCCTCGCTCATCGCCGCGACGGGCCGGCGCGTGGTGGCGATCAACGACACGTACGCCACCTCCGCCGTGAAGGCCGGCCTGCCCGTCGAGGCGGCGTGAGCGGCGCCGTCGGCCGGCCGGCACCGGGCGGCGTCGTCGGCCGCGTGGGACCGGAGGTGGTGCGCACGACCCGGGCGGTCGGGATCGCGCTGCGCACCTGGACCCCGCGGCAGGTCGGGGCGGCGGTGCTCTTCGCCGTCGCGTTCGCGCTGCTGCTGGGCGTCCCGACCGTGCTCATCCCCAACCCGGTGTTCGGTCGGGAGATCGCCGTCGTCGCGTGGAACTACCCGGTCTGGATCGCGTCGGCCGTGCTGGCAGGCATGCTCGCGGCCACGTACGTCCGGCCTTCGGCGCCGCAGCGGACGGGGCCCGGTGCCGGTCCGGGCGGTGACGACGACCGTTCTGCCGCCGAGGCCGACGACGACGCCCCGGTCGACACCACCAGCAAGGTCGCCATGGCCGGCGGGGTCCTCGCGTGGTTCGCCGTCGGGTGCCCGGTCTGCAACAAGATCGCCCTCCTCGCGCTCGGCTACTCCGGCGCCCTGACGTCGTTCGCGCCGGTGCAGCCCTACCTCGCGGCGGTGGCCCTGCTGCTCACGGCGGGCGCGCTCGTCTTCCGCCTGCGGGGCCAGGTCCTCTGCCCCACCCCGCGGCGCACCGGCGCACCCCTGCCGGCCCCGGCCCCCTGAGCCCTGCTGGAGGCCGACGAGTCACCGGTGCGCCGCCCCGACCTCCACCGCGAACTCGGCAGTTCGCCCCGAGATCGGCACGTACAGCGACCGATCTCGACGGGAGGTGCCGATCTCGTGGTGTCGCGCGGGCGCGGGCGTCGGTCGCCGGCCCCGGTTAGCGTGCTGTTCCATGAGCGACGACGCGCGCACGCCTGACGCCACCGCCCCCGTGCAGCCGACCGCCCCCGTGCAGCCCACCGCCCGCGAGGTCGCGGACCGGTGGGTCGAGACGCTCGCGGACCTCGACCCGGGCATCGGCACGGCCCTGGGCATCCGCCCCGGCGACGACCGCATGCCCGACCTGTCGCCCGACGCGCTCGCCGAGCGCGCCACGCAGGCCCGCGCCGCGCTCGCCCGCCTCGACGGCGCCCACGTCCGCGGGGACGACGACCGGCGCTGCGCCACCCTGCTCGCCGAGCGCCTCGGCGCCGCCCTGCTGCTCCACGACGCGCACGAGGACCTCGCCACGCTGCGCCCCATCGGCTCCCCCGTCCAGCAGCTCCAGTCGATCTTCCTGCTCATGCCGACGGCGACCGACGACGACTGGGCCGTGATCGCCCGGCGCATGGCCCGCGTGCCCGAGTCCGCCGCCTCGTACCGGGCGTCCCTCGAGGCCGGGCTCGCCACCGGGGCGGTCAGCGCCCCCCGGCAGGTCGAGGCCGTCGTGGCGCAGCTCGACGCGTGGCTGCCCGACGGCGACGCGCCCGGCTGGCACGCGACCTTCGCCGCGGACGGGCCCGACGCCCTGCACGCCGACCTGGACCGGGCGGCGTCGTCGGCGGCCGACGGCGTCGCGGCGCTGCGCGACTGGCTGCGGACCACCTACCTCCCGGCCGCCGACGGCGTGCCGGACGGCGTCGGCCGCGACCGGTACCTCCTCGCGGCGCGCGGCCACCTCGGCGCGCACCTGGACCCGGACGAGGCGTACGCCTGGGGCTGGGAGGAGCTCGCGCGCATCGAGGACGAGATGACGCGCGAGGCCGAGCGGGTGCTGCCGGGCGGGAGCGTGGCCGAGGCGTTCGAGCACCTCGACGAGCACGGCGAGGCGGTCGAGGGCGTGGAGGAGGTCCGCGTCTGGCTCCAGGCGATGATGGACCGCGCGATCGCCGAGCTGGACGGGAGCGTCGTCGACGTCGCCGACCCGGTGCGCCGTGTCGAGGCGATGATCGCGCCCCCCGGGGCCGCCGCCGCGCCGTACTACACGCGCCCGTCGCTCGACTTCTCCCGGCCGGGCCGCACCTGGCTGCCGACGCTGGGCCGGACCCGCTTCCCCACCTGGGACCTCATCAGCACCTGGTACCACGAGGGCGTCCCCGGCCATCACCTGCAGCTGGGCCAGTGGGCGTACCGCGCGGCGGAGCTGTCCCGGTTCCAGGTGAGCATCGGGTCGATCCCCGCGACCACCGAGGGCTGGGCCCTGTACGCCGAGCGCCTCATGGACGAGCTCGGGTACCTGCCCGACGCGGGCGCCCGCCTCGGCTACCTCGACGGGCAGCGGATGCGGGCGGTGCGCGTCGTCGTCGACATCGGCATGCACCTCGGGCTGCGGATCCCCGACGGCGCCCCCTTCCGGCCCGGCGAGCGGTGGACGCACGACCTCGGGCTGGAGTTCTTCCGGGAGCGCAGCGGCTCGCCGGACGCGTTCGTGGCCAGCGAGATCGTCCGGTACCTCGGGTGGCCGGGGCAGGCGATCAGCTACAAGCTCGGCGAGCGGGCGTGGCTCGCCGGGCGGGACGCGGCGCGGCGTCGCCGGGAGGCGGCGGGGGAGTCGTTCGACCTGCGCGCGTGGCACACGGCGGCGCTGTCCCTCGGCTCGCTCGGCCTGGAGGACCTCCAGCGCGAGCTCGCCACCCTCTGACCGCGGCCCCCTGACCACGGCTGCCGTCGGCCGGTGAGTCACCGCGGGGCGCCGGCGCCGGCTCGTGAGCGCAGAGCGCGGGGTCAGGCCGGTGCCGGCAGGCGCGCGTCGGTCCAGGAGCCCTGCGTCCGACGACCGCCGCTCACTGCTCCACGCGGTACGTCAGGGCCAGGTCGTCGCCGGCGACCCCGCGGATCGCCCAGTCGTGCCGGGGGGTCTCGAGGAGGGTCACCTCCAGGTCGGCGGGGCCGATGCCCAGCCGCTCTGCGAAGTCCGTGAACAGGCGCGCGTAGAAGGCCTTCTTCGTCTCGACGGTGCGCCCCTCGAAGAGCAGCACCTCGACGATCGTGTAGCGCTCGGTGCGGCCGTCCGGCGTCGGGAAGTCCTCGGGGTCCATCGGGAAGAAGCGGTGGAAGCGCTTGGTCTCCGGCAGCCCGAGCACGTCCACCGCAGCGGAGTGCAGGACGTCCGAGACCGCGGACCGCAGCGGCCGCAGGACGTCCGCCCGGCCGTACACCTTGACCTGCGTCACGACACCCCTCCCGACGTGCCGGCGAGCCTATCCCCGGCGTGCCTGCCCTCAGCCCCCGCATCCGCGCCGGTCGGCGTCGGGGTGGGTGGCCGGGTCAGTCCGCGCGGGCGAGGAGGACCTCCGTGACGGCGTCGACGACGGCACGCTGCAGGTCCAGCGCGTGGAGGTCGGCCAGGCGGACGGCGAGGGGTCGGTCACCCGTCGCGGCGGCGTAGGCGTGCACCTTGGCGTCGTGCTCGACCTCCGCGCGGTCCAGGACGGAGAAGACCAGCGGGTCGACGTCGTTGGGCCGGACCTGCGGGGCGGCCCCGACGGAGACGGCGAGCGTCGCGGTCGTCGGCACGTCGTCGACCGTGATCGAGACGCGCGTCGTGGGGCGCGCGCCCGGGCCGTCCGGCTGCGGGGTCGCGTGACGCCGCTCGACCGTCGCAGGGACCTCGGCGCCGTCGACGGTCACGGCCAGCGCGCCGTCGTCGGCCGCCAGGTCGTCCGGGGCGGCCACGAACGTCACGGTCCACCGACGGCGGTCCGGCACCGCGCCCGGCCCCGACGGCGACCCCGGTACGGC
>NZ_AXCW01000140.1 GCF_000603945.1 Actinotalea ferrariae CF5-4 | reverse complement strand
GTGGCATCGCGGCGAGGTCGAGCGCGTAGGAGGTCTCAGCCACGGGGACCACCTCCCGCGAGCGCGAGGAGTAGGTGCGATCTCTCGTGCTCCTGTAGCGGCTGGAACGTCTCGTGGTCCCACTGCGCCCGCCACGCGGCCTGCACGTCCGGGTCGAGGACGTAGTCGATGACGGGGTCGTAGACGTACCTGCGGATGACGTCGTGCTCGTCGCGCCCTTCACGGACGATCGACCTGTGCGCCGTCGTCAACGCCGTGACGATGCTGTCGACGGAGATGTTGTTCGTCATCGCCTCGATGACGAGGGCGAGGAGCCCCTCGGTGGCCGACTTGAGCGCGGTGCGAATCTCTGCGGTGCGGTCGGCGGCCTCGGCCGCGCTCATGGTGGTGTCCAAGTTGGACACCTGCCCGCGGCGGATCGCGCCGACGGTGCTCGGGGAGCACCCGACACGGCGGGCGATCGCCCGGTCGGAGTCCCCGGGGCGACGGTCGAGCTCGGCACGGACGACGTGCCGGACCTGCTCCCGGTTCAGGTGCCGGCGCGCGCAGTTCAGCGTCACGGCCAGGTCTGCGGCCTCGTCGTCGTCGCGGACGTACCGCGTCTCGGTGGGACACTCGATCCCGAGCCCTGCGGCGATCCGGCTCCGGTTGTGACCGTCGAGCACCCGGCCGTGCTGGTCGATGACCACCGGGACCACGACGCCGCGGTCGGCGATGTCCCGACGTAGCGCGTCGAGCTGTTCCGGGCTCAGGGCCGGCATCGGCTGGAAGACGGTGGCCGCTGGCGCGGCGGCTACCTCTCCGGCGCCGTCGCGGTGCACACTGTCGGTGAGCCCGTCAGCTCTTGGTTCGAGGATGCCGTCCCCACTGCCCCGGGGGCGGCTTTCTCGTGTCTGCTCAGGCAACGGCCCCACCCCCGAGCGCGCTCAGCTCGGCGTCGGCCTCAGCGGCCTCGCTCGCGGCCTCACGGGAGCGACGGCGGGCACGGGCTGACTTGAGAGCCAGGCGGGCGAAGTGGGCCTTCCTGGCGTGCTCAGCGCGGCGTGCGCGCTCGTCGGGCGGCAGGGTGCCGTCCGGGTCGACCTGGCGCTCGAACTTCGCCATGAGGGCGGCGCGAGCGGGGGCGGTGCGGGCGCTTCGGTCTGACGTCTGAGCCCACGAGTCGTGAGCTGCGATGCTGGCGCGGATTCTGCGTTCAGCTTCGGTCATCTTGGGCACAACCTCTCGGCTGACCCTGGGCCTGGCCCGGAAAATCGGGGCTAGGTGCAAGTTCAGCAGAGAGGGCGGCGGCGCTTTCGCGGCTTACGTTGAGCCCTGACCGTTATTCAGACGAGGCGAGCATAGCGCACATGCCCGACCTAGACGAAGATCTGTGAATCCCCAGCGTGTCGCGCCCGCTCAGCAGCTTCGGCCAGCGTGGATATCTTGAACCTTGGCCGACTTCCGCACCGCCGACAGCGCGCTTCCGCGCCCCCGCTTCGCTTGGCATCGGAAGTCACTCCGCGGACTTCCCGGCGCCCGTCAGGATAGATCTTCTGCCGCTCGAACCGATTCCATCGCCAACCCCCACCAAGGCCCGCAGGCCACAGACTCATCTCTCCGAGAAGCGTTCCGCGCCCGTACTTGCTGGCACAGCGGGCGCAATGGACCGGCAAGAGGGCCAGCACTTCCCCGTTCGGATCCTCACTCATAGGTCCCCCAGATTCAGCGAGCGAGCTTCGGCGGCGGCTCGCTCGGCGGCACGCGCCCGTGTGTAGCGCATGAGCATGTCCGGCTGTGACCACCCGGCAACGGCCATGAGACCGCCCTCAGAGCCGCCGGCGGCGAGCCAGCGGTGCGCGGCAGTGTGGCGCAGCAGGTGCGGGTGGAAGCCGGTGATCCCGGCCTTGGCGGCGCGCTCTCTGAGCGTCTTGTGTAGCGCGTCGTAGGAGAACTCCTTACCGCGATCCCCCAGCCACAGCGCGGGCGTCCCTGCGAGCCTGTGCGTGGCCCTGGCGCGCTTGTACCGGTCGATGGCGCGGGCCGTCTGCGGGCCGAACGGGACGATGCGACCCTTGCCGCCCTTGCCCCGGCGGACGATGGCGGTTCCGGCCAGGAGGTCGACGTCGGGGACCTCGAGCGCGATGGTCTCCCCCGCCCTGGTCCCGGTCTCCACCATGAACCGCACGAGCGCTTCGTCTCGGCGGTCGCGCATCTCGGTCCCGCCGCACGCCTTGAGCAGCGCCCGGAGCTGGTCGTCGGTCAGGGGTTCGATCACCTTGGCGTCGAGCTTGGGCGCCTTGAGCCCGGCGAGGGGGTCGGCCGGGATCTCCCCCTCTTCGACCATCCACGCGGTGAAGCGCCGTAGACCGAGCTGACGGGATCGGACGGTGGCCGCCTCGCGGCCGGACTCGAGCAGCGCGGCACTGAACCCGTTGACCGTGGGCTTGTCGATGACTGCCGGCACGCCCGCCTCGGTGCAGTACGTCAGGAAGCCGCGCACCGCGTCGGTGTAGGACTTCACCGTGGCCGCTGCCTTGCGCTCAGCCCGTAGGGAGAGCTCCCAGGATGGCAGCAGAGAACCGAGGTCGGGGTGCGCTGGTCGTCTCGCCACAGGAGGAGTGTAGCGCGATATCTTGACTAGTAGCGCTGTGCGGGTCCATACTCAGCGTGTCAGGCACCCGGAAAAGGCATCTGACCTGGGAACGGACCCGCCAGCGGCTAGGAACCTCAGTCGAGGTAGTCGCGCAGGACCTGCGAGCGGCTCGGGTGGCGCAGCTTCGACATCGTCTTGGACTCGATCTGGCGGATCCGCTCGCGCGTCACGCCGTAGACCTTGCCGATCTCGTCGAGGGTCTTCGGCTGGCCGTCCGTGAGTCCGAATCGCATGGAGACGACCCCCGCCTCGCGCTCCGAGAGGGTGTCGAGCACCTGGTGCAGCTGCTCCTGCAGGAGCGTGAAGCTCACCGCGTCGGCCGGGACGATGGCCTCGGAGTCCTCGATGAGGTCGCCGAACTCGCTGTCGCCGTCCTCCCCGAGGGGCGTGTGCAGGGAGATGGGCTCACGCCCGTACTTCTGGACCTCGACGACCTTCTCCGGGGTCATGTCGAGCTCCTTGGCGAGCTCTTCGGGAGTGGGCTCGCGGCCCAGGTCCTGGAGCATCTGCCGCTGCACCCGGGCCAGCTTGTTGATCACCTCGACCATGTGGACCGGGATGCGGATCGTCCGCGCCTGGTCCGCCATCGCACGGGTGATGGCCTGCCGGATCCACCACGTCGCGTACGTCGAGAACTTGTAGCCCTTGGTGTAGTCGAACTTCTCGACGGCGCGGATGAGGCCCAGGTTGCCCTCCTGGATGAGGTCCAGGAACAGCATCCCTCGGCCGGTGTAGCGCTTGGCGAGGGAGACGACGAGGCGCAGGTTGGCCTCGAGGAGGTGGTTCTTGGCCCGACGGCCGTCCTGGGCGATCCACTCGAGCTCGCGCCGCAGCTTCGGCTCGAGGTTCGTGGCGGCGGCCAGCTTCTCCTCCGCGAAGAGACCGGCCTCGATCCGCTTCGCGAGCTCGACCTCCTGCTCGGCGTTGAGGAGGGCGACCTTGCCGATCTGCTTGAGGTAGTCCTTGACGGGGTCCGCGGTCGCCCCGGCCGTGACGACCTGCTGGGCGGGGGCGTCGTCGTCGTCCGCGTCGGAGTAGGTGAAACCGGTGTCCTCGTCCTCCGCCTTGGCGGGGGCGGCCGCGGCGGGCCCGGCCTCGGTCTCCTCGTCGGTGGCCGTCTCCTCGTCGTCGGCGACCGGCGTGTCGGCCTCGACCTCCTCGACAGCGGCCACGTCGACGACGTCGGCAGGGTCGACCAGGTCCGGCTCGACGTCGTCGACGTCCTCGTCGTCGGCGGACCCGACCGCCTCGGCCGTGCCCTTCGCCGCCACCTTGCCCTTGGCGGCGGACGCCTTCGTCGCCGGACGCGCGGCGGGGGCCCCCGCCTTGACCTCGGTCGCGGCACCCGAAGCCGGCTTCGCCCGCCTCGTCGTCGTCTTCTTCACGGGGGCCTCGGCGGCCTCGCCGGCCTCCGGTGCCTTCACCGTCGTCGCGCTCGCCCGACGAGTGGTGGCGGCGGCGACGGCCGGCCGGGCCACGGGCTCGTTGACGGCGATGCCGGCGTCCTGCAGCCCTCGCAGCACAGCCCGCAGGCGGGCGGGAGCCACCTGGGCGGCCTCGCACGCGGAGCGCAGGGACTCCGCGTCCACGGAGCCGTGGGTGCGGCCGAGGCGCACGAGGTCCTGCAGGGCAGGGCTCTCGAACTCACGCGGGAGGGCAGGACGGGAAGTCTGGGAGGGCAAGAGAGAACCTTTCGGCACACCAGGGCTCGGAGGGAAGGTCCGGGATCGAAGAACCATTGTAACGTCCGGGGCCCCGGCGGGGTGGAGCGACAGCCCGGCGCACGCGCGCTCCCCGCGCGGCAGGACGCTCAGGCGGGCTGAGGCTTGACCGCGAGCACCGGGCAGGGCGCGTCGAGGAGGATGCGCTGAGCGTTGGAACCGAGGATGAGCTTGCCCACCGGGCTGCGCCGCCGCAGCCCGATGACGATGAGCTCGGCCGACTGCTCCACCGCCGCACCGATGATGTCGTCGGCCACGTCGCGGCCCCGCGCCGTCTGCCTGACCTCGAACGGCACACCGGTGTCGGCCAGCCGAGCCGTCACCTCCTGGACGTTCTGCTCGAGGTCCGAGGGCTCGGAGCCGAAGCGCTGGCCCCGCTCGCTGAGGACGACGACCAGCGGCACGCCGCGCCGCCGCGCCTCGGTGAGGGCGGCGTCCAGCGCCGAAGCCCCCTCGGGCGTGGCAACGTAGCCGACCACGACGCTCATCGGTCCTCCTCGTACGGCGGCTGCAACGACGTGGCGACGCTACCGGATCGCCCGGGCTCCCCCGGCCCCGATGGTCCCGCCCGTGGCCCGGCCCAGCCCGCCGCGGGGTCGCGCCCCGGCCGGTCAGCGACCGCGCGGGGCCAGCCACCCCGGCGGCATCCCGTGGGCCAGCGCCTCCAGGACCAGCACCGCGAGGCGGTAGGCCGGGTCGCGGTCGAGCGCGCGCTCCAGCAGCACACCCGCTCGCGCTCCGTCGCCCTTCCACCACGCGAGGACGGCGAGGAGCGTGGGCACCGCCGGGTGCCCGGGGGCGTGGGCCCCCACCGTGCGCAGCAGGCGCTCCGCTGCGAGGACGGTGGTCTCGTCGGGCGGTACGCCCTGGGAGGGGTCCACGACGCGCTGCAGCGCGGCGCCCACCTCCTCCCCGGCGTCCCCGGCCACGAGGCGGTCCGGGAGCCGCCGTGTCCCCGGGATGAGCAGGAGCAGCACCGCGTCACGGACCAGCACGTCCTCGAGGCCGGCCCGCAGGCGCCCGAGGACCGTGGCCGCCGGCAGCCGTCCCGCGCCGGGCACGGCGTCCTCCTGTCCTGGCCCCACCGGGGCGTCCCGTGCCCCCTCGAGCGCCTCGCGCCAGAGGTCGAGCGAGAGCTGCCGCCAGCGGTGCAACGCCTCCGGTCCCTCGCAGGCGGCGCGCCGCGCCGACCACCGCGCGGCCGCCCGGCGTGCCGAACGACGGTCCGCCGCGCCGGCGCGCCCGACGTCGCCGAGGTCCTCCCGGCACGACGCCACGGACGCGCCCCGCAGGACCATCTCCGCGCTGACCGCAGCCGCCTCGAGGTCGGACGGGGGGCGGCCGCCGACCGGGCAGCACCGGGCGTCGACGCACCCCAGGCCGTACCAGCCCTGCGGACCCACGACCCAGGTCGACGGTTCGCCGAGCAGGTGGTCGGCGGCGTCGGCGAGATGGTCGTGCGCGGCGCGCGCGACCTCCGGGTGCTCCTGCTGGAGGTCCAGGTCCGAGTAGAGGACCAGGACGACGCCGCCCGCCCCGTCCGCGACGAGGTGGCGCACGAGGGACCGCGCCAGCACCGGACCCTGCTCGGGGTCCGTGAGGGCCTCGAGGTCAACCCTGGCCACGAGGCCGACCCGCGACCGCTGGGTACGGATGCTGACGACGACAGCGCTCTCGCGGGGCTGGAAGCCCAGCTGGAAGGGGATGAGGGCCAGGAGCTCGCGCGGCTCACGGGTGCGGATCGTGGTGGTCATGGCCCGATCGGACTACGCCGCCCGCCGGACGAGGCCGGCGAGGCGCACCGAACTGTGGACGGCCGCGGACCGGTCCTGCTGTGGACGGCCGGCGCACCCGTCCTCCCCGGCGGCGTCGGCGATTCACCCGGGTGAGGCCGCGGAGACCCGGCCCGGCGCGGACTACCGTTGTTCCATGGTCGACACGGGTCGAGCGGACGCAGCGGAGCGGGATCGCCCCGGCGCGCCCGTCCGCGTCCCCACCCGTCTCGCGCGGCCGTTCCTGGGGCTCGCTGTCGCCGCGCTCGTCGCCGGCTGCAGCGGGACCACCACGAGCGACACCGGCACGGGAGAGGCACGGCCGGCTCCCGCCGCTGCGGAGACAGCGACGGACGCGGCGGACAGCACACCCCTCGCCGCCCCGGCCGCCCGGGCCGCGACGGACGCCACCGAGGCCGACGAGGACGAGGACGCCCCGCGGGTCGGGACGCTCGTCGAGGACTTCCCCGTGGAGCTCCTCCCCGTCCCCGAGGACGCCGTCCTGCTCGTGACGTCGGCGGTCCCCGTGGGCGAGTCGCCGGTCCGCGAGGTGTCGCTCAACCTCCGGACCCAGATGTCCGTCGGCGCGGTGATGACGCTCTACCGGGACGTGCTGACCGAGGCGGGGTTCACCGAGGTGACGCCCCCGGCCGACGAGTCCGGGCCGACGGCGGACGCGACCTTCACCCGGTCCGGCGGCGACGAGCTCGTGACGATCGGTGTGCTGGACGTGGACGGCGGCCGCACCCTGACGCTGGGCGGACGCGTCCGGACGGCCGACGACGGCGGCTGACGCCCACCCGCGGCGTCGTCGGCGATCTAGGGTGTCGATCGTGACAGCGCCCTCGACGCCCCTGACCGACACCGAGGACGTCCGCGCGGACGTGGCGGGCCTCCTGGACGAGCACCTGGCGGCGCTCGGCGGGGAGCTCGAGGGCTACGGACCGGACGCGGCTGCCCTGCTCGACGCCCTCGGCACCATGATCGAGGGCGGCAAGCGGCTGCGACCGGCCTTCTGCTACTGGTCGTGGCGCGCCCACGGCGGCCTCGAGGCGGCCGCCCACGGCACGGCCGCCGACCGGCGCACGGTCCTCGGGGTCGGGGCGGCCCTGGAGCTGTTCCAGGCCGCGGCGCTCTTCCACGACGACGTCATGGACGGCTCCGACGCGCGCCGGGGCCGGCCGGCGGCCCACCGGCACTTCGAGGCCGTGCACCGGGCCGCCGGGTGGTCCGGTCCAGCCGACTCCTTCGGCGAGGCGGCGGCGATCCTGCTGGGTGACCTGGCTCTCGTCGCGAGCGAGCGACAGCTCTCCACGGCGCTCGCGACCGCGCCGGGCACCGTCGGCGCGCGGGCGCGCGCCGTCTTCGACCGGATGCGGTCCGAGGTCACCGTGGGGCAGTACCTCGACGTGCTGGCCCAAGCGCTGCCCTGGGGTGACGGGCACGAGGAGGAGGCTCGCGCGCGCGCCGTCGTCCGCGCCAAGAGCGCGCGGTACAGCGTCGAGCACCCGATGGTCCTCGGCGCCGTGCTCGCGGGCGCGGACCAGGGCGCCGTCGACCGCTGCCGGAGCACGGGGCTGGCGCTCGGCGAGGCGTTCCAGCTGCGCGACGACGTGCTCGGCGTCTTCGGCGACCCTGCCGCGACGGGCAAGCCCGCGGGCGACGACCTGCGCGAGGGCAAGAGGACGGTGCTCGTCGCCCGGGCTGTCCAGCAGGCCTCGCCCGAGGACCACGCGCTCCTGACGGAGCACCTGGGCCGCCGGGACCTGGCGGTCGAGGACGTGGAGCGGCTGCGGGCCGTGCTCCACCGCAGCGGCGCGCTGGACGCGGTGGAGACGATGATCGACGACCTCGCGGGGCCGGCCCTCGACACCCTTGCCGGCGCGCCGCTCGCCGAGCCCGGCCGCACGATGCTCGTCCGGCTCGGGCAGGCCGCCGTCGACCGGCCGGCCTGACCCCGCACCGCCCGCCGCACGCCGGCAGGGCCGTGCGCGCCGGACGGTGGGTTCAGAGCGCCTCGGCCTGCGCCCGACGCCGGATCTCGGTCTTGTGGCCCGCGGCGAGCGCCTCGACCGGGGTGGACGGACGCACCGGTCCCGTGCCCAGCCCACGGAGCGTCTCGTCGGGCGTGAAGAGCCACCGCACGGCGGCCTCGTCGGAGAACCCGGCATCGGCGAGCAGGGTCAGCGTGCCGGGAAGGGCGGGCACGACCTGCCAGGCCCCGCCGTCTGTCGGCACGAGGAAGCCCGCGGGGACCTTCAGGACCGGCCGCTCCCCGCGCCGCAGGGCCAGGAGGGAGCGGTCCTCCACCAGCCGGCGGACCGCGCCGACGTCGCAGCCGAGCCGCTCCGCGACGTCGGGAAGGGGCAGCCACTCGCCCACCAGGGCATCCAGGTCGATCACCGCGCCAGCCTACGCAGAGGGCAGGGCGGGTGAAGGCAGGCCGGGACCCTTCCCCGCGATCGGCCTGATCGACTACCGTCCACTACTGTCACACCAGTCACACACGCATCATCAGCCCCAGCCTTCACAGGACGGATCCATGCGCCCCACCTCCCCGCGTGCCACCGAAACGACCGTCCGCCGCCGCGCCGCAGGGACGGGTGGCCTGGGTCTCGCGCTCGTCGTGGCCAGCGTCGCGCAGGGCGCCGCACCCGCGGCCGCCGAGGAGTACACGGTCCAGCCCGGGGACACGGTGAGCCACATCGCCCTGCGCTCCGCGACGACGGTGCGGCAGATCGTGGCGGCGAACGGCCTGGACGCCCGCGCGACCATCCGGACCGGCCAGCGCCTGGTCATCCCCTCCGCGGCGACGCCCACCGCGGCACCGGCCCCCGCGCCGGTGGCCACCCCCGCGCCCGCCGCCCTCTCGCACCGCGTCGTCTCCGGCGAGACGGTGTCCGGCATCGCGGCGCGGTACGGGACCACCGTCGCCGCCGTCGTCGCCGCGAACGGCCTCGACGCGCGCGCGTTCGTCCGTGCCGGCCAGACGCTGTCCATCCCGGGCGCGCCGGGCTCGGCCCCCGCACCCGTCGCCACTCCCGCACCGGCCGCCGCTCCCCCGGCCGCCGCCACGACCACGCACCGGGTCGCCTCGGGCGAGACGGTCTCCGGGATCGCCGCGCGCTACGGGACGACCGTGGTCGCCGTGGTCGCCGCGAACGGCCTCGACGACCGTGCCCGGATCCGCGCCGGTCAGACGCTCACCATCCCGGGCGGTTCGGCGGCTCCGGCGCCCGCTCCGGCGCCCGCCGCCGCCTCCCACCGCGTCGCGGCCGGAGAGACCGTCTCGGGCATCGCGGCGCGCTACGGCACCACCGTCGCCGCCGTCGTCGCCGCGAACGGCCTCGACGCCCGCGCCTTCGTCCGCGTCGGTCAGACCCTCACCATCCCGGGGGCCGCACCCACCGCCCCGCCCGTCGCCGCGCCGACGACGCTCGTGGGCAACACCTTCGCGGGGCGCACCTACCCGCAGGCAACGGTCGACGCCGCGAACCGGAACAAGGCCGCCCTCCTCGCGGCCGGTGTGCCCAGCCGTGCCGAGATGCAGGCCCTCGTGGCGTCGACGGCACGCGAGATGGGGCTCGACCCGGCGCTGGCCCTGGCCATCGCCCACCAGGAGTCCGGCTTCAACCAGGCCGCCGTCTCCCCGGCGAACGCCATCGGGACCATGCAGGTCATCCCGTCCTCGGGGACGTGGGCCTCCCAGCTCGTCGGCCGGCAGCTGAACCTGCTCGACCCGCACGACAACGTCGTCGCCGGGGTGGCGATCCTCCGGCAGCTGGTCCGCAGCGCACCGGACCTGCCGACCGCCATCGCGGGGTACTACCAGGGCCTCGCGGGCGTGAAGCGGAACGGCATGTACGCCGACACGCGCCGGTACGTGGCCAGCGTGCAGACGCTCATGACACGGTTCGGCTGACCGCGGGCCTCCCCGGGACGCACGGAGACCGCACGTACACTGCGGCCGTGGCAGCGACACTGACGGACCCGCTCATCGGCCAGGTGGTCGACGGGCGCTACGAGGTGCTGTCGCGCGTGGCACGCGGCGGGATGGCCACGGTGTACCGGGCTCTCGACCGGCGGCTCGAGCGCGAGGTCGCGCTCAAGATCATGCACCCGCACCTGGCCGACGGCGCCTCCGGGTCGGACTTCGTCGCCCGGTTCCGCCGCGAGGCGCGGTCCGCCGCACGCCTCACGCACCCCGGCGTCGTCGGGGTCTACGACCAGGGTGTGGACGGCGACACGAGCTACCTCACGATGGAGTTCGTCGACGGCACGAGCCTGCGCCGGCGCCTCACGGAGACCGGTCCGCTCAGCGTGGCGGAGTCCCTCGACACGGCCGAGTCGGTGCTGGACGCCCTCGCCGTCGCGCACCGCTCCGGCGTCGTCCACCGTGACGTCAAGCCCGAGAACGTGCTGCTCGCGACCGACGGCCGCGTCAAGGTGGTCGACTTCGGCCTCGCCCGTGCGCTCACCGACGCGAGCCACACGAGCACGGGCACGGTCCTCGGCACCGTGGCGTACCTGGCGCCCGAGCTGGTGACGCAGGGGACGAGCGACGCCCGCACGGACGTCTACGCCATGGGCATCCTCCTGTACGAGATGCTCACCGGACGGCAGCCCTTCACCGGGGCCACCCCGATCCAGGTCGCGTACCAGCACGTCAACAGCGACGTCCCCCCGCCGTCGGACGCCGTCGAGTGGCTGCCCGCCGAGGTCGACGAGCTCGTCCAGTGCCTGGCCGCGCGCCAGGCCGACGAGCGCCCGGCGGAGGCGGGCGCGGCCCTCGCGCTCCTGCGCCGGTGCCGTGCGTCCCTCGACGAGGCGACGCTCGCCCGCCGGGCCGAGGTGGCCGAGCCCGCGTCGTCCGGTGGCTCGCACGCCGGTGGTG
>NZ_AXCW01000139.1 GCF_000603945.1 Actinotalea ferrariae CF5-4 | reverse complement strand
GCTCCGTCGTCCGGCGAGCCGCGCGGTACCGTGCCCTCACGGGGTCCCGCGGCCCCCGTCCGGGGCTGACGGCCCGCCGCCCGCCCTGGCGGCAGCCGCCCCCCGCACCCGACCCGGACGTCCGTACGGCCGGCCCCGACGCAGCAGGAGGCACCATGACGGCGCCGTCGACCCAGCGGCACACCGGCTCCGTGGCGGCGGCCGAGCTGCTCCAGGCCGCCCTCAACCTCGCGTCCAGCCTGGACCTGCCCAGCGTCCTGCAGCGCTTCGTCGCCGCCAGCACCGAGCTCACCGGCGCGCGGTACGGCGCCATCAACGTGCTGGACGCCCGCGGCCGCTCCACCACGTTCGTGCACACGGGCATGGAGGAGCGGCTCGCCGCGATGCTCGGGCGCGGGCCGCACGCCGTCGGCGTCCTGGGCGCCATCCCCACCCGCGGGACGCTCCGGCTGGGCGACCTCATGGAGCACCCGAGCTTCCGCGGCTTCCCTGCCAACCACCCGCCCATGGGCTCCTTCCTCGGCACGGCCGTCCGGGTGCGCGACCGCGTCTACGGGTACCTGTACCTGTCGGAGAAGGAGGGCGGCTTCACCGACGACGACGACGAGGTCGTCCTCACCCTCGGCGCGGCCGCGGCGGTCGCCATCCAGAACGCGCAGATGTACGCCGAGGCCGAGCACCGCGAGCACTGGCTGCAGGCGGGCCAGATGATCACCACGATGCTGCTCTCCGGCGCCGAGGAGGAGGACGTCCTCGCGGAGATCGCGTCCTCCTCGCGCGAGGTCGCCCGGGCGGACACGGCGGCGCTGGTGCTCCCCGGCGTCGACGACACCTGGGTGATGGAGATCGTCGACGGCGTCGGCGAGGACGAGCTCGTCGGCACGGTCATGCCGCCGGACGGTCGCGCCCGGACGGTGCTGCGCGACGGGAACGGCCTCGTCGTGGACTCGCTCTCCCGCTCGCGGGCGATGCGCGTGGACGCGCTGCGGCAGTTCGGCCCCGCGATGTACGCCCCGATGCAGGCGGACGGCCGCGGGGTGGGCGTGCTGGTGCTGCTCCGCCGCGTCGGCTCGACGCCGTTCGAGCCGACGGACCTGACGACGGCCGAGGCCTACGCGGGCCAGGCGGCGCTGGCGCTCGTGCTCGCGGAGGCACGGCACGCGCAGGACGTGGCGGCCCTCCTCGACGAGCGCGAACGCATCGCGCGCGACCTGCACGACCTCGCCATCCAGCAGCTCTTCGCGACCGGCATGCAGCTGGAGACGGTACGCCGCCGAGCCGCCCGCGGTGTCGACCCCGCCGAGCTGGCCGGGATCGTCGAGGAGGCCCTGGACAACGTCGACTCGACCGTCAAGCAGATCCGCTCGATCGTGCACGCCCTGCGGGACCCCGACGCCGCCGCACCGCTGGCCGAGCGGCTGCGCCGCGAGGCCTCGCTCGCCCGCACCGGCCTCGGCTTCGCGCCCTCGCTGCTCATCACGGTGGACGGGCGGGTGCTGGACTCCCCGGACAGCCTCGAGGGGGACGCCACGGCCCTGGACGAGCGCGTCGGCGAGGACCTGTCCGACGACGTCGTCGCCGTCGTCCGGGAGGGTCTGGCCAACGCCGCGCGGCATGCCCGGGCGGCGTCCGTCGCGGTCCGGGTGGAGCTGCACGGGCTGGCACCGACCGGTCGCGTCGTCGTGGAGGTCGAGGACGACGGGGCCGGGCTGCCCCCGGAGCGCGAGCGCCGCTCGGGCACGGACAACCTCGCGGCCCGGTCGCGGCGGCACGGCGGCACGTTCGTGCTGGGCGCCGGGGCCGACGGCGGGACGCTGCTCACCTGGCAGGCACCGCTCCCGGGCCGCCACTGACGCAGCCCGGCCGCGACGGCGACCGTCACGCGGTCGCCGGCCGTTCCCGCGGGCGGGGTCAGTCGTGCTCGGGCTTCCAGGAGCTGCGCTTGTGGCCCGCGACCCACGCGGCCGCCTGGGTGCGGCGCTGCAGCCCCATCTTGGACAGCAGCGACGTGATGTGGTTCTTGACCGTCTTCTCGGCGACGCCGAGGCGCTCGGCGATCTCCCGGTTCGACATGCCCTCGCCGATGAGGTCGAGCACCTTGCGCTCGCTCGGCGTCAGGTCCGCCGTGGGGTCGTCGTGGCCGGCGCGGCGGCGCGTGACCGTGCGCTCGTCCAGCAGGGTGCGCCCGGCGGCCACGGAGCGGACCACGTCCGCGATCTCCGCGCCGCGGACCGTCTTGAGCACGTAGGCGGCCGCACCGGCCTCCAGCGCCGCCGCGAGGGCGTCGTCGTCGTCGAACGACGTGAGGACGATCGCGCGCGTGTCGGGCAGCGCCGTGCGGACGGCGCGGAGGATGTCGATCCCCGTCCCGTCGGGCAGCTGCAGGTCGACGAGCATGACCTGGGGGCGCACGAGCGTCGCGCGGCGCACGCCCTCGGCCACGGTGCCGGCCTCGGCGACGACGGTCATCCCGTCGGCGCGGTCGATCACCTCCGCGATGCCGCGCCTGACCACCTCGTGGTCGTCGACGATCATCACGGCGATGTCAGCGGGGCGCCCGGTCGCGGGCGGGACGTTGGCTACCACGGGGTCGATCCTAGGCAGTGAAGGGCCCGGTTCGCCGCGTGCGGTCCGGACGGCGCGCCGCGGAGGCCCGGACGCCCCTTCCACGGGGCCGCGGCTGGCAGCGCGGGCAGCGGAACGAGGACCGGTTCATGAAGGGCTCCCGGACCACGACGGCGCCGCACCGGGTGCAGGGGCGGCCCTCCTGCCCGTACACCGCCAGGGACCGGTCGAAGTACCCCGACGCCCCGTTGACGTTCACGTAGAGGGCGTCGAAGCTCGTCCCGCCCACGCGCAGGGCCTCCGTCATGACGGCCGCCGCGGCGTCGAGCAGCGCGCCGACCGCCGCCGGTCGCAGGGCATCGGTCGGGCGGGCGTAGTGCAGCCGTGCCCGCCACAGGGCCTCGTCGGCGTAGATGTTCCCGACGCCCGAGACGAGCGTCTGGTCCAGGAGGGCCCGCTTGACGTCCGTCCGGCGGCCCCGGAGGCGCGCGACGAGCGCCGGACGGTCCAGCGCCGGGTCCAGGAGGTCCCGGGCGATGTGCGCCACCGGCTCGGGGACCGCCGGCACGGCGCTGCCGTGGCCCCCCGGCGCACCGTCGACGGTCGGCACGAGGTCCACGACGGTCAGGTGGCCGAACGTCCGCTGGTCCACGAAGTCCAGGACCAGGGGCCCGTCGTGGGCGGTCGCCGCCAGGTGGAGCCGGGCGCGCAGGTGGGGGTGCTCCAGAGGCGGCGTCACCGCGTCGCGGACGAGGAGCTGGCCGCTCATCCCGAGGTGCGCCAGCAGGGCCTCTCCGGCGTCGGCGCCCTCCTCCGGCCCGCGGTCCGGCCGGTCGAGCAGGAGCCAGAGGAACTTGCCGCGGCGGACGGCCGCCGACAGGCTCCGCCCGGTCAGGCGCCCGGTGAACTCCCCCACGGAGCCTTCCTGGCGGCGGACGGCGGAGTCACGGCGCACCTCGACGGACTCCACCCGGCGGCCCAGCACGTGGCGGGCCAGTCCGTCCCGGACGGTCTCGACCTCGGGCAGCTCGGGCACGTCAGGCGTCGTCGGCGGGGGCGACCAGAGCCTGCAGGGAGCGGTAGGCGTCCGCCGCGGCCTCCTGCTCGGCGAGCTTCTTCGCCGTGCCGGTACCGGTGCCGCGGACCTCGCCGTCCAGCAGGATCCGCGCCGTGAACCGCCGCGCGTGGTCGGGACCCTCGCTGTCGCAGAGGTACTCCGGCACGCCCAGGTCGAGCCGGGCGGCGATCTCCTGGAGGGAGGTCTTCCAGTCCAGGCCCGCCCCGAGGTCGGCGGCGACCTCCAGCGTCGCGTCCACGAGGCGCTCGACGACGCCGCGCGCGACCTCAAGGCCGTGGGTCAGGTAGACCGCCCCGAACAGTGCCTCGAGCGTGTCGGACAGGATCGAGTCCTTCTCGCGCCCACCCGTGGCGAGCTCCCCCTTGCCCAGGAGGAGGTAGCCGCCCAGCTCGAGCTCGCGCGCGATCGCGGCGAGCGAGCGCTGCGAGACCGTGGCGGCACGCATCTTGGCCAGGTCGCCCTCGGACAGGTCCGGGTGCCGGCGGTAGAGGGCCTCGGTCACGACGAGCCCGAGCACGGTGTCCCCGAGGAACTCGAGCCGCTCGTTGGTCGGGACGCCGCCCGCCTCGTGCGCGAACGAGCGGTGGGTGAGCGCCAGCACGAGAAGCTCGGGGTCCAGGTGGACCCCGAGCTTCTCGACGAGCCGGGTCGCGGGTTCCGCGGTCATGGTCGTCGACCGGTCACCGGCGCGCCGCAGCGGCTCAGCGGGCCTCGTGCTCGCTGCGCAGCGCCTCGGCGTACTGGCGGCCGTTGTAGTTGCCGCAGGACGGGCACGCGACGTGCGGCATGGTGGCCGCCTTGCAGCGCGGGCACGTGGTGAGCGTCGTGGCAGTGGTCTTCCACTGCGACCGACGCGCACGGGTGTTGCTGCGCGACATCTTGCGCTTCGGAACAGCCACGATCAGCTCTCTTTCGGGTCGTCGAACAAGGTCTTCATGCGCTCGAGCTCGGACCACCGGGGGTCCAGCACCTCGTGCGTGTGGTCGGCGTTCTCCGGGTCCGCCAGCCGCGCCCCGCACTGCGGGCACAGGCCCGGGCAGTCCGCGGAGCAGACAGGACGGAACGGTAGCGCAGGCACCACCGCATCCCGGACCGCGGGCTCGACGTCGAGGAGTTCGCCCTCGAGCTCACGGACCTCGTCCTCGTCGTCACCGGTCTCCACCGCGACACGGGCACGGTCCGGGTAGTACCAGAGCTCCTGGAGCGGCACCTCGACGTCGGCCGAGGTCTCCTCCAGGCAGCGCACGCACTCCCCGACCGCCCGGCCACGGACGGTGCCCGAGACGAGGATCCCCTCCATGACGGACTCGAGCCTCAGGTCGAGGTCGAGGTCGTCGCCGGCGGGGACGCCGATCACGGCGGTACCGAGGTCCTCGGGCGCGGGGACGGTCCGCTGGAGCGTCCGCATGGTCCCCGGGCGCCGCGCGAGCTCGTGGGTGTCGAGCACGTACGGGGAACGGGGGTCGGCGGTGATGGGGCGCTCCACGGCGTCGGTCCGGATCGAGGGAACTCGGTCCACGCCATGAGCGGCAGGACCAGCGGTCGATCCTACGGCATCCGGACGGGCCGCCCAAACGCGCCTGCCGGTGCCGATGCACCCGTCGGAGGCCGTCGGAGCCGTTCGAGACGCTGCCGGGCTCAGTCGTCCGGCGACCCGGGGTCCAGCTCCAGGCGGCCGGCCAGCTTGGCCCGGCCGGCCTGCACCTGGGCGAGGACCTTCCCCAGGTCGATCTCGAAGTCCGCGAGCCGCCGGTCGCAGTAGTCGTCCGCGTCGCGGCGCAGGCCCGCCGCCGTGCGCTCCGCCTCGGCCAGGATCTCCTCGGCCCGGCGGTGCGCGGCCCGCACGACCTCCTCCTCGCCCACGAGCTCCGCCGCCCGCGCGCGCGCCGCCTCCACGACCTCCTCGGCCTGCCGCCGGCCCTCGGCGAGGACGGCGTCGGCGTCGGCGAGGACCTCGTCCGCCTGCGCGAGCTGGCCCGGCAGGATCGACCGCGCCTGGGCCAGCAGGTCGAGCAGCTCGGCGCGGTTCACCAGCACCGACGACGACATGGGCATGGCACGCGCCTGGCCGACCGCCTGCTCGAGGGCGTCGAGCACGCCCGTCAGGCCCTCGGGGCGCCGCCGCTCGTCGTCGCCCGGGTGCCCCTCGGCCGGTCCGTTCTGCGTCATCGCGGTGCCCTCCTGTCCCCGTCGGTGCTGCCGACCGGACCGAGGTGGCCCAGGTCGGCCAGCCGTGCCAGCACAGCGCCCGTCACCCCCGGCGGCACGAGGTCGTCGATCCGCCCGCCGTGCCGGGCCACGTCCTTGACCAGGGAGGAGGCGATGTGGGCGACCGACCGGTCGGCCGGCAGGAAGACGGTCTCGACGCCCGTGAGGTGGCGGTTCATGAGCGCCATCGGCAGCTCCGCGTCGTAGTCCGCGCCCCCGCGCAGGCCCTTCACCAGGGCGGTCGCCCCGACGGAGCGGCAGAAGTCCACCAGGAGTCCGGGGACGACCTCCACCCGGACGTTGGGCAGGTCGGCGACCGCCGCACGGGCCAGCTCGACCCGGGTGGGGGCGTCCAGCAGGGCGCTCTTGGAGGCGTTGGTGGCCACGGCGACGACGACCTGGCCGAACAGCCTGGCCGCCCGGCCGATGACGTCGAGGTGGCCCAGCGTCACGGGGTCGTAGGAGCCTGGGCAGACCGCGACCCCGGCCGCTGCGGCCCCGTCCGCCCCGAGAGGAGGGAAGGGCCCGGTGGGGTCGTTCACGCCGTCACTGCTCACGTCGTCACTGTAGGCCCGCGGACCTCGCGCGGGGCGGGCTCCGCCGCGGCTCCGGAGGCGGTGTCGACCGGACGGTCGGCCGTGGCGAACCACAGCACCGTCTCCCCGTACCGCCGGTCCCCCGTCGGTTCGATGCCGCCCGGCCACCTCGGCTCGGGGGTCCGGGCGTCCCGCTCCACCACGACGACGGCGCCGTGGGCCAGGTGGGGCACGAGGGCGGCCAGGACCTCGGCCAGGTCGTCGTCGGGCAGGTCGTAGGGCGGGTCGAGGAACGCGACGTCGACGCGCCCCAGGGCCCCCGGGCGCCGCAGGTACGCCAGCACCTTCTCGGCCACCACCTGGACACCGGGCAGACCGAGCGTGGACGCGTTGTGCCGGCACACCTGCGCGGCCGCGCGCGCGGACTCCACGAGCACCACCTCGGTGGCGCCACGGCTGGCCGCCTCCAGACCGAGGGCGCCGGAGCCGGCGTAGAGGTCGAGCACACCGGCACCGTCGAGCACCCCGGCGTGCTCCAGTCGCGAGAACAGCGCCTCCCGCACGCGGTCGCTCGTCGGCCGGGTCCCACGCGGCGGCACCCGCAGGGTCCGCCCACCCGCCGCGCCGGCCACGATCCTCGTCACCGGGCCAGGCTAGCCACGGACGGCCGGGATGCCGGACCCGGGCGGTCTCAGCTCCGCTCGAGGAACTCCTCGCGGTCCGGCCCGAGCCACCGGTCGATGGCACGGCGCAGCTCCGGCCAGCGGTCCAGCGACGGGTCGGCGTCGACGAGGCGGAGAGCGTCCTGGCGCGCCTCGGCGATGAGGTCGGCGTCCTCGAGGACCCGGAGCAGCCGCAGCGAGCTGCCGCGACCGGACTGCGAGGCACCCAGCACGTCGCCCTCCCGGCGCAGCCTCAGGTCGGCGTCGGCGAGCCGGAAGCCGTCCGTCGTCGCGGCGAGGATCTCCGTGCGCGCGGCGGCGGCGGTCCCGGGCGCCGCGGACGACACCAGGAGGCACAGCCCGGGGTCGCTCCCCCGGCCGACGCGACCGCGCAGCTGGTGCAGCTGCGACAGTCCGAAGCGGTCCGCGTCCATGACGACCATGACGGTCGCCTCGGGGACGTCGACCCCGACCTCGACCACCGTGGTCGAGACGAGGACCGGCACCTCGCCGCTCGCGAAGCGCGCCATGGCCTCGTCCTTCTCGGCGGCACCGAGCCGGCCGTGCATGATCCCCACCGGGACACCGGCGAGCGAGGGGTGGGCACGCAGCTCCTCCGCCACGTCCAGGACCGCGCGCAGCGGTCGCGGCTCGTCCGGCGGCGGCACGAAGCCCTCGGCCGTCATGAGCCGGAGGAACTCGCGGTCGGTCGCCTCGGGGTCCGCGCTGGCGCGGGTCGGCGCGGGCTGCCAGGCCAGACCGGCCGCGTCGGTCACGAGGTCGGCCGCGTCCGTCCCGTCCTGGCCCGCGCCGTCGTCGGGGCTGATCCGCGGGCACACCACGTACACGCGTCGACCGGCGTCCACCTCCTCGCGCACCCGCCGCCAGGTGCGCTCCATCCAGGCGTGGTTGTCCGCCGGGACCACGTGCGTCGTCACGCCGGGCCGGCCCGCCGGGATCTCGGCCAGGGTGGAGGTCTCGAGGTCGCCGAAGACCGTCATCGCGACCGTCCGCGGGATCGGTGTCGCCGTCATCACCAGCAGGTGCGGCGTCGGTCCCTCGTCGCGGGTCCGCAGCGCGTCACGCTGCTCGACGCCGAACCGGTGCTGCTCGTCCACCACGACGAGACCGAGGTCCGCGAAGCGCACCTTCGGCCCGAGGAGGGCGTGCGTGCCGACGACGATCCCCGCGCGCCCCGAGGCCGCGTCCAGCAGCGCCTCCCGCCGCGCCGCCGCCCCGAGCGAGCCGGTCAGCAGCGTCACGCGGGTCGCCGTCTCCGCCCCGCCCAGCAGCCCGTCCTCGGCGAGCGGCCCGAGCAGCGCCCGCACCGTCCGCGCGTGCTGCGCGGCGAGCACCTCCGTGGGGGCGAGGAGGGCCGCCTGGCCGCCGGAGTCGACCACCTGGAGCATGGCCCGGAGCGCGACGAGGGTCTTGCCCGAGCCCACCTCGCCCTGCAGGAGTCGCTGCATGGGGCGCGGCTGCGCGAGGTCGTGCGCGATCGTCCCGCCCACGTCCACCTGGCCCGCGGTGAGCGTGAAGGGCAGCCGCCGGTCGAACGCCGCCAGCAGGCTCGACGCCGCGTCGGCCGCCCCCGGCCGCGCGACGGCGTCCTGCTCGGCGATCGTGCGACGCCGTCGGGCGAGGGCGGCCTGCAGGACGAGGGCCTCCTCGTACCGCATGCGGTCACGGCCCCGCAGGTACTGCCCCTCGTCGGCCGGGTCGTGCAGCTCCGACAGGGTGCGGTACCGGTCGGCGAGCCCGCGGGCGGCGCGGATCTCCTCCGGGACCGGGTCCGGCACGTCCTCGGCCCGCACGGCACCCAGCACGGTGCGGACCGCCTTGCGGATGCGCCACGTCGGCAGCGCCGACGACGCGGGGTAGAACGGGATGGGACGGCTCGACTCGTGCAGCGCGGCCGCCTCGTCGTCGACGTCGACGCCGACGACCTGGTAGTCGGGGTGCGTCAGCTCGTAGGAGCCGCGGTAGGCCTTGACGCGCCCGCCGAACACACCGACACGACCGACCGCCAGGCGCCGCTGGTGGTGCTCGAGCGTGCGGGTGGAGCGGGCGAAGAACGCCAGGAGCATCTCCCGGACACCGTCCGTGATCGTGACGTGCAGCAGCGCACCGCCCCGCTGCGTGCGGCGCAGCGAGACCGCGGCGACCCGCGCCATGACGGTGACGTCCTCACCGACGGTGAGCGAGCGCATGTCGGTCAGCTCCCCGGGCAGCACGTATCGGCGGGGCAGGTGCAGGAGCACGTCACCCACGGTTCGCAGGCCGAGCTTCTCCAGCTCCTTGGCGGTGCGGTCGCCCACGAGACGGCGCGCGGGCGAGTCCAGCAGCGGGACGTCCTCGGGGAGGTCGCGCGGCAGCGCCGTGGTCATCCACCCACCTCCCGGTCGTCCTGGCCCCGCCCACGGGGCACGTCGGTGGCCCGTCACGGCGCCGCAGGCCATCATGCCCTCGAGCGCCGACACGGCCCTCGTTTGGGGCTGCACCGCGGATCGGCTACCCTGACGAGGTTGCCCGGACACGTCCGGGCACGTCGGCGCTGTCCGCCGACCACCGCGGCCGCGCCGCCGGGGGTCGCGGCCGGCCGCCGCCCACCGAACACGCTGAGCCGCCCTCCGCACGGAGCCTGCGGCATGCTCGACGATCAGGAGAAGAACGTGGCTGCCAACTGCGACGTCTGCGGCAAGGGCCCGGGCTTCGGGCACAGCATCTCGCACTCCCACCGCCGCACCAAGCGTCGCTGGAACCCGAACATCCAGCGGGTGCGTGCCGTTGTGGCCGGCGCCCCGAAGCGCGTCCACGTGTGCACCTCGTGCCTCAAGGCCGGCAAGGTCCAGCGCAGCGCCTGAGCGTCCCGCGGCCGGCCGGGCCGCCTCGCCCCGCACCGGGGCCCCGCACGACAGGAGCCCGCAGAGCCCACGCTCTGCGGGCTCCGGCGTGTCCGGGGACGGTGCCCGGTCAAAGAGACGACCAAGACGAGGGCAACAACTGGATCGGTGCGCCCGGGGATGGCATGGTGTGGCCATGGTTGACGACGTGGGGGAAGCGGTGGTCCGACCGGCGACGGTCGACGACGCCGAGCAGATCGCAGCGGTGCACATCGCCTCCTGGCGCGAGGCCTACGCCGGGGCGGTCCCGGACGACTACCTCGCCGGCCTCGACCAGGGCGACCGCGCCGAGGCATGGCGCAGCCAGCTCGGGGACGCCGAGCGCAACGACCTTCGGGTGTGGGTCGCCGAGGACCCGGTGGACGGTCGCGTCGTCGGGTTCTCCTCGCTCGGGCCCAGCCGGGACGAGGACGCGGAGCGCACGACGTTGGAGATCCACACGATCTACCTCGAGCCCGCCGCCTGGGGCCAGGGCGTCGCCCGGCGCCTCATGCGGACGATGCTCGAGGAGGTGCCGGACGGCGCCCGCGTCACCCTCTGGGTCCTCGCGAGCAACGACCGCGCCGCGCACTTCTACCGACGGCACGGCCTGGTCCCGGACGGGGTCGAGCGCCTGAGCACCTACGGGGACGAGCAGCTCCCCGAGGTCCGCTACGTGCGGGGCTGATCCCGCACGCCCGGCGTGACGGGCCGCCGTCGGCGGTCGGTCAGCGGCGGAAGTGGTCCCACCCGACGGTCCCCTCCGGCGCCCGTCCGTCGACGAGGACGCCCGCCTCGTGGCCGTCCCGGGGCAGGACCGTCCCGATCCGGCGGAACGGCGGGGGCAGCGTCGCAGCGGCCGGGAACGTCGCGAGCAGCCCGTGGTCCTCACCGCCGGTGAGCACCCACGCCCGCGGGTCGGCCCCGAGGGCCGCGGCGACCGGGCCGACCGCGTCCAGGTCGACGGCGACGGTGGTGGCGGGGTCGTCCAGGTCGATCCGCACCCCGGAGGCCCGGGCGAGCCGTCCGGCGTCGCGCAGCAGGCCGTCGCTGACGTCGAGCATCGCGCTCGCCCCGGCACGGGCGGCCGCCGGGCCCGCGTCGAG
>NZ_AXCW01000138.1 GCF_000603945.1 Actinotalea ferrariae CF5-4 | reverse complement strand
TTCACCACGAACCGCGAAGACCCGCGAACGGTGACTTGCCCCAACCCGGCGTGCGGCATCGACATGCCTCTGGTCCGCTCGTGGTGGTTGAGCAAGAAGAAGGGCAAGGAGGCCTTCGTTGCGCCCGAGGTCGTCGCCGATGCAGCAGCCCCGTCGCGGCGCCGGGTCGCCTTCACTATCCGCCGTGGAACGACCGGAGCGCCGACAGTGAGCACCGACGGGACTGTCGGACGCACAGGTGCACAGTGCGTGGCGTGCCGCTCCGCCGTCGAGCTCCGCTTCATCCGCGAAGAAGGCCGTAAGGGCCGGATAGCTTCTCAGTTGATCGCAGTGGTCGCCGAGGTCAATCGATCGCGTGCATACCTCCCGCCAACCCATGCCCACGTCAAGGCAGCGGAGGTGAAGCGGCCGGAATCGGCTCCGGTCTCCGACATGCCCACGCAGGCGCCCAGCTTCCGCGTGCAGGCATACGGCATGACGCACCACGCAGATCTGTTCACGAATCGTCAACTTGCGGCATTGACGACATTCAGCGACCTCGTCGGCGATGCCCGCGAGCAGGTGCTTGCTGACGCGCTCGCCATCGGGATGGACGAAGGTTCTCGTCTGACCGACGGGGGCACGGATGCATCAGCCTACGCAGACGCGGTCGCCACTTACCTCGGTCTCGCCGTGAGCCGAACGGCTGACTTGGGAAACGCTCTCGTGACCTGGTCGAACTCGCGCGATCAAGCACGCAACCTGTTCGCCCGGCAGGCCATACCCATGGTCTGGGACTTCGTCGAAGTGTCACCGTTTGCCCGCGCGGCCGGCGACGTGTCGATCGCGACGGAGTCCATGGCTGGGGCGCTGAAGTCGCTCCCCGCCGCTGTCGAGGCAACGGCCAGCCAGTTCGACGCCGCGCAGCGCGACTTCCGCGGGACGGTAGTCTCGACCGATCCGCCGTATTACGACAACATCGGTTACTCCGACCTTTCGGACTTCTTCTACGTCTGGCTCCGGCGAGCTCTGCGGCCCATCCATGCCGAGTTGTTCTCGACAATGCTCGTTCCGAAGGCGGAGGAGCTCGTCGCGAACCCGTATCGACACGGAGGCGCCGAAGGGGCATCGAAGTTCTTCGAGGACGGGTTCGAGGGTGTCTTCCGTCGGATCCGGGAGACCGCAAGGAGTGACTATCCGATCACGGTCTACTATGCGTTCAAGCAGCAGGAGCTCGAGGAGCAAGGAGTCGCTTCCACGGGCTGGGCGACGCTGCTCGCCGGCATGATGCATGCGGGCTGGTCGATCACTGCTACATGGCCGATCCGATCGGAACGCTCCGGCCGAATGATCAGCGTGGGGACCAACGCCTTGGCCTCCTCGGTCGTCCTGTGCCTCCGTCCACGAAACGAGTCAGCCGAAGCAACGAACCGGCGCGGCTTCCTCGCCGCTTTGAAGACAGAGCTGCCGCACGCCCTCACCGAGATGCAGCAGGGCGCCATCGCCCCCGTCGACCTAGCGCAAGCCACCATCGGTCCCGGTATGGCGGTGTTCTCCCGCTACGCCAAGGTCATCGAGGCGGATGGCTCGCCCATGACAGTTCGGACAGCCCTCGCTCTGATCAATCAGGCGCTCGACGAGGTGTTGACCGAACAGGACGGCGACCTCGACGCCGACAGCCGGTTCTGTCTCAAGTGGTACGCCCAGTTCGGCTGGAAGCCCGCCGCCTACGGCGACGCGGAGAACATGGCTAACGCGCTCAACGTACCCGTGAAGCGCATGGAGGACGGCGGCGTGCTCGTCGCCCGGGAGGGGTTCGTGCGGCTCATCCGTCCGGGCGATTTACCACGGAACTGGAACCCCGTTGACGACGACCGGATCTCCGTCTGGGAGGTGACCTGCCACCTCGCCCGCAAGCTGACCACCGACGGCATAGATGCGGCCGCCCCACTCATGGCTGCGGCCGGCACTCGCATCGACCTCGAGTCCGTGCAGCTGCTCGCGTACCGGTTGTACGAGCTGGCTCAGCGCAAGGACCCCGAGGACGCCCAGCTGTTCAACGCTCTGGGAACCGAGTGGGCGGACCTTTCGGCAGCGTCGCAGAAGGTCGATCGCACGTTCGCCCAGCAGGGTGACCTCGGACTCGACGCATGGTGAACACCGACGCGACACGCAAGGGGGCGGCCTCGTCATGGCAGTGAGCAACAAAGAGCAGGTCGGCAGGGCGCTCGACGTCCTGGCGGAGGCTCTCGAACCATTCGTCGACCGAGTGCTGGGCCCGCTCCTGCCTACCGGTCAACCGTGGACGGTTCTCCTCGAACTCAAGGACGAAGCCCGGGGCCGCCCACGGGCGGACCGCTACAACCCGATGGATCTCCACCTGCAACTACGAGCCATCAACGAGCGGCACGGAGAACTGGGGTTCCCCTTCGACGGTCCCCTGTCCCGGGGGGAGCGCAATCTCGCCGGGGAGCTCGCAGACGTCCGCAACCGCGTGGCGCACAACGAGTCGTTCAGCCCGGACGACGCTTACCGCGCTCTTGACACCGTCGAGCGCCTCTTGCGCGCCATCGGCTCGATCCCGCAGGCCGATGAGGTCCGCCGTCGTCGGCTCGACATCCAGCGCGGCGCGTACGAGTCCGAGACCCGCCGCGCCGGCCGGGCGCCGGCCACCCCGGACACGGCGGACACCGATCTGCCCGCCTGGCGAGAGGTGCTGCCTCCCCACACCGACGTCCAGAACGGCACGTTCGCGTCCTCGGAGTTCGCGGCCGATCTCTACCGCGTCGCCGTCGAGCCCACCGGCACGGACGACGAGTACGCCGACCCGATCGAGTTCTTCCGGCGAACGTATCTGACCGAGGGACTCAAGGATCTGCTCTTGCGTGCCGCCGCCCGCGTGTCCGGCGACGCCAACGCGCAGCCGGTGATCAACCTCCAGACCACGTTCGGCGGGGGCAAGACTCACTCGATGCTCGCGGTGTGGCACCTGTTCTCCGGCCGACCGCTGGGAGCCTTCCCGCAGGAGGTGCAGGACCTCCTCCGCGAGGGCGACCCCACCGGCTTGACCGTGCGACGCGTGGCAATCGTCGGCAATGAGATCTCTCCGGGACAGCCGGACACCAAGCCGGACGCCACGGTCGTCCACACGCTGTGGGGCGAGCTCGCGTGGCAGCTCGGCGGCGCCGAGGCATACGCACTGGTCGCGCAGGCCGACCAGACGCGCACCAACCCAGGCGCGACACTCCGGACACTGCTGGCCGACCATGGACCTGCGGTCATCCTCATCGACGAGTGGGTCGCCTACGCCCGTCAGCTGCACAGCCGTTCCGACCTGGCGGCCGGCGACTTCGAGACCCAGTTCACCTTCGCGCAGGCCCTGACCCAGGCGGTGGCAGCCGTTCCTGGCGTCCTCCTCCTCGTTTCCGTGCCCGCCAGCGACGTCCGCCGCGACACCGCCGATGCTGCGCCGGGCGAAATAGTCGTCGACGCGTCGGACCTCGAGGTCGGCGGTCGCCACGGCCGGGAGGCACTCCAACGTCTCGACAACGTCATCCGCCGGGTGGCGCACCAATGGGCGCCGGCGTCGCGGGACGAGTCATACGAGATCGTCCGCCGACGGCTGTTCCGCGAACCCGACAACGCCGCGTCTGCCGCCATCAACGCCACGGCGCGCCGGTTCATCGAGTACTACCGCCAGCACCGTGCGGAGTTCCCGTCCGGGGTGACCGAGAGCGACTACGAGCGGCGCATCAGAGCGGCGTACCCGATTCATCCGGAGCTGCTGGACCGCCTGTACACGGACTGGTCGACGCTGGAGCGCTTCCAGCGGACTCGCGGTGTCCTGCGCCTCATGAGCACCGTGGTCCACGAGCTGTGGGCACGCGGCGACCGATCGCCGCTGATCGTGCCCGGCTCCGTCCCGCTCGACGAGGCGGGTGCACGGAGTGAGATCGTCCAGTACGTCGACCCGCGCTGGACCGAGATCGTCGAGACGGACATCGACGGCCGCGACGCCATCTCCCGCCGGGTGGACAGCGACCGGCCCCTCTTGGGCAAGAGGTCAACCGCCCTACGGGTCGCTCGGACCGTGTTCCTGGACTCGGCGCCGACCCTGGACGCGGTTCGCAAGGGCGTCGATCGCAAGCGCGTCACTCTCGGGGTGGCGATGCCGGGCGACGTCGTGGGGAACTTCGGGTCCGCACTGGATGGGCTGGTCAACACCTCCAGCCACTTGTTCCGCGACGGGGACCGGTACTGGTACGACACCCAGCCCTCGCTCAACAGGCTCGCTGCGGAGCGCGCGAAGGACCTCCCTGCCGAAAGGGTGCACGGCGAGGTCGTCACCCGCCTTCGCCAGCTCCTCAAGGCTCCCGCCCCCGACTTCGCCGGTGTGATCGCGGCACCGGAGACATCGGGCGACGTCGCGGACGAGGAAGGAACCCGGCTGGTCGTCCTGCGGCCGGAGCACCGACACAACGGCAAGGACAAGGAAAGCGCCGGGGCACGGTTCGTCCTTAACCTGCTCCAGCACCGCGGGACGGGTCCTCGTCTGCGGCCCAACTCGATCGTGGCGCTCGCCGCGGACGAGAACCGCTGGAAGGACCTGGAGGACACCACGCGGACTCACCTTGCCTGGCGATCGATCGTCGACGACACGGACCTCCTCGACCTCACGCAACAGCGCGCGGCCCAGGCGCGGAAGCGCGCGGACGAGTCCAACCGGACGATCGAGGACCAGATACCGGCAACATGGATCTGGGCCCTCCACGCCGTCCAGGACGATCCCTCCTCCCCGCTGACCGTCGGCCAGATCAAGTGCGACGGAGCCGAGAAACGCCTCGCTGTCCGCACGGGTGCGAAGCTCGTCCGCGAAGGGGTGTTGCACACGCATCTCGCACCTGCCGCCCTCCACATCGATCTCGTCGGCGTTCTCCGTGCGCGGTGGAATCGTGGCCACGTCTCCGTCGGCGACCTGTGGGACTACTTCACACGCCACCCCTACCTCGTGCGCCTCCGTGACCGGAGCGTGCTCACCGAGACAGTCCGGGACGTCCTAACCGACGCCGGCTGGACGCAGCAGGGCTTCGCTCTCGCCACTGGCTACGACGAGACCACCGGCCGGTATGACGGCCTGGCCGTGCCCCTGGAGGACCAGCACTTCGGCCAGATCACCGATACGACCCTGCTCGTCCGTCCCGAGATCGCCACCGAACAGCGGCAACAGGAGCGCGAGGAGGAGCGGGAGGCCGAGCGCCAGCGACTCGACGTGGAGACGAAGCGTCGCGGCGGCTCAACGGACAGGACGCCGGACCCCGTCGACCGCGTCTCCGAGGAGGAAGGCGCCGACGAGGAGGAACCGCCCCGCACCATCCGGGCCGGTGCCTACACCGGCCGCTTCCTGCTGGAGGACCGCACCGAGGACATCCCGAGTCGCCTTGCCGAGGTGGCGCGCGAGGTTCTCCAACTGCTGGCGGACACGCCGGACCTGGATCTGTTCGAGATCTCCGTCGATGTGCGCGCCGAGACCTCGGACGGCTTCCCGGAGGGCACCCGCCGCGCGGTCCAGGAGAACGCCCGGACGCTGCGGTTCGACACCAGCCGGTTCGACGACGTGGAGTACTGAGATGGTCGAGCCGCTCACGGACACACCTGCCGACGAGGTGGTCGCCCGGCTGATCCTCACGCCTGACCCGGCCTTCGTGAAGAGCCTCGGCACCCACCACACCCTCGAGTCCGCGATGGCCGACCTGGTGGACAACAGCATCGACGCGCACGCCACCACGGTGACGATCCGCTTCGTCACGAGAGGCGGACACCTGGCGGGGATCATCGTCGTCGACGACGGTGACGGCATGGACGCCGACCTGGCAGACCGCGCCATGCGGCTCGGCGGTCAACGCGACTACGCCCCGGGTGATCTGGGGCACTTCGGTGTCGGGCTCAAGGCGGCCGCCCTCGGCGTGGCGAACGTTCTCACCGTCTGGTCGCGGCGGTACGGCGCGAGTGCGGTCGGGCGCCGCCTGTCGCGGGTCGACATGCAGCGGGACTACTCCTGTGACGTCCTGAGCACGCAAGCCGCGGAGCGTTCGATCGAACATGCCTTGGACGGCCGTGCTCACGGGACGGTGATTGCACTCACGGAACTCAAGCATGGCGTCCACGGCGCGTCGCCGGCGGAGGCTGCGGCTTGGCTGACGAACGCCCAGCAGCGGGTACGGCACCACCTCGGCCTCGTCTACCACCGCCTGCTCGCAGCGAACCGCGTCGTAGTTCAGACGATCCAGGTGGACGAGCATGGAAATCAAGGCGTTGCGACCCCCGTGCGGCCCGTCGATCCGTTCGCCTACCCACTGACCGGGAGGCCCGGCTTCCCCAAGCAGCTGCAGGCCAAGGCGTCCGGGGTCGAGGTGACCGTCACGTGCCACATCTGGCCGGCTAAGTACGAGAACAACACCGAGTTCCGACTCCAGCAGAAGTCCGCCGAGGAGACGCAAGGTTTCTACGTCTATCGCGCGGATCGCCTCCTCCAGGTCGGCGGCTGGAACAACGTCGCCAACGCGAGCTCGCTCCGCAAGCTCGCCAGGGTGAGCATCGACGCCGACGGTCTTGACGGCCTCGTGCAGCTCAACCCGGAGAAGAGCGGCACTCAATTCAGCACCGCTCTGGCGCACGCCCTCGCTCAAGCGACCTCCGGCGTTGGGAACGACGCCGTGTCCTTCGAGGACTACCTCAACGCGGCCGAGGATGTGCTGGTCCAGTCCAAGAAGCGGACGCACAAGCGCAAGCCCGTGGTGCAGCCGGACCGCGGCTTCGCCGAAGGCGTCCGGCGGGCGATCGGCGAGGAGCTCGACTTCCACGCCGACGAGGACCCTGTCGAGGTCCGCTGGAAGCGGCTCCCCACGGGGACTTTCTTCGAGATCGATCGACCGCTGCGAACCCTGTGGCTGAACCTGCTGTACCGGGATCTCTTCTCCCCCGGACAGAAGGGGCTCAACGACGCACCGCTGGTCAAGGCACTGATGTTCCTGCTGGCACAGGACCACTTCGCCGGCACCCAGTACAGCTCCGCGAAACGCGATGAGGCTGCCGTGTGGCAGGCGGTCCTGGGGGCGGCTGCCGAGGAGGAGAAGGCACGACGCAACAGAGGAGGCGGAACGCGATGACGTCCGACCCGGTGCCCTTCGCACCTTCCGAGCGCCACCCCGACCTGGCGATGCTCGACGGCTACTGGGCGGACGGCAACGTCGCCAGACTTCCCATTCCCGGCACCCCCGAGTGCTTCATCGACCTCGACCCGCCCCACCGCGAGATCAAGTTGAGCGTTCCGGCCGACGGCAAGGAGCCTGACCTCGCGAAGTTCCGCAACATCGACCTGGCCTCCTGCACCGATGAGGGCGTGGACTGGTGGGAGATCCGTGTGCTCGTCGAGAGTTCGCTCCACGAGGCGTACTCGCTCCTGACGCGCATCGCGGACCTCGTTCAGCTCGAGCGGCTGTCCGTCGGCGTCGCGACCTACCAGGCGCTCGAGGCATACCGTGCCCTCCTCGCATCGCGAGGCGCGATGAGCGAGGAGCAGCAGATCGGGCTCTACGGTGAGCTGCTCGTCCTCGAGCACCTCCTCCAACATGCAGGTCCGGACGTCGCTGTGCCCGCGTGGATGGGACCCACCAACGAGGAGCACGACATCGCCCTCGGGCACGTCCACCTCGAGGTCAAGACCACCAAGGGGGAGCACCGTCGGCACGTCATCAGCGGGACGCAGCAGCTCCAGCCGCTGCGTGACGTCCCGTTGTGGTTGGTGTCCATCCAGGTGACGCCCACGACGCATGATGGCGGACGGAGCCTGGTCGACCTCGTGGCAGCCGTCCGTGACCTCGCACGCGAAGGACGCCCTCGGATCGACGAGCTTCTCCGCTCGATGGGCTGGCGTGATGCCGACGCCGACCTCTACGCGGCACACCTGACGCTCCGGAGCGGACCGCGCGCCTACCTCGTCGACGAGACCTTCCCCGCGCTGACGGACGCACGCCTGGGAACGGCCGTGCCCCAGGCCGAACTCGTCAGTGACGTGAAGTACCGCGTCGATGTCACTCACCTGGGCTTCGGCGTCCCACCGTCCCCGGTGGACACCTTCATCGAGCATCCCGAGGAGCCGAGCCCATGACTGCACCCGCCTGGCAGCACGATGTGACGATGCTGCTCACCGCCGACGCGCAGACAGTCCCGCGGCCTCTCGTCGCCACGGTGAACGTCCTCATGGGTGGTCAGGGGCTCACGGAGGAAGCGCTGGCCGCCCACCTCGAGGCAGCACCCTTGACGGACCCCGTCGTGCATCGCCTCCACCGGGCGCTGCTCGCGTGGGACTCGCACGCCGAGGCGCCATGGGCAGCCCTCGACGGAGAGCCGGCGCCCCCTCCACACACCACTGCCCGCCGTCACAGGGCCTACGCCCGCCTGGGCTTCTCCGACTCGCTCGCACAAGCGCTCGACCTCAAGTGCCCCGTGGTGGAGAACCACGAGGTGGTGATCTCCAAGGAGTTCGAGCCCTGGTACGAGGAAGCCAAGGGCGCACGGCACAGCTTCTACTGGGCCCACTACGAGGACTACCTCCGTGCGAAGGGCTGGGGCGCCGACGTCATCGAGTCACTCGACTCCGCCTCCGACGACGTCGTCCGTCGCCTGTCGGACCCGACGCGACCAGAGGCGAAGAAGACGCGCGGACTTGTCATCGGCTATGTCCAGAGCGGGAAGACGGCGAACTTCACTGGCGTGATCGCCAAGGCCGTCGACTCGGGCTACCGCCTCGTGATCGTGCTCACGGGCACCGTCGAGATGCTTCGCGCACAGACGCAGCGGCGACTGGACAAGGAGCTGGTGGGCTACGAGAACCTCGTGCACGGCCTCGACACCACCGGTGACACGTGGCTCAAGGAGTTCGACTACGCCGGCGACCCGGAGTGGCAGGACGGGACGTCGTTTGTTCACCACCAGGGCATCGAGATCACCGACGGCGTACCGCGCATCATCCGAGCCACGACGCTCGGGGCCGACTACAAGCGTTTGAAGCAGGAGCTGACGAAGCTCCGCTTCCCGAGTCGGCCGAAGAAGTCGGCTCCCCTCAACGACCCGGAGAACCTCGCCGCCGCGGACGCCTACCTGGCGGTCGTGAAGAAGAACTCGACGACCCTGAAGAAGCTCATCACTGATCTGAAGGCCGTCGGCTCGAAGACGCTCGGCGAGCTGCCGATACTCATCATCGACGACGAGTCCGACCAGGCGTCGCTCGACACGACCAGCCCCAAGGTTAAGGCCGCCGCTGCCACGGACGCCGAGCGCAAGCGCACCGCGATCAACAAGGCGATCTCTGAGATCCTGTCGCTTGCCCCACGCGCGCAGTACGTCGGCTACACCGCGACGCCCTTCGCCAATGTGTTCGTCGACCCGACGGACGAGCAGGACATCTTCCCGTCGGACTTCTTGATCACTCTGCCCAGGCCGGTCGACTACATGGGTGTGGCTGACTTCCACGACATCGAGCGCGACTGGAGCACGGAGACCCGCGATCTTACGACGTCGAACCGCATGGCGTTCGTCCGCGACCTAGAGACCGACATCGACGCCGCCGATCTCGACGCAGAGCTCCTCGACGCCGTGGATGCCTTCGTCCTATCCGGTGCCCTCAAGCTCTACCGCGAGCGCCACGGCACGAGCACCGGGCGCCACCACACGATGCTGGTTCACGAGTCCGTCAAGAAGGCCGAGCACCGAGAGACCGCCGACCGTGTACGGGATGTATGGTCCGCGCACCCCGCCACATCTCCGATCGGCATCGGCCGCCTGGAGGCGCTGTGGGAGTCCGACTACCGCCCGGTCTGTGTGGCTCGCCAGGACGGCCCTGTCCCCGAGTCGTTCGCTGCGATCAAGCCGTACATCGGAGATGCCTACGCCCGGATGACGAAGGACGGAGACCCCGTCATCGTCGTCAACTCCGATGCTGAGCTTCAGGCCAACGCCAAGCGTCTGAACTTCGATGCCGAGGCGGTGTGGCGCATCCTCGTCGGTGGAACGAAGCTCAGCCGGGGCTTCACGGTTGAGGGCCTGACCGTGTCGTACTACCGCCGATCAGCTGGCCAAGGGGACACACTGATGCAGGCCGGGCGGTGGTTCGGGTACCGCAAGGGCTACCGGGACCTCGTTCGCCTGTTCATCCCGGACGACCTGTATCAGGCGTTCGAAGCAGTGCTTCGTGATGAGGAGGCACTGCGCCTCGAGCTCGCTCAGTACGAGGGCTTCGACGAGTCCGGAAAGCCCCTGTTGACCCCACAGGCGGTGCCCCCGCTCATCCGTCAGCACCTGCCGGCGGTCAAGCTCACCGCTCGCAACAAGATGTGGAACGCGCGTCTGATCGAGCAGGGCGTGGGAGGCCGCATTCGCGACCTCTACATGGTCCCGAGCGCCGACGACACCGATGCCAAGAAGCAGAATGCCAAGGCGATCGCTCGCCTGCTGGCGCACACGGGCGAGTCTGTAAGACTCAGCGACGGCAAGAACCTGTTCGACGCGCGCGTCGCCCTCGTGGACAACGCCAACGTCACGGAACTCCTCGGTTCGCAGGGGCTGCGGTGGCACACCGCGGCGAGCGAACTCGTGCGACCGCAGGTCCGTTTCTACGGCAATGTTGCCCGCGACAAGCGTGTGGACAGGTGGGCCGTGATCTGGCCCCAGCTGGGGACCGGCGGCCACACGACCCTGCCGGGCTTGTCCACCCCTGCACCCCTCGTGACCAGGAGCCGGCGCCCCGGTCGCTACGACTTCTCCGGCTCGGATAGGAAACACCGCATTCCCGCCGAGAGCCTCGCGGCGATCGGTCCACGCGCAGCTGACGCCTTCCTGGACCTGGCGGGGGCAGACACGGACCTAGACCTCGGCGTCGTGCTCGTCTACCTCGCGCTCGATCCAAGCGGCAAGGCGGACCTGCGCTCCGAGTCGCCGGTGGTCCCGACCGAGGTCACAGTCCTGGTGTCGATGGTGATCCCGGAGCAGTCGGCGCCCGGGGGCCGGGCGCTCGTATGGGAACGCGTCCAGGACGACGAGATCCACCGTGATCTTGCTGCCGTCGACGACCCGACCGTTGCGTCGTAGGCCGAGCCACCGGAGCTCACCGCCGTCAGGGGTGTCGGCGGGCACCGTCCCCGTTGCGGCCGACGCTGTCGGCGAGAGTCTCGCGGCTCGGATCACACCGACGAAGCGCGGCCGCAGGCGCTGGCACCCAGACAGCGGTGACATCAGCGGCTCCAGCACAGTCGACGCTCCGTCAGGAGCAACTTGACGTTCTGCTAATCAGGAACTCGTTGGCGCGCCTGAAGACGTCTGATCGGCCCTTAACGGGCTCTTCGGAGTTGAGCGTGGG
>NZ_AXCW01000137.1 GCF_000603945.1 Actinotalea ferrariae CF5-4 | reverse complement strand
GCGGGGGTGGGCGGCGCGGTGCGCCGGGGGTCAGCGGGCGCGGAGGGTGTCGCGGATGCGGGCGAGGCGCTCCGCCAGGGCGCGCTCGTAGCCGCGGTCGCTCGGCTCGTAGTACCGGACCCCGTCGACCTCGTCCGGCGCGTACTGCTGCCCGACGACGGCGTGCGGGGCGTCGTGGGCGTAGCGGTAGGCCTGCCCGTGACCGAGCTTCTGGGCGCCGGAGTAGTGCGCGTCCCGCAGGTGCACCGGGACGGGCCCGGCCTTGCCGGCACGGACGTCGGCGATCGCCGCGTCGATGGCCCGGTAGGAGGCGTTCGACTTGGGCGCGGTGGCGACGTGGACCACCGCCTCGGCGAGGATGATCCGCGCCTCGGGCATCCCGATCAGCGCCACGGCCTGCGCGGCCGCCACGGCCGTCTGCAGGGCCGACGGGTCCGCCATGCCGACCTCCTCGGCCGCCGCGATGACCACGCGCCGCGCGATGAACCGGGGGTCCTCCCCCGCCACGACCATCCGCGCGAGGTAGTGCAGCGCGGCGTCGACGTCCGAGCCGCGCATGGACTTGATGAAGGCGCTGGTCACGTCGTAGTGCTGGTCCCCGGCGCGGTCGTAGCGCACGGCTGCGACGTCGACGGCCCGCTCCACGGTGTCCAGATCGACCACGGGCACGGCGTCGTCGGCGGGCGGGGCCGGGGCCTCGTCCGACTCGCTCCCCCGCTCCTCGGGCCGGCCCTGGCCGGCCTGGGCGTCGAGCGCTGCGCCCGCCGCGGCCTCGAGGATCGTCAGCGCCTTGCGAGCGTCTCCGCCGGCGAGCCGGAGCAGGTGCTGCTCGGCGTCCTCGGCGAGCGTGACGGCGCCCGCCAGACCGCGCGGGTCGGTCAGGGCCCGGTGCAGGAGGGCCCGGACGTCGTCGGTGGTGAGGGGCTGCAGCGTCAGGAGCAGCGACCGGGACAGCAGGGGCGAGTTCACCGAGAAGCTCGGGTTCTCGGTGGTCGCGGCGACGAGGGTCACCCAGCGGTTCTCGACGCTCGGCAGCAGGGCGTCCTGCTGCGTGGTGGAGAACCGGTGCACCTCGTCGATGAACAGGACCGTCTCGGGCCCCCCGGTGGCGAGGCGTCGTCGGGCGTCGGCGACGACGGCCCGCACGTCCTTGACCCCCGACGTCACGCCGGACAGCTCGACGAACCGGCGCCCCGACGTCAGGGCGATGAGGTAGGCGAGGGTCGTCTTGCCCGTCCCCGGCGGGCCCCACAGGACGACCGACGACGGCGCCGCGCGGCGCGAGCCCTCCTCCGCCGGCTCCACGAGCCGGCGCAGGGGCGACCCGGGTGCGAGCAGGTGCCGCTGCCCCGCGACCTCCGCCAGGGACCGCGGGCGCATGCGCACCGCGAGCGGCGCACCGGCGTCGACCTCGGGCAGACCCTCGGTCGTCGACGTCGTGGCGTCGAAGAGGTCCATGGCCCGGAGCCTACGCAGGAGGTCCGACGCGCGAGGCCACCGGCTGCTCGGCGTCGCCGCCGACCTGCGAGGATCGGGGCGTGTTCGACACCCTCGGCAGGCTCATCGCCCGCGCCCCCCGGACCGCGATCGCCGTCTGGGCCGTCCTCACCCTCGGGTCCTTCGCCCTGGCGGTGCTCGGCCTGGGGGGTCAGACGCTGTTCGAGCGCCTCTCCACCGGTGCGCCGGCCATCCCCGGCTCGGAGAGCACGCGGGCGGACGAGATCGTGCGCGAGAACGCCACGGCAGGCGAGAGCCTCAGCCTCGTCGTCGAGGGCGCCCCACCGACCACCACCGGTCTCGCGGAGCCGGTCGCGGCCCTGCGCGAGGACGTCATGGCGGTCGAGGGCGTCACGATGGTCATCGACCCGTTCGCGCTGCCGGAGGGACCGGCCAGCCCCGCTGCCGCTCCCCTGCTCGCGAACGACGGGGACGGGTTCCTCGTCGTCGTCGACCTCGACCCCGAGCTCACGGACGAGGAGGAGGAGACGGCGCTGGAGGAGGTCGTCGCCCTGCTGCGCGAGGCGCCGGAGCGCCTCCAGGAGGCCTCCCCCGGCGCCACGGGCCAGGTCGGCGGCACCACCCTCATCATCGAGGCGATCACGGAGCAGGTCGAGGAGGACCTGCAGACCGGCGAGGCGATCGCGCTGCCCGTCGCGCTCCTGGTGATGGTGATGGTCTTCGGCGGGTTCCTCGCCGCGTCGATGCCCATGGTCGGGGCAATCGCGTCGATCGGGACCGGCCTGGGCACCGTCTACGGCCTGAGCTACGCACTGGACCTGGACGCGTCGGTCGTCAACGTCGTCACCCTGCTCAGCATCGGCCTGTCGATCGACTACGGCCTGCTCATCGTCTCGCGCTACCGCGAGGAGCTGCACGTCCTGCTCGACGACGTCCCGGACGCCCCGCACCGCCGTCGTCGCCATGACCCGGTCGTCGAGACCGCCGTGCGCCGCACGATGGCGACCGCGGGCCGCACCGTCTTCTACTCGGCCGTCACGGTGGCGATCTCGATCGCCGGCCTGCTCGCCTTCCAGCCGGACATCCTGCGCGGTTTCGGGGCGGCGGGCGTCGTCGTCGTGCTCATCGCGGTCGCGACCGCCATGACGCTCGTCCCGGCGCTGCTCACCCTCACCGGCCGGCGCCTGCTCCGCCCGGGACTGGTCAGCCGGGTGCCCGGGCTGTCGTGGCTGCTCGAGCGGACCGGCGACGTGTCCTCCGAGGAGGGGGCGTTCTCCCGGCTCGCCGAGCGCGTCCAGCGGCGTCCCCTCCTGGTCATGGTGGGGTCGCTCGCCGTGCTCGCGCTGCTCTCGGTGCCCGTCTTCCACATGGAGCTGCGCAACTCCGACATCGAGCTCCTCCCGGTGGGCTCGGAGCAGCGCACGTTCGTCGAGACGATCGCCACCGACTACCCGGCCTCCGAGGCGCCCGCCATCCAGGTGGTCGCCGAGGCGTCCGTCGAGGAGGTCGCGACCTGGGCGGACGGACTCACCGCGATCCCCGAGGTCGCCTCGGTCGACCCGCCCGCGCAGCTCGGCGAGTACGTCCTCCTGGGGGTCCGGGCGGACACCGACGACGGCGGCGGTCCGGTCGCCCGGGACGCCGTCCAGGCGCTGCGGGACCTCGACGCCCCGTTCCCGACGTGGGTGACCGGCCAGGCCGCGAACCAGATCGACTTCACGCAGGCCCTCGTGGACCGCGCGCCGCTCGCGATCGGCGTCGTCGTGGTGGCGACGTTCGTGCTGCTGTTCCTCATGACCGGGTCCGTCGTCATCCCGGTCAAGGCGCTGCTCACGAACACCGTCTCCCTCGCGGCCTCCCTCGGCGTGATGGTCTGGGCGTTCCAGGACGGCAACCTCGAGGACGTCCTGAGCTTCACGTCGACCGGTGGCATCGAGACCTACGTCGTGGCGCTGATCATCGCGTTCGGCTTCGGCCTGGCGATGGACTACGAGGTGTTCCTGCTGTCCCGCATCAAGGAGGCGTACGACGCCGGCCGGCCCAACGACGAGGCGGTCCGGGTGGGCCTGCAGCGCTCGGGCCGGATCATCACCTCCGCCGCGCTCATCATCATCGTGGTCTTCACCGGCTTCGTCTTCGGCGAGCTGCTGGTGATCAAGGCGGTCGGCTTCGCCCTCGCCGTGGCGGTCCTCGTCGACGCGACGCTGGTCCGGATGCTGCTCGTGCCGTCCACGATGACCCTGCTCGGCCGGTACAACTGGTGGGCGCCCCGGTTCCTGCAGCGCGTCCACCGGCGATTCGCGATCGAGCACTGAGGACGGCGCCGCGGCTCACGTGGGCGGGCGGGTGCTCCCGGCTGGCCCGAAGGACGAGAACTCCGCCAGGGTGGCGAACCCGAGGCGGTGGTAGATCCGGCGCGCGACGTCGTTGTCCGCGTACATGCCCAGCGACACCCACTGCGCGCCGGCGGTGAAACCGGCGCGGGTGAGCACGGCCGTGAGCGCCGCACCGACGCCCCGACCGCGCAGGCCTGGCCGGACGCCGAGCCCGTGCAGGTGCCACGACACCGCGTCCTCGCCCAGCCCGCCGCGGGTCTGCGCGCCGAAGACACCGAGCAGGCGCCCGTGCTCGTCGCGCACGCCGACCCACGCCGCCTCGTGCGGTCCCGTCGGGTCCGCGGTCGTCCCGGGGTTCGCCTCGGCCAGGCAGTCCGCGATGGCCTCGGCGTCCGCGCGCGGGTCGAGCCGGACGACGACGTCCTCGCCGGGCACGACGCCGGGCGGCTCCTCGGCAAGCAGCCAGTCCCAGGTGGAGAACGGCTCCAGGTCGAGCCGTCCGAGCACGGCCTCGGGCACGACGGCGCCGCGGGGGACGCTCATCCATCCGGCCGGGCGGGTCCCGGGTGCGTCGGACCGGTCGAGCCGATCCACCCGCTCGACCAGCAGCTCGACGACGCCGCCCGGGTCCCCGCGCCCGAAGAGCACGAGACGGTCCCCCCGGTCGGCGGCGACGAGGAGGCTCCGCTCGTCCGGCGTGCGCGTCACGGCCGCGCCGTGCCACCGCGCCCGGTCCCCGAGCAGCATCCGGTCGGCGCCCCAGACCGGCCCCAGCACCTCAGGTGTCACCGGCACACCGTGCCACCGCCGACGTCGGCCGGCGCCGCGACGCGCGCGGCGCGGTGACGACGACGCCCGGTCAGGCGTCCACGGCCGCCGCGACGGCCGGCTGCTCGGCGCCACGGCGCGGCTCCGGCCTCGCGTCGACACCGGCCTCCTTGCGCTGCTCCGGGCTGATCGGCGCCGGTGCTCCCGTCAGCGGGTCGTACCCGCCGCCGGACTTGGGGAAGGCGATGACCTCCCGGATCGACTCCGAGCGCGTGAGCAGGGCGACGATGCGGTCCCAGCCGAACGCGATGCCGCCGTGCGGCGGCGCGCCGAACTGGAAGGCGTCGAGCAGGAAGCCGAACTTCTCCTGCGCCTCCTCCTGGCCGATCCCCATGACCGCGAACACGCGCTCCTGCACGTCGCGGCGGTGGATACGGATCGACCCGCCGCCGATCTCGTTGCCGTTGCACACGATGTCGTAGGCGTAGGCCAGCGCGTTGCCCGGGTCCTCCTCGAAGCGGTCGATCCACTCCGGGGTGGGCGAGGTGAACGCGTGGTGCACCGCGTTCCAGGAGCTCGCGCCGAGGGCGACGTCGTCGTCGTCGTCCGCGGACTTGAACAGCGGCGCGTCGACGACCCAGAGGAACGACCATGCGTCCTCGTCGATCAGCTCCGCGCGACGGCCGATCTCGAGCCGCGCCGCCCCGAGGAGCGCTCGTGCCTCGGAGGCCTTGCCGGCGGCGAAGAAGACCGCGTCGCCCGGCTGCGCCCCGACCGCCGCGACCAGCCCGGCCCGCTCGGCGTCGGAGAGGTTCTTGGCGACCGGGCCGCTCAGCTCGCCGTCCTCCGCGACCGTGACGTACGCGAGGCCCTTGGCGCCGCGCTGCTTCGCCCACTCCTGCCACGCGTCGAAGCCGCGGCGGGGCGTCGAGGCACCGCCCGGCTGGACGACCGCGCCGACGTACGGCGCCTGGAACACGCGGAACGGCGTCTCGCGGAAGTACTCGGTGAGCTCGACGAGCTCGAGGCCGAACCGGAGGTCGGGCTTGTCGGTGCCGTACCGGGCCATGGCCTCGGCGTAGGTCATCCGCGGCAGCGGCGTGGGGATCGCGTACCCGATGAGGTCCCACAGCGCGACGAGGACCTCCTCGGCGACCGCGATGACGTCGTCCTGCTCGACGAAGCTCATCTCGACGTCGAGCTGGGTGAACTCCGGCTGCCGGTCGGCACGGAAGTCCTCGTCCCGGTAGCAGCGGGCGATCTGGTAGTACCGCTCCATCCCGGCGACCATGAGCAGCTGCTTGAACAGCTGCGGGGACTGCGGCAGCGCGTACCAGGAGCCCGGGGAGAGCCGGGCGGGGACGACGAAGTCGCGCGCGCCCTCCGGGGTCGAGCGGGTGAGGGTCGGGGTCTCGATCTCGACGAAGTCGTGCGCGTCCAGGACCCGGCGCGCGGCGGCGCTCACCTTGGCCCGCAGCCGCAGGGCCGCTGCGGGGCGCGGGCGACGCAGGTCGAGGTAGCGGTGCTGGAGGCGGGCCTCCTCGCCGATGTGCTCGTCGAGCGCGGAGGACACCTGGAACGGCAGCGGTGCGGCCTCGTTGAGCACGACGACCTCGCTCGCGGTCACCTCCACCTCGCCGGTCGCGAGATTCGGGTTCTCGTTGCCCTCGGGGCGGCGCCCGACCGTGCCGGTGACCTGCAGGACGTACTCGTTCCGCAGGCCGTGGGCCACCGCCTCGTCGCGGATGACGACCTGGGCGATGCCCGAGGCGTCCCGCAGGTCGATGAACGCGACACCACCGTGATCGCGCCGCCGGTCCACCCAGCCGCTGAGGGTGACGGTCTGGCCGATCTGCTCGGCTCGCAGCGAGCCGGCGGTGTGGGTGCGGAGCACGACGGTCCTTCCGGGTGGTGGTGAGCGGCCCTGCGGCCTGGTCGCCGGCGCGCGCGCCCGGTGAGGGCACGCCGTGGCCGACGCCCGGACGAGTCTAGTCACCGGGCGTCACGATGCCGGGCAGGATGGGTCCGGCTGCACCCGCCGACCGAGGAGGTCCCATGGCCCGCACGATCGCCACCGCAGACCGCGTGAGCCGGGAGGAGCTGCTGGCGTTCCTCCGGCCGCGTCACCACGCCGTGCTCCTCACCCGCCGGCGGTCCGGTGCCCCGCAGATGTCGCCGGTCACCTGTGGGGTCGACGACGCCGGGCGGGTGGTCATCTCGACCTACCCCGAGCGCGCGAAGGCGGTGAACGCCCGGCGCGACCCCGCGGTCAGCCTCTGCGTCGTGTCCGACGAGTGGGACCCGTGGGTCCAGGTGGACGGCACGGCAGAGGTGATCGACCTCCCCGGCTCCGTCGAGCCGCTCGTCGAGTACTACCGCTGCATCGCGGGCGAGCACCCCGACTGGGACGAGTACCGCCGCGCGATGGTCGACCAGGGCAAGTCGATCATCCGCGTCACGATCGAGTCGTGGGGGCCGGTGGCGACGGGCGGGTTCCCGGCGCGACTGGCGACCTGAGTCGCGGTCCCGCGGTCCACAGACGTCCCGGGGCGGCGTCGGGGACCGCCGGGCTGCGGGGGGCGACCGCCGCGAGCCGTCGGTAGACGGCCTGGTCCACCGGCCGCGGGTCGGGTTCTCCGGCGTTGGGCCACAGGCTCACGGCGCGCTCGGCCTGCGCGGTGATCGTCAAGGACGGGTTCACGCCCAGGTTGGCCGTCACGGCCGCGCCGTCCAGGACGTGGAGCGTCGGGTAGCCGTGGACGCGCTGGTACGGGTCGAGCACGCCGTCGGCCGCCGTGGCGCCGATGGGGCACCCGCCCAGGAAGTGCGCGGTGAGCGGCATGTTGGCGATGTCGCCCCACGACCCGCCGGCGATCCCGCCGAGCTCCTCCGCGAGCAGCGTGGCCGTGCGGTGCGCCGACGGGATCCAGGTCGGGTTGGGCTCCCCCGGCCCCTGGGTGCTCACCAGTCGGGTGCCGAGCGCCCCCCGGCGTAGCCGCAGCACCAGGGAGTTGTCGAGCGACTGCATCACCAGGGCGATGGCGGTGCGCTCGCTCCACCGGTAGGGCGTGAGCGTCCGGGCGGCGCGCAGCGGACCCCGGGCGACCTCCCGCGCGTAGCCGCCGAGGATCTTCAGCCACCGCGTGGATCGCGGCCCCCCGGTCGTCAGCACGGTCTGGAGCAGCGCCATGGCGTTGCTGCCGGCGGCGTAGCGCACCGGCTCGACGTGCGTGTGGGGCTCGGGGAAGAACGACGACGTGATGGCCACGCCGCGGTGCAGCGGACGCTCCGGGTCCACCCGGGGAGCGGTGCCACCGACCAGGGCCTCGGAGTTCGTCCGGGTGAGATGGCCCAGCCGGGGCGACAGGCCCGGCAGGTCGCCCCGCCGCGCCGCCCGGTGCAGGAGCAGCTGGGTGTTGTACGTCCCGGCGGCGAGCACGACGTGCCGGGCGCGCCACGTGCCGCGACCGCGGCTCCCGGTCGCCCGCGCGTCGAGGAGCCAGCCGCCGTCGTCGGTGGGACGGAACCGCTCGACGGTGGTCATCGGGACGACGCGCGCGCCGGCCCGCTCGGCGAGGTGGAGGTAGTTCTTCGGCAGGGTGTTCTTCGCGCCGACCCGGCAGCCGGTCATGCACGCCCCGCACTCGGTGCAGCCGGTCCGTTCGGGGCCGGCCCCACCGAAGTACGGGTCCGGGACCCGCACCCCCGGTGCCCCGAGGTGCACCCCGACCGGCGTCAGCCGGAACGTGTCCGCCACGCCCATGTGCTCGGCGACCCGGCGGAAGAGCACGTCGGCGGCCGTCGTCGTGGCGTTGTCGGTGACCCCGAGCATGCGCGACGCCTGGTCGTACCAGGGCGCCAGCTCCGCCGCCCAGTCGGTGATGCCCGACCACTGGGGGTCGGCGAAGAACTCCGGCAACGGCCGGTACAGGGTGTTGCCGTAGACGAGCGAGCCGCCCCCGACGCCGGCCCCCGCAAGGATCAGCGAGTCCGAGACGCGGTGGATCCGCTGGATGCCGTAGCAGCGGAGGCGCGGCGCCCACAGGAACCGGCGCAGGTCCCACGACGTCCGGGCGAAGTCCTCGTCCTCGAACCGGCGACCGGCCTCGAGCACGACGACGCGGTACCCCTTCTCCGCCAGCCGCAGCGCGGCGACGCTCCCCCCGAAGCCGCTGCCGACGACGACGACGTCCGCGGTCCGCTCCGGGCTCGGCCGGTCAGCACGCACCCCGCCGGCCCGCCGGACCTCGTCGCCCATGGTCGAACTCTAGGACGGATCAGAAGAGCGTCGGCTGCGCGGCCACCACGGGCTCGGGCGCGTCGTGAGCGGGCCGCCAGGAGGACCCCGCGGTGAACCCGTGCCGACGGCGCAGCGGTGCCACCCGGTCCGCGAGCCAGCGCGCGTACTCGGCGGGCACGTAGGCCCCGCTGCCGTAGAGGCGTCGGTAGCCGGCGACGAGGCGCGGGTGCTCGCGGGCCAGCCACCCCAGGAACAGCGGCTTCACCGCGCCACGCAGGTGCAGCGGCATGACCGTGACGTCGGCCGCGCCGGCGTCGGCCAGGCGGCGCAGGAGGTCGTCCAGGTGGTCCGTGCCGTCCGTGAGCCAGGGCAGCACCGGCGCCACGAGGACGGTGCAGGGCAGCCCGGCCTCCGTGATCGCCCGGACCAGGTCGAGGCGCGCCCGGGGCTCGGGCGTCCCCGGCTCGAGGGACTGCTGGAGGGTCTGATCGCCGACCGCCAGGGAGACGGCCACGCTCACCGGGACCGTCGCGGCGGCGTCGACGAGCAGGGGCAGGTCCCGGCGCAGCAGCGGGCCCTTGGTGAGGACCGACAGCGGCGTGCCCGACCCGGCGAGGGCGCCGATGATGCCGGGCATCAGGCGGTACCGGCCCTCGGCTCGCTGGTACGGGTCGGTGTTCGTCCCGAGAGCCACGTGCTCACGCCGCCAGGTCCGGCGCGTCACCTCGGCGCGGAGCACCTCGGCCACGTTGGTCTTCACGACGATCTGCGTCTCGAAGTCCCGACCGGCGTCGAGGTCCAGGTACTCGTGGGTCGGCCGTGCGAAGCAGTAGGTGCAGGCGTGCAGGCAGCCGCGCATCGGGTTCACGGTCCACCGGAAGGGCACGCGCGAGGCCTCCGGGACGCGGTTGAGGGCGGTCCGCGCGGCCACCTCGTGGAAGGTGACGCCGCGGAAGTCCGGGGTCCGCACGCTGCGGACCAGGCCCGCCAGCGCGAGACCGGGCAGGCTCCCGTCCCCTCCCTCCGCCGCGTCCGCCGGTCCCCCGACCCTCTGCCCGTCCCACCGCATCGCACCAGTCGAACACGTGTTCGAGGCCAACGCAAGGAGGGCGCGAGTGGCCGCTCGGCGCTGCTGCTCCTCAGCCGCGCAGGTACGGGTTGGACCGCCGTTCCACGGCGATGGTCGAGGAGGCGCCGTGCCCGGGGAGCACGGTGGTCCCCTCCTCCAGCCCGGCCAGCCGCGCCAGGGACGTGCGCATCGCCTCGGGGTCGCCACCGGGCAGGTCGGTCCTGCCGACCGTGCCGGCGAACAGCACGTCGCCGGTGAAGGCCGCTGCCCCGCCGGCCGGCCGGCTGTCCGCCGGCCCCTCGAGGAGGTACACCGTCGACCCCTGCGTGTGCCCGGGGCTGTGCAGCGTGCGCAGACCGAGGCCCTCCGTCAGGGGGACCGGCCCGTCCTCGCCGAAGGTCCGCACGTCCACCGGGGCGCTGTACGGGTCCCCGAGGCTGCCGGCGAGCGGCGCGAGCTGCTGGCCCAGGGGGCCGAGCGTGCCGAACGGGTCGTCCAGCCGGTACGCGTCCTCCTCGTGCAGCACGAGCGGGACCCCCCACGCCCTGCTCAGCGCGGCCGCGGACCAGGTGTGGTCGACGTGGCCGTGGGTCGCCAGGAGCGCGACCGGGGCGAGCCCGTGGTCCAGGACGAGCGCGAGGAGGTCGCCGACGACGCCCGCGCCCGGGTCGACGACCACCGTCCGGCCGTCGTCGGCGGACAGGACGTAGCAGTTCGTGCCCAGGAACGGGGAGACGACGGTGCGGACGATCACGTCTCGCAGGGTAGTCGCGGCCACCGAGACCAGACCGTGACATCGTCCGGACCAGCCCGGACGCCGCCGGAGGTGCCGCTTGCCTACACTGGCCCGGTCCCGGTGCGCGCTGGAGCGCCCGGGTGGTGACGTCGAGCCGGAAGGGGAACGGTGACCTCGACCACGACCCGTCAGCCGCGCGCGTGCGCGGGCGTCGGGTGCTGTGGCCGGGACAGCTCCGCCGGGGTGCGCCTCGGTCGGCACCGCGCCCAGGCCGTCGGTCGTCATCGTCGTCGTATCGCGCCCGGCACCCCGCCGCGCGCGATGGTGACCCTCGCGCAGGTGCGGGTGCCGGCCCTCTCGGCCGTCCCGGCTCGCGCGGGCCGTCAGGCGCCCCCGGGTGCCGCCATCGAAGGAGTGCAGACCCAGTGAGCCACGACGAGCGCCCGGTCGAGCAGGACGACGCCGCACCCGCGGAGGACCAGGCCCCCACGACCAGCCCGACGGCAGCCGACGACGAGGCGCCCGGGCAGCCGGCCCTGGATCAGGCGGCACCGTCCGGCGACGCCGAGAGCCCTCGGACGAGCCCCGCGCAGGACGCACCGGAGGAGCCGGCGGTCGACGCACCGCGGGCGCCCGAGCCGGACGTGGCGCCCGAGGTCGACGTGGCGCCCGAGCCCGAGGAGGCCGCCGAGGCCGACGCGACCCCCGGGGTGGACGCGACCCCGGAGACGGACGCCGCGGCCACCGCAGAGCCGGATGCCGTCGCGGAGGCGGCGCCGGTGACCGCCGCGGACGCCCCGGTCGAGGCGGAGCCCGTGACCGAGACGGACGTGACGCCCGAGCCCGAGGCGGAGACCACCGCTCAGGCGGAGCCTGAGGCGGAGCCCGCGGCCGAGGCCGAGTCGGACGCCCCGCAGGCCGGTTCACCGGCGGCGCCCGCACCGGCGGCGCCGCG
>NZ_AXCW01000136.1 GCF_000603945.1 Actinotalea ferrariae CF5-4 | reverse complement strand
GGGACCGGTGGATCAGGGCTCAGCGCAGACCTCCGCCGCTCAGCGCAGGACGGAGCGGTACACCTCGAGCGTGCGCTCGCCGATCGCGTCCCAGGCGAAGTGGTCCTCGACCCGCGTGCGCGCGGCCCGGCCCATCTCGGCGGCGCGCGCCTCGTCGGAGACGACCTCGGTGAGGGTGCGGGCCAGGTCCGCGACGAAGCGGTCCGGGTCGACCGGCGTGCCCGTCCCGTCCTGGACCTGCTCGATGGGGACGAGCAGACCCGTGACGCCGTCGTCGACCACCTCGGGGATGCCCCCCGTCGCCGTGCCGACGACGGGCAGCCCGCACGCCATGGCCTCGAGGTTGACGATGCCGAGCGGCTCGTAGACCGACGGGCACACGAACACGGTCGAGGCCGACAGCACCGCGACGAGCTCCTCGCGCGGCAGCATCTGCTCGATCCAGACGACGCCGTCGCGGCGCTCGCGCAGCCGGTCCACCAGACCGGTGACCTCCGCCATGATCTCCGGCGTGTCCGGGGCGCCCGCGCAGAGCACGAGCTGCACCTCGGGCGGGAGGGCCTCCGCGGCGCGGAGCAGGTAGGGCAGGCCCTTCTGGCGGGTGATCCGGCCGACGAAGACGACGGCGGGCCGCTCCGGGTCGATCCCCAGGCCGCGCACGGTCTGCTCGGCGCGCGCCACCGCCTCCCCCTCCGGCCGTCGCCAGCCGGCCAGGTCGATGCCGTTGTGCACGACGTGAACCTTGTCGGGGTCGATGTCGGGGTAGCAGCGCAGGATGTCCGCGCGCATGCCGGCGCTCACCGCGATGACCGCGGCCGCGCCGAGGTAGGCCGTCCGCTCGGCCCAGCCCGACAGGGCGTAGCCGCCCCCGAGCTGCTCGGCCTTCCACGGACGCAGCGGCTCCAGGCTGTGGGCGCTCACGACGTGCGGGACGCCGTGCAGCAGCCCCGCCAGGTGGCCGGCGAGGTTCGCGTACCAGGTGTGGGAGTGCACGAGGTCCGCCCCCGCGGCGTCACCGGCCATGAGCAGGTCGACGCCGAACGTCCGCAGGACGGCGTCGTGGTCGGTCAGCTCGGACGGGACGTCGTAGCCGTGCACCCCCGCCTCGGTGCGCGGCCCGTCGAAGCAGCGCACCCGCACCTCGACGTGGTGGCGGAGCACCGCACTGAGCTCGGCCACGTGGACTCCGGCACCGCCGTAGACGTGGGGCGGGTACTCCCTGGTCAGCAGATCGACTCGCACAACGACACGCTAGCGCTCCAGGGGCCGGACAGGATGGTCGTGATCAGAGCCACGCTCTATGGTCGGTGTCATGGCAGCGCCACGAGTTCTTGCGATCGTCCTGGCCGGCGGCGAGGGGAAGCGGCTCATGCCGCTCACCCAGGACCGCGCCAAGCCCGCGGTGCCGTTCGGGGGGCTGTACCGACTGGTGGACTTCGCCCTGTCCAACCTCGTGAACAGCCGGTACCTGCAGATCGTCGTGCTGACGCAGTACAAGTCGCACAGCCTGGACCGGCACGTGGCACGGACCTGGCGGATGTCGCCGCTGCTCGGCAACTACGTCGCGCCCGTCCCGGCCCAGCAGCGGGTCGGCAAGCACTGGTACCTCGGCAGCGCCGACGCGATCTACCAGTGCCTCAACATCATCCAGGACGAGCGCCCGGACATCGTGGTCGTCGTCGGCGCCGACAACATCTACCGCATGGACTTCTCCCAGATGGTCGACTCCCACATCGACTCGGGCGCGGAGTTCACGGTCGCCGGCATCCGCCAGCCGATCGGCCTCGCCGACCAGTTCGGCGTCATCAAGGTCGACTCGGAGGACCCGCGCCGCATCGACGCGTTCCTGGAGAAGCCGACCGAGGTCGAGGGCCTGCCCGACGCGCCGCACGAGGTGCTCGCCTCGATGGGCAACTACGTGGCGAACGCGGACGCGCTCGTCGAGGCGGTCACCCTGGACGCGGAGAACGAGCGCTCCAAGCACGACATGGGCGGGGACATCGTCCCGTACTTCGTCGACCGCGGGACGGCCGGGGTGTACGACTTCATCCGCAACGACGTGGCCGGCTCGACCGACCGCGACCGCCACTACTGGCGCGACGTCGGGACGCTCGACGCGTACTACGAGGCCAACATCGACCTCATCTCGATCAACCCGGTGTTCAACCTCTACAACGACGAGTGGCCCCTCTACACCGGCATCACCAGCCTGCCGCCGGCGAAGTTCGTCCACGCCGGGCCCGGCCGGCTCGGTCACGCCGCGGACTCCATCGTCTCCCCCGGCGTCATCGTCTCGGGCGCCACCGTGACGGGCTCGGTCCTGTCCCCGGGCGTGTACCTGCACTCGTGGGCGTCGGTCAGCGACTCCGTGGTCATGGACGGCTCGACCGTCGGCCGGCACGCGCAGGTGCACCGCGCGATCCTCGACAAGGACGTCGTCGTCGAGGAGCGTGCCCGGGTCGGGCTCGACGTGGAGCACGACCGCGCCCGCGGCTTCACGGTGAGCGAGTCGGGCATCACGGTGGTCCCGAAGGGCACGGTCGTCCGGCGCTGAGCCGCCCGCCACGGTGCGGGACGACCGCCCGGCGCCGGGCGGCCCGCGCTAGCCTCGCGCCGTGACGAGCCCCGGCCAGCCTGCCCCTCACGAGCGTCGGCTCGTGGTCACGGACGTGGACTCCACGCTCATCACCGGCGAGGTGATCGAGATGCTCGCCGGCCACGCCGGCAGCCGCGAGCGCGTCGCGGAGATCACCGACCGCGCGATGCGCGGGGAGATCGACTTCCGGCGGTCCCTCACGGAACGCGTCGCGACACTCGAGGGCCTGCCCGTCTCGGTCCTCGAGGACGTCCGGCGTGAGGTCGAGCTGACCCCCGGCGCGGAGCGGCTCGTCGCGGCGCTGCACGCCGCAGGATGGCCGGTCGGCGTGGTGTCGGGCGGGTTCCTCGAGGTCGTCCAGCCGCTCGCCGAGAGCCTCGGGATCCGCTTCGTCCGCGCGAACCGCCTCGAGGTCGCCGACGGCCGGCTGACCGGACGGGTGACCGGACCCGTCGTGGACGCCGAGGCGAAGGCGGAGGCCCTGCGGGAGTTCGCCGCCGCGGAGGGCGTGCCGCTCGAGCGGACCGTGGCGATCGGGGACGGCGCGAACGACCTCCTCATGCTGGAGGCCGCCGGGTTGGGCATCGCCTTCAACGCCAAGCCCGTGGTCTGCGACCAGGCCGACGTGGCGGTGCTGGGCAAGCCGCTCGACGCGGTCCTGGAGGTTCTCGGGCTCGAGGCCTGACGGGCGCGACCGCACGGGGGCGTCCGGCCAGCGCCTGGGCGCGTCCGGCTAGTGCTGGGGTCGGGACACGTCGAGCAGGCGCGCGCCGCCGGCGCCGAGGTCCGCCCACGGGACGTCCGTCTCCAGCACCGCCGCCGCGGCGGTCGACAGCCCGGTCCGCACCTGCGCCAGGTGCTCCGGCTCACCCTGGCCGGCCAGACCGGAGGCGGTGGCCGAGACGGTGGGCTCGTGGCCGACGACCAGGAGGGTGCCGACGCCGGCGTCGACCTGGCGGACGAGCTCGAGCAGCTCGCGGACGCCCGCGAGGTACAGGCGGTCGGTGACCTCGACCTGCGCCGGCACGTCGTCCCCGAGGGCCGAGCACACCAGCTCCCAGGTCTGACGGGTCCGCAGGGCGGACGACACCAGGACGGCGTCGGGCACGAGGCCCGCCGTGCGGAGGTAGGCCGCGACGTCGGCGCACTGCCGCCGCCCGCGCAGCGCCAGCGGCCGCATCTCGTCGCTCAGCGACGCGGGCGTCTCGGCCTTCGCGTGCCGCAGGAGGACCAGCCGACGGGCCGCGCCCACCTCAGAGACCCATCGCGTGGAAGCCGCCGTCGACGTGGACGATCTCGCCGGTCGTCGCCGGGAACCAGTCCGACAGCAGCGCCGCCACGGCGCGGGCCGTCGGCTCGGGGTCCTTGGTGTCCCAGCCGAGCGGTGCACGGCCGGCCCAGCCGTCCTCCATGGTCTCGAACCCGGGGATCGACTTCGCCGCCGTCGTGCGGACCGGACCGGCGGAGACGAGGTTGACCCGGATCCCCTCGGGTCCGAGATCCCGCGCCAGGTAGCGTGCCGTCGCCTCGAAGGCGGCCTTCGCCACGCCCATCCAGTCGTAGACGGGCCAGGCGTACTGCGCGTCGAACGTCAGGCCCACGACGGCGGACCCCCGCTGCAGCAGCGGCTGCGCCGCGACCGCGAGGGCCTTCAGGGAGTACGCCGACACGTGCACGGCGGTCGCCACGTCGTCCCACTGCCCCGCGAGGAAGTTGCCGCCCATCACCGACTGGGGCGCGAAGCCGATCGAGTGCACCACGCCGTCGAGGTGCCCGACGTGCTCGCGCACGCGGTCGGCCAGCGCCGCGAGGTCGTCCGCGTCCGTCACGTCCAGCTGCACCACGGGCGCCTCGTGCGGGAGACGCTTGGCGATCGCCTGGGTGAGCCGCAGCTGGCGGCCGAAGGAGGTCAGCACGACCTCGGCGCCCTCCTGCTGCGCGAGCCGCGCGACGTGGAACGCGATGGACGAGTCCATCAGCACCCCGGTGACCAGGAGCTTCTTGCCCTCGAGCAGACCCAACGTTTCCTCCGGGACTCCGTCGGCCGCGGCCGACCTCCGACTGGGGATGCGCTCACCGGAGCGCGTCCGGTGCGCTGCAGCGTGGTGCGGTCAGTGGCCCATGCCCAGGCCGCCGTCGACCGGGATGACGGCGCCGCTGATGTAGGCGGCGTCGTCGGACGCCAGGAAGTGCACGACCCCGGCGACCTCGGCCGGCTGCGCGAAGCGGCCGGCCGGGATCGCTGCACGGTAGGCGTCCTGCCGCTCCTGCGGCAACGCCTCGGTCATCGCGGTGTCGATGAAGCCGGGGGCCACCACGTTGGCGGTGATCCCCCGCCCGCCCAGCTCGCGGGTGATGGAGCGGGCCATGCCCACGAGCCCTGCCTTGGACGCGGCGTAGTTGACCTGCCCCTGGCCGCCGTACAGGCCGACCACCGAGGAGATGAGGACGATCCGGCCCCGGCGCAGCCGGATCATGCCCTTGCTCGCCCGCCGCACGCAGCGGAACGTCCCCGTCAGGTTGACGTCGACCACCTGCTCGAAGTCCTCGTCCGTCATGCGCATGAGGAGCTGGTCCCGCGTGATGCCGGCGTTGGCGACGAGCACCTCGACGGGCCCGTGCGCCTGCTCGACCTCGGTGAAGGCGGCGTCGACGGCGGCCGTGTCGGTCATGTCGCCGTGCACGCCGAGCACGCCGTCGGGCAGGTCGCCGCTGCGGTAGATGGTCGCCACGCGGTCACCCGCCGCCACGAAGCGCTCGGCGATCGCACGGCCGATCCCCCGGTTGGCCCCGGTCACCAGGACGCTGCGCGGGCCGGTGGTCGTCTGCGCCACGGTGGGCTCCTGTCTGCTCTGCGGGTCTGCTCCGCGGGTCTGCTGCGGATCTGCTGCGGGTCTGCTGCGGACGCTCGACCGGGTCGGGCCGAGGCCGCAGCCGACCGTAGCGGACGCACGCCCGACGCCGCGGCGGCGACCGCTGGACGGCTGAGCCCACCCTGAGGTGGGCGGGGGCCCCGGGCGGCCACCCGGCCCCGGCCCCGCCGTACGATCGACCTGTGACCGTCATCCCCGGCCTCCCGAGCGGAGGCCCACGCCCCTCTGCTGGTCGCGGCACGCGCCCCGCGGTGGAGGAGGTCGTGCGGATCACCAGCGCGCGCACCTCCCTGCAGGAGGACATCGCGGCCCGGAACAAGCGCTACATGCTCCAGATGAGCACGCGCGTGGTCTGCTTCCTGGGTGCGGTGGTCCTGGACCACTGGACGCGCTGGATCCTCGTCGCGGGCGCGGTGTTCCTGCCGTACATCGCCGTGGTCATCGCCAACGCCGGGCGCGAGCGGGCGACCGACCCCGAGACGTACGTGGACGGCGCGGCCGACCCGCGGGCGCTGCCGAGCCGCCCGTCCGGGCCGGTCATGACCTTCGGGCCCGACGAGCCGGTCGTCTCCCCGACCGGCCCCGTACCGCCCGTCCGGCCCGCCACGCCCACGTGGGACGGCGACCGCCGGTGACCGAGGCACCGGAGATCGTCTGCAGCGCGAAGGGCTGCCGCGAGGGGGCCTCGTGGGGACTGCGCTGGAACAACCCGCGCCTGCACACCGCCGACCGTCGCAAGGTCTGGCTCGCGTGCGACGACCACCGCGGCCACCTCGAGCACTTCCTCGAGGCCCGCGGGTTCCACCGTGACACGGTGGCCGTCGGCGACCTCGACGCGGCGGACGGCTGAACGGTCACGGACCGCCCCGGACCGAGCGCGCCCGTGTCGACGTCACCGACGTGGAGCTCGCGCACGATCCACGCCGGACCGTCGGCGACACTGGACCCATGACCGCTCCGCCCTCGACGCCCGAACCCGCGGCGCTCCCGCGCGCGGACGACGACGCCCCGGTGCCCGGCGCCGACGACCACGCCGGGACGGGCGGCGACCCGGCGGAGGACCGGCGGCGTTGGGCGCTGACGGTGCTGGTCGCCGTCCTGGTCGCCGCGGGGTGCGTCGCCGCCGGCGTCTGGCAGTGGAGCCGGCACGCCGAGCGCAGCGCCGCCGTCGCCGTCGTCGAGCGGAACTTCGCGGCGCCGGTCGGTGACCTCGCGGACCTGGTCGAGCCGGGCACGCCGCTCCCGCCGGACGCGGTGTGGCGGCGCGCGGCGGTGTCCGGCCGCTACGTCGGCGAGCCGGTGCTGCTGCGCAACCGGCCGGTCTCGGGGCGGCCGGCGCTGCACGTCCTGCAGCCGCTCCTCGTCCAGGGCGGTGCCCTCGACGGCGCCGTCCTGGTGGTGGACCGGGGCTGGGTCCGCAGCGGTGAGGACGAGAGCACCCTGCTCGCCCCGCGCGCCCCGCAGGACCCCGTGGAGGTCGTCGTCCGCCTCCGGCAGGAGGAGCGGTCCTCCGGCCGGGACGCCCCACCGGGCCAGGTCCAGGAGATCGTGGTCGAGGACGTGCGCGCGGCGTCGGGCACGCCCCCGGAGTGGCCCGACGGCGTGGCCCTGCCGCTCTACGGGGGGTTGGTCACCGAGGACGGCGCCCCGGCCGAGGGCCTGGGCCGCCTGCCGGCGCCGGCGACCAGCCTCGGCACGAACCTGTCCTACGCCTTCCAGTGGTGGGTCTTCGCCCTCGGAGCCCTTGCGGCACCGCTGGTCCTGCGGCGCAAGGAGCGCCGCGACGCCGCCGAGGCGGCGGAGGCGGCGGGCGTCCCCGCGAGCCTCGGCGCGTCGGCCGACGTCGTGCCGGTCTCGCGTCCGGCCCCGCGACGTCGGCGTCGTCCGACCGCGGAGGAGGAGGAGGACGCCCTCCTGGATGCGCAGACCGTGCGGCGCCAGGACCCCTGACACGCCGACGTCCGCGGACCCGGCGCAGGGTCCGCGGACGTCGGTGCTTCAGGCGCGCGCCTCGCGCAGAGCCTGCCGCCGGGCCTCGGCCGCGGCGCCGCGCGTGGCGCCGCCGCGGGACCGCATGGCGACCCCGGACTCCGCGAGCACGCCGTGGACGAACCCGTAGGACCGTCCGATCTCATCCGCGAGAGAGCGGATGCTCTCGCCGCGCTCGTACCTCTGGACCAGCGACGATGCCAGGTCGTTCCTGCTGTCGCCGGTGATCCGTGATCCCTTCGGGAGCTTCGCGCTCATGGTTTCCCCTTCTTGCCATTGTCCCTGCGGCACGCCGGCGGGCACGGCCGTCGGCGCCGCCCCCTGCCGTGGCTCCGACGGGGGGCGAGCTCACGCGAGCGAGATGAGGTCCGCGTAGCTGTCGTTCCACAGATCTTCGTCCCCATCGGGCAGGAGCACCACTCGATCGGGATGCAGGGCCGCCACGGCCCCCTCGTCGTGGCTGACCATGACGACGGCGCCGGCGTACTGGCGCAGGGCACCGAGGATCTCCTCACGGCTCGCCGGGTCGAGGTTGTTGGTCGGCTCGTCCAGCAGCAGGACGTTCGCGGCGGAGACCACGAGGGTCGCGAGGGCCAGCCGGGTCTTCTCACCACCGGACAGCACCCGCACGGGCTTGTCCGCATCGTCCCCGGAGAAGAGGAAGGACCCGAGGACGGACCGGACCTGCGTGTCCGTCAGGTCCGGCGCGGCGTGCCGGAGGTTCTCCACGACCGTCCGCTCCGTGTCGAGCGTCTCGTGCTCCTGCGCGTAGTAGCCCAGCTTGAGCCCGTGCCCCGGCACGACCTCGCCCGTGTCGGACTCCTCCACCCCGGCCAGCAGGCGCAGCAGGGTGGTCTTCCCGGCCCCGTTGAGGCCGAGGACGACGACGCGGGTGCCCTTGTCGACGGCGAGGTCGACGTCGGTGAACACCTCCAGGGAGCCGTAGGACTTGCTCAGCCCGGTCGCGGTCAGCGGAGTCCGGCCGCAGGGGGCGGGGTCCGGGAACCGGAGCTTGGCCACCTTGTCCGCGGCGCGCTCGCCCTCCAGACCCGCCAGGAGCCGGTCGGCGCGCTTGGCCATGTTCTGCGCTGCGACCGCCTTGGTCGCCTTGGCCCGCATCTTGTCCGCCTGTGCCTTGAGCGCGGCGGCCTTCTTCTCGGCGTTGACGCGCTCGCGCTTGCGCCGACGCTCGTCCGCCTCGCGCTGCTCGAGGTAGGCGTCCCAGCCGAGGTTGTACTGGTCGATCTCGCCGCGGTTGGCGTCCAGGTGGAAGACCTTGTTGACGGTCTGTCGCACGAGACCCACGTCGTGGCTGATGACGAGGAAGCCCCCCGCGTAGCTCCCGAGGTAGTCGCGCAGCCACACGATGGAGTCGGCGTCGAGGTGGTTCGTCGGCTCGTCCAGCAGCAGGGTGTCCGCTCCGGAGAACAGGATGCGCGCCAGCTCGACGCGCCGGCGCTGACCGCCGGACAGCGTCCCCAGGGGCTGACCGAGGACGCGCTCGTCGAGGCCCAGGTTGGAGGCGATACGGCCCGCCTCGGACTCGGCGGCGTAGCCACCGGCGGCGGTGAACCGCTCCTCCAGCCGGCTGTACCGCTCCATCGCGGCGTCCCGCGTCGCGTCGTCGGCGCTGGCCATGGCGCCCTCGGTGCTGCGCATCGAGCGGACGATCTCGTCCAGGCCGCGCACCGAGAGGATCCGGTCCATGCCGAGCACGTCCAGGTCACCCGTGCGAGGGTCCTGCGGCAGGTAGCCGACGTCGCCGCCGCGGGTCACCCGGCCCGCGGTGGGCAGCGTCTCCCCCGACAGCACCTTCGTCAGCGTGGTCTTGCCCGCACCGTTGCGGCCCACGAGGCCGATCCGGTCACCCGCGCCGATCCGGAACGACGTGGGGTTGAGCAGGGTCCGCACGCCGACGCGCAGCTCGAGGTCGTGGGCAGTGATCACGCGGGGTCCGTCTCCTGGGGTACTCGGTGGGGTCTCGGTGGGGTTCTCGGTGCGCCCTGCTGAGGTTTCCTCCCAGCGGTCCGCGGCCCTCTTGTGGCCGGGCACAAACGAGACTCATCCTACGACCGGCTAGCGTGACCACCCACGCGCTCCGCCCGACCCACCCCAGGGGAGATCCATGTCGTTCGTGCCCGAACCCGAGTCCGCCGCCGCCAGCATCGGCGCGCCGGGCGCCGCCCCCGTGCCCGCGCCGGCCGCCCGCACGTCCGTGGCCACCGATCTGGCTCTCGTCGCCACCGGCGCCGCGTTCGTCGCCGTCTGCGCACTCGGCTCCATCACGGTGCCGAACATGGCGGTGCCGATCACGCTGCAGACGTTCGGCGTCATGCTCGTCGGCGCCGTTCTCGGCGCCCGGCGCGGGGCGCTCGCCGTCCTGCTCTACCTCGCCGTCGGCCTGGCCGGGCTGCCCGTCTTCGCCCAGGGCACGGGCGGCCTGGGCGTGCTCGGCAAGCCCTCGCTGGGGTACCTCCTGGCGTTCCCGATCGCGGCCGCGCTGGCCGGGTTCCTCGTCCACCGCACGCACGGCCTGCGTCCCGGCGTCCGGCCCTTCGCGGTGTTCGGCTCGCTCATGGCCGCGTCGCTGCTGGTCATCCACCCCCTGGGGATCTCGGTCATGGGTGCACGCCTGGGCATGTCCGCCGGGGAGGCGGTCGCCGCCGGCGCCGTCTTCCTCCCGGGTGACCTGATCAAGAACGCGCTGGCCGCGGTCGTCGCCACGGCCGTGTTCCGTGCGTTCCCGGACCTGGCACGCCGGGGCTGAGGACGACGCCGACGACGCCGCGGCCCGCCGCCCCGCCGCAGGTGACCGCCCGGTGATCGAGCTCGTCGGCGCGACCGTGACCGCGTACGGCCCGCCGGACGCGCACGGCCGGGCGGCCGTCGTCACGCTCCTGCACCCGACGACGTGCACCCTCACCGAGCGACGGATCGCCGTCATCGGGGCGAACGGCTCGGGGAAGTCGACGCTCGCGCGCCTGCTCAACGGGCTCGTGCGGCCGTCGGCGGGGACGGTCACCGTCGACGGCCTGGACACGGTGCGGGACGGCACGCAGGTCCGGCGGCAGGTGGGCTTCTGCTTCACCGACCCGGACGCCCAGCTGGTGCTGCCGACGCCGGTCGAGGACGTGGCGCTGTCCCTGCGGCGCCTCGACCTCGCCCCGGAGGAGCGGACGCGTCGTGCCCGGGAGGTCCTCGCCCGCTTCGGCCTCGCGGACCGCGCCGAGGTGCCCGTGCACGCCCTCTCGGGAGGCCAGAAGCAGCTGCTCGCCCTCGCCGGCGTGCTGGCCACCGAGCCGACCATCCTGGTCTGCGACGAGCCCACGACGCTCCTGGACCTGCGGTGGAAGCGCGTGGTCGACGACCTGCTCGACGGCCTCGACCAGCAGGTCGTCCAGGTGACGCACGACCTGGAGGCCGCCGCCCGTGCGGACCGCGTGCTCGTCGTCGACGAGGGCAGGGTGGTCCACGACGGCGACCCGGGCGCCGCCGTGGCCCGCTACGTCGGGCTCATGACCGGCGGACCGCCCCGATGACGCGACGGGACCGCCACCTGCGACCGCCCTGGGCGGGTCCGCTCGGGCTCTACCACGCCGGGGACACGCCGCTGCACCGGGCCTCGCCCGGCGTGAAGGCCGCCGCGCTCGCCGTCCTGGGGATCGCCGTCGTCGCCCTCACCGGACCGGCCTCCGCCGTCGCGCTGCTCGGCGTCGCGCTCGTCGCCGCGGCCGTCGGACGGCTGCCCGTCGCCCCCACGGCGCGAGCGCTGCTGCCCGTGCTCGTCACGGCGGGCGTCGTCGCGGCCTACCAGCTGTGGCAGAGGGGACCGGCGACGGCGCTCGAGGTCGGGCTGGACCTCGTGAGCCTCGTGCTCGCGGCCACGGTCGTCACCGCGACGACGCGCGCCGACCGGATGCTCGACGCGCTGACCCGGGCGCTGCGGCCGCTGGGCCGGCTCGGCCTGCGTCCGGACCTCGTGGCGCTGGCCCTGGGGCTCATGATCCGTACCGTCCCCGAGCTCGCCCGGTCGGCCGCGGAGGTCCGGGACGCCGCACGGGCCCGCGGGCTCGAGCGCGAGCCCCGCGCCGTCGTCGTGCCCGTCGCCCTGCGCGCCGTCGGGCGG
>NZ_AXCW01000135.1 GCF_000603945.1 Actinotalea ferrariae CF5-4 | reverse complement strand
CTGCGCGGCGCGCTCGGCACGGTGCCGGCGACGCAGCTCGCCGCGACGGCGATCCGGGGCGCGCTCGAGCGATCCGGGGTGCCCGCCGACGCCGTGGACGCGGTCGTCCTGGGCCAGGTGCTCCAGGCCGGCGCGGGGCAGAACCCGGCCCGTCAGGCGGCGCTGGCGGCCGGCATCGGCATGCGCGCGCACGCCACGACGGTGAACAAGGTCTGCCTGTCGGGCCTCACGGCGGTGATCGACGCGGCCCGGCTGCTGCGCTCGGGCGAGGCGGAGGTCGTTGTCGCCGGCGGCATGGAGTCGATGTCGATGGCGCCGCACCTCCTCCCCGGGTCGCGCACCGGCACCGCGTACGGGTCCATCGAGGTCCTCGACCACATGGCCCACGACGGGCTCACCGACGCCTACGAGCGGGAGTCGATGGGCACCTGCACGGACCGGGTGACGCAGGAGCGCTACGGCCTGACGCGCGAGCAGCAGGACGAGGTGGCGGCCCTGTCCCACCAGCGCGCCGCGGCGGCGTGGGACTCGGGACGGTTCGCGGACCTCGTCGTGCCCGTCACGGTGCCGGGTCGCAAGGGCGACACGGTGGTCGACCGCGACGAGGGCATCCGGCCCGAGACGACGGTCGAGACCCTCGGGAAGCTCCGCCCGGCGTTCGTGCCCGACGGCCACATCACGGCGGGCAACTCCTCCCCGATCTCCGACGGCGCCGCGGCCCTGGTCGTGACGACCCGGCGCCGTGCCGAGGAGTCGGGCTGGCCGGTGCTGGCGACGGTCCGCGCCGCCGGGCAGGTGGCCGGGCCGGACACCTCGCTGCACTCCCAACCGTCCGCGGCGATCCGCGCCGCGCTCGAGCGGCAGGGCTGGTCGGTCGGCGACCTCGACGTGATCGAGATCAACGAGGCGTTCGGGGCGGTCGTGGCCCAGTCGGCGGCGGATCTCGGCGTGCCGGTATCGGCGGTCAACACCGACGGCGGGGGCATCGCGCTCGGCCACCCGATCGGGGCGTCCGGCGCCCGGCTCGTCGTCCACGCCGCGCACGCCCTGCGAGCGCGCGGGGGTGGACGCGCCGCCGTCGGCCTCTGCGGTGGCGGTGGCCAGGGCGAGGCGCTCCTGCTGGAGCTCTGAGGCGGGCGCACGGCGGGAGGCGGCCACGCCCTGCGCGGGGTGTCAGGGCGCGGCCGCTCGTGTCAGGGCGTGGCCGTTGCGATCGCCGTCGTCATCACGAGCAGCACGGCGGTCCAGACCGGGACGAGCCAGACGCCGACGCTGCCCCAGCGCGGTGTGGCCTGCCGGGCACCCGCGCCGTGCTGGCCGCTCGTGCCGTGCTGGGTCTTCGTGCCGGGCTGGATGTCCGCGCCGTGCTGGATGTCCCCGCCGTGCTGGGTCTCCGCGCCGTGCCGGAGGTCCGCACCGTGCCCGCCGTCCGGCAGCGGGCTGAGGACCGGGTCGAGGTCCGCACCGGACCGGTGCCGCCGCAGGGCGACCGCCGTCCCGGCGGCCAGCAGCAGCAGGCCCACGACCAGAACGGGTCCCGCGGGACTGCTCAGCACCGGCTGCGGCAGCGCGAGGACGGCGGCGACGGTGAGGCCCATGAGTGTCATGAGGGCGAGCCAGGTCACGACCGGGTGCTCGACCGCGGTCCGCAGGAACGGGTCGGGGCGCAGGAGCAGGACGCCGAGCTGCACCGCGAGGAGCAGGAGGGCGGCGAGGTGCCCGGCGGTCACGGTCAGGGGACCGGACGCCAGGAGCGCGGCCGCGGCCCAGAGCGTGAGGAGCATCCCGAGCACCTGCGCCGCGACCGGTGCGCCGGTGCGGGCGAGCTCGCGCGGCCCGTCGACGGCCGTGGGCAGCTCGAGGCTGCGGGCGTAGGCGACGGGGTCGCCGAACGACTCGCGGGCGGAGGTCCCGCTGTCCACGACGTGCGCGTCGACCTCCGCCAGCACGGCGCCGACGGCGTCCCCGGGGACACCACGCAGGCGCAGCTCCAGCAGGAGGGCCTCCGCCCAGTCCCCGTCGACGTGCGGGGCGATCGTCCGCTCGGTCTGGTGGGCGAACGCGTCCCAGCGGTCGCGGATCCGGTGCAACGGCGTCATGAGGGTCCCCCTGCGGTCGGTGCTGGTGTCGGTGCTGGTGTCGGTGCGGGCGTCGCCGCACGGCTGTCGTCCGTGCTGACGGTGTCGCTGGTGCTGGTGCTGGTGCTGGTCGTGGTGCCGGTGCCGGTGAGGCCCGTCGTCCCGCCGTCGGCCGCCCCGTCCGCGACGAACCCCGCCGTGAGCGCCGCGAACGCGGCCCAGCGGGCGGCGCCGTCGGCGAGGGCCTCCCGCCCGGAGGCGGTGAGGGCGTAGTACTTGCGCCCGGGCCCGCCCTCGCCGGCGCGCCACTCGACCGTGAGGTGGCCGGCCTGCTCGAGCCGGGTGAGGGCCGGGTAGAGGGTCCCGCCCTTGAGCTCCCCGAGCCCGGCCTGCGCCAGGCGAACCCCGAGCGCGTAGCCGTAGCTGGGCCCGTCGGCCAGCACGCGCAGGAGGCAGAGGCCGAGGACGCCGCGGAGCCAGTCGCCCGGCCGGTCGCCGGTGCCCGACGGGCCGGGCGGGGTGGGAGGCATGGCTAGACAGTACGGCTGACTAGTCGGCGTGTCTACCTACTGGTCGCGCGCGCGGTGAGGGGCGGTGCGCCACGTGGAGGACCCGGAGGGCTCGCACGAGCAGCAGCCGCTGCGCGAGCACGCCCGCAGGCTCCGTCCACGGGAGAGAGGTCCCGGCGGTACTCCCGGCGACCGTGCCAGGATGGGCGTGGAAAACCCACCCCTCATCACGCAGGAGTCTTCATGGCCATCGCCACTCCCGAGGTCTACGTCGAGATGATCGACCGCGCGAAGGCGGGCTCGTTCGCCTACCCCGCAGTCAACGTCACCTCCTCGCAGACGCTGACCGCAGCCCTCCAGGGCTTCGCGGAGGCCGAGTCGGACGGCATCATCCAGGTCTCCGTGGGCGGCGCCGAGTACGCCTCGGGCTCCACCGTCAAGGACCGCGTCGCCGGCTCCCTCGCCCTCGCCGCGTACGCCGCCGAGGTCGCCAAGGGCTACCCCGTGACGGTCGCGCTGCACACCGACCACTGCACCAAGAAGAACCTCGACAGCTGGGTCCGCCCGCTGCTGGCCATCGAGGCGCAGCAGGTCAAGGACGGCAAGCTGCCGACCTTCCAGTCGCACATGTTCGACGGCTCGGACATCCCGCTGGACGAGAACCTCGTCATCGCGGCGGAGCTGCTCGAGCTCTCGCAGGCGGCCCGCACGATCCTCGAGATCGAGGTCGGCGTCGTCGGCGGCGAGGAGGACGGTCACGAGGCCGCCATCAACGACAAGCTCTACACGACGGTCGAGGACGGCCTCGCGACGGTCGAGGCGCTCGGTGCCGGCGAGAAGGGCCGCTACCTCACGGCCCTGACCTTCGGCAACGTGCACGGCGTCTACAAGCCCGGTGCCGTCAAGCTGCGCCCCGCGATCCTCAAGGAGATCCAGGACGCGGTCGGCGCGAAGATCGGCAAGACGAACCCGTTCGACCTGGTCTTCCACGGCGGCTCGGGCTCGACGGCCGAGGAGATCGCCGAGGCGGTCGACAACGGCGTCATCAAGATGAACATCGACACGGACACGCAGTACGCGTTCACGCGCCCCGTCGTCGGCCACATGTTCACCAACTACGACGGCGTCCTGAAGATCGACGGCGAGGTCGGCAACAAGAAGACCTACGACCCGCGCGCCTGGGGCAAGCTCGCCGAGGCGGGCATGGCGCAGCGCATCGCCGAGGCCTGCCAGCAGCTCCGCTCGGCCGGTAACAAGATCGGCTGACGTCACCACCGACGACGACGCCGCCGCACCTCAGGGTGCGGCGGCGTCGTGCTGTCGGGGGTGCTTGACGCGCGTCGCGTCGCCGTCGGCGGTGTCGCCCGTCAGGCGACGTCGTCCGGCTGGGGGGCTCGTGCGGCCCCCGCGGCCGGCCGGTCCGATCGTGGGCAGGCCGTGGTCCGCCGGGCTGTCGTCGGCGACGTCCTCCTCGGTGACGACCTCGAGCAGCTCACCGATGCGCGTCACCTCCAGGAGGAAGCGCACCGTCTCCGGCGGGTGGATCACCCGGGTCCTCGTGCCCGACCGGGTCGCGATCCGCGCCAGGAAGGCGATCCCCGACGAGTCCATGAAGGTCACGTGCTGCGTGTCGATGTCGACCGGGAGGCCCGTGGCCTCGGCGTCCGCCGTGGCCTCGTGCAGGTCCGGCCCCAGGTCCGCGTCGATCTCGCCCGACAGCACGATCCGGGTGCGCTGGCCCTGCACGATCACGTGCACGGAGCCCGGCTGGGACTCGGGCACGCCGCCCGGCGTCGGGCCGTCCAGGAGGTCGGAGGCGTCGGCGCGCTCGTCCGGCGTGTGACCGCTACCTTCCTGCACGGCGCTCCCTTCGGTCGGTGGCCGTCACGGTTCGGGCCTCGGCTCACCGGCGACCCGAGGGTGCGGTGGCGTCCGGTTGAACGCTAGACGATCGTAGAGGGTGATGGTCAATCCACTACCGGACGACCTGACCGCCGTCCGCGACAGAGCGCTGCGCGCGACCGACGTCTCGTTCGTCCTGACGAGCTCGGCGCCAGGCAGCCCCGTGGTGTGGGTCAACGACGCCTTCACGCGGACGACCGGCTGGACGCTCGATGAGATCGTCGGTCAGCGGCCCAGCGTCCTGCACGGCCCGGGCACGGACCCTGCCGCCGGCCGCCGCCTGGCGCAGGCCGTCGCCGCCGGGCGGGACGTGACCGAGACCATCCTCAACTACCGCAAGGACGGCACGCCCTTCTGGAACCAGGTGTCCCTGTCGCCCGTCGCGGACGACGACGGGGTCGTGCGCCACTGGGTCGGCATCCAGGTGGACGTCACCGACCGGGTCGAGCACGCCGGCGGCCTGGAGCGCTCCGTGGCGCAGGAGCGGCGCGCGCGCCGCGGGCTCGCCGTCGTCGCCCACGTCTCGCAGATCCTCGGGGACGCCGAGGACCCCCACCTGCTGCGGGAGGTGGCGTCGCTCCTCGAGCAGGACCTCGTCGAGCTCGCCGCGTACTTCCTCGACGAGGGTGGCCTGCGTGCCGTCCACCGGATCTCCGCCTCCGTCGCGGAGAGCCGCTCCACCCGCCGCCACCGCGCGCACCGCCCCCACGACGACGCGCCCCGCCCCGCCCCCGACCTCGTCCAGCACCTCCTGGAGGGTGCGGTCGACGGCCCGATCGAGGTGCCGCTCGACGCGCCCGCCGAGGGGGAGACGACCACCTGGCTGGTCGAGCAGGTCCGCGAGCGGCTCGGGCGGCAGGACCGCGCGGTCGCCGTCGTGCACGCCATCCCGGGCCGACGCCGGACGCTCGGTCTGCAGGTGACCGTCCCGCACGGCGGGCGCGGCCTGGCGGAGCTCGACGAGCACGAGCGGCTCGTGCTGCCGCTCATCGCCCGCCGGATCGGCACGGTCACCGACAACGTGCGCCTCTACGCGCGGGAGCACCGGCTGGCCGAGACGCTGCAGCGCGCCATGCTGCCCCAGCAGGCGGAGGTGCGGGACCTCGACGTCTGGACGTACTACGCGCCGAGCTCGGGCCACGCCCAGGTGGGCGGCGACTGGTACGACGTCCTGGAGCCCGACGCCGACCACGTCGCGCTCGTCGTCGGGGACGTCGTGGGGCACGACGTCGAGGCGGCGGCCGCGATGGGCCAGCTGCGCTCGGTCGTGCGCTCGTACGTGTTCGGCACGCCGGAGCCCGCGGAGGTCCTGCGGCGGGTCGACCAGCTGGTGGCCGGGATGCACGTCCCGCGGCCGGCGAGCCTGGTCCTGGTGACGCTGCGCCGGGACGAGGACGGCCCGGGGTGGACGGCGAGCTACTCGCGCGCCGGCCACCTGCCGCCGCTCGTGGCGCGCGACGGCCAGGTGCTGCGCCTCGACGGGGCGAGCGGCCCGCTGGTGGGCTTCGGCACGGGGGAGCGCTCGGAGTGCTCGGTCCGGCTCGAGCCCGGCGACGTGCTCGTCCTGTACACCGACGGTCTGATCGAGCGGCGGGACCGCCGGATGCGGGACGGCCTGGAGGCCCTCGTGGAGACGGCCGCAGGCTTCGGCCGGCAGGACGCGGCCGGTGTGGGGGAGGAGCTGCTCTCGCGGCTGGCGGACAGCCCGGAGGACGACGTCGCCGTCGTCGTCGTGCGCGTGCCGGACCCGCGGGGGGACCGGGCGGGCGGGACGCCCAGCCCGCGCCGGCGTCGGTGGACCCTGCCGAGCGAGCCGGCGTCGATCGGCCGCGCACGCCAGGCGGTCCTGCGCACGTGCGCGGCGTGGGACGTCCCCGGGGGGTCCAGCGCCGAGCTCGTGGTCTCCGAGCTGGTCGCCAACGCCGTCCTGCACGGCTGGGGGCACCTGGAGCTGCGTCTCCAGGACACCGGGGACGGCCTGCGCATCGAGGTCGAGGACGCCAACCCGACGCCGCCGGTGACGACGGACGGCCACGTCGGGCGCGTCGGCGGCTACGGGATGCGCATCGTCGAGCGGCTGGCCGACTGGGGCTGGCGTCCGGCGGGCAGCGGCAAGCTCGTGTGGGCGCGGGTGCGGCCCCTGCCGCTCACCGCCGCGATCCGAGGGCGGCCGGCGGACTGAGCCGGGCCGGGGTCGGGCTGAGCGGTGCCTTCAGGCGCGGTCGGTGTGGGCACTCTCCTCGGGCCCGCCGACCTCGTCGCCCGGGTGGTCGCTCACCTGGAGCGCCTCCGCGGTCTGCTCGCGCCGAGCGACCTCCGCCGCCGAGCACCGGTGGTCGGGGTCGATGCGGAAGAGGTCGAGGGCCCCGCACACCTCCAGGACGAACAGGTCGCGCTCGTCGCACCCGCGCAGCACGGTGGCGCCCCCGCGACGGCGCCCGGAGTCGGCCAGGGAGATGAGGAACGCCGCGCCGGTCGAGTCCATGAAGGTCACGGCGCACATGTCCACCACGAGCAGCTGCCGGCGCAGCCCGGTGACCCGCGCCGCGACCTCGGGGAACTGGTCGCGGGCGCCGAGGTCGAGGTCGCCGGAGATCACCAGGGTCGCCGTCGCCGACGACATCGCGATCTCGATCATCTCCGCCTCCGCGTCCGCTCCGGGCGGGCGCGGCGTGCGCACGGCCCGGGGACCGACTGTAGGCGGGGGCCCACGACCGGTGCATGTCGGGGCATGTCGGTCGCCCGGGGCAGGATGGGCCCATGGAGAACCTGCTCGGCGGTCCGGAGCCCACCCGCCTCCCGGCCGACCACCCCGACGTCGCCGCCCGTGCCGCCGTGGCGGGCGGTGCCGCGCCGCGCGCCGTCGTGCCCGCCCAGCCCGCGTCGTCCCTGCTGTGGGCCCTGCTGGCCGAGGAGGCCCAGGCGCAGGACCCGGTCGCCGCCTACGCCTACGCCCGCACCGGCTACCACCGCGGCCTCGACGCCCTGCGTCGCGCGGGCTGGCGCGGCGCCGGCCCGGTCCCGGCCGACCACGAGCCGAACCAGGGCTTCCTCCGCTCCCTCCTGGCGCTGGCCGAGGCCGCGGAGGCCATCGGCGAGTCGGACGAGGCCGAGCGGTGCCGCCGGTTCCTGCTCGACAGCGGGACGTCGCCCGAGGCCGTCGCCGCGCTCCGGTAGCCTCGGGGCGGCCCTGACCGCCTGAGGAAGAAGGACGCAATGCCAGCCGTCGTCGTGCTCGGCGCCCAGTGGGGCGACGAGGGCAAGGGCAAGGCCACCGACCAGCTCGGTTCCCGGGTCGACTACGTCGTGAAGTTCAACGGCGGCAACAACGCGGGGCACACCGTCGTGATCGACGGGGAGAAGTACGCCCTGCACCTGCTGCCGTCGGGGATCCTGTCGCCGGGCGTCACCCCGGTGATCGGCAACGGCGTCGTCATCGACCTCGCGGTGCTGTTCACCGAGCTGGACGCGCTCGTGCAGCGGGGCGTCGACGTCTCGCGGCTCCTGGTCTCCGGGAACGCCCACCTCATCGCGCCGTACAACCGGACGATCGACAAGGTGACGGAGCGGTTCCTCGGCAAGCGGCGGATCGGCACGACGGGGCGCGGCATCGGCCCGACGTACGCGGACAAGATCAGCCGCGTCGGGGTCCGAGTGCAGGACCTCTTCGACGAGAAGATCCTCGCGCAGAAGGTCGAGGGCGCCCTCGACCAGAAGAACCACCTGCTGGTGAAGGTCTACAACCGGCGTGCCATCACGGTGGAGGAGACGGTCGAGGAGCTGCTCTCCTTCGCCGACCGGGTGCGCCCGATGGTGTGCGACACGGGCCTCGTGCTCAACCAGGCGCTGGACGCGGGCAAGACGGTCCTCTTCGAGGCGGGTCAGGCGACGATGCTCGACGTCGACCACGGCACCTACCCGTTCGTGACGTCGTCCTCCGCGACGGCCGGCGGCGCCTGCACGGGCTCCGGCGTCGGGCCCACGCGCATCGACCGGGTGGTCGGCGTCATCAAGGCGTACACGACCCGCGTGGGCGAGGGACCGTTCCCGACGGAGCTGCTCGACGAGACCGGCCAGTGGCTGCGCGAGGCGGGCGGGGAGTACGGCACGACGACGGGCCGGCCCCGCCGGTGCGGCTGGTACGACGCCGTCATCGCCCGCTACGCGACCCGCGTCAACGGCCTCACGGACCTCGTGCTGACGAAGCTCGACACCCTGACCGGGCTCGAGCGGATCCCCGTGTGCGTCGGCTACGACGTCGGCGGGCGGCGCCTGGACGAGATGCCCGAGAACCAGAGCGACTTCCACCACGCCCTGCCCGTCTACGAGGAGCTCGACGGGTGGTCGGAGGACATCTCCGGCTGCCGTCGTTTCGAGGACCTGCCCGCGGCGGCGCAGCGGTACGTGCTGGCGCTGGAGGAGATGTCCGGGACGCGCATGTCGGCCATCGGTGTGGGTCCCGGTCGCGAGGCCACGATCGTCCGCCACGACCTGCTCACCTGAGCAGGGTAGCGGCGTGCCTGAGGGGGAGCAGGCTCGTGGCTGACGAGGGCAGGCGCGCCTGACGCGGAGCACTTTATGTCGGACTCGGAGCAGAGGCGTGGCTGACGAGGGGCGGGCGCGTGCCTCACGAGGAGCAGCCGCATGCCTGCGAGGAACCAGAGGCGTGGCCGATGAGGGGGCAGGCAGTGGCTGACGCTGGGCAAGCGCATGCCTGACGGGGGCGAGGAGCCCGGCCGTCCCGTGACGCCGCCGGTCTGGGCGTCCGACCTCGTCGTGGACGAGGATCTCGCCGCCCATCTCGTGCGATCGCAGTTCCCCGAGCTGGCCCACCTGCCGGTGCGGCGGTTCGCGGCGGGCTGGGACAACGCGGTGTTCGCCGTCGGCGACGAGCTGCTGTTCCGCTTCGTCCACCGTGGGGTGGCCGTCCCGCTCGCGGCGCGGGAGCTCGCCGTGCTGCCGGCCCTCGCGGGTCGCCTCCCGCTGCCGATCCCGGTGCCGACCTACCTCGGGAGGCCTGTCGCGAGATTCGACCGGCCGTTCTGGGGAGGGCCGCGGATCCCGGGCGAGGAGCTGGCCGTGGCCGGCCTCGGCGAGGACGACCGCGTGCCCGTGGCCCGCGCGCTGGGCGGCTTCCTCCGGACGCTCCACGCGCCGGACCTGGCACGCGATGCCGTCGCCGCCGCTGCGGCGCGGGGCGTCACCCTGCCGACCGACGCCAACCGCCGCGGCGAGCCGACGGTGCTGCGGGAGCGGACGGTCCCTCGTCTCGAGCGGCTGCGCGACGCGGGAGCGGACGTCGACGTCCCCGCACTCCTGGCCGTCCTGGACACGGCGGTGGTGGCCGGCCCCAGCGGCGGGGAACCGGTGCTCCTGCACGGGGACCTGCACCTGCGTCACGTCCTCGTCGCCGACGACGGGACGGCCGCCGGCGTCATCGACTGGGGCGACTCCGGCCTCGGCGACCCGGCGGTCGACCTCATGATCGGGTACGCCGCCTTCACCGGGAGTGCGCGGGTGGCCTTCCTCGACGCGTACGGACCGCTGGAGCCGGGCGCGCCGGAGCGGGCCCGGGCGGTCGCCGTCGGCGTGTGTGCCGCCCTCCTCGACAGCGTTCTCGCGGACGACGCCCAGGCGCTGGTGTGCGAGGTCGTCGCCGCCCTCGGTCGCGTGCGCCGGTAGGTGCGCGCGGAGACGCTCTCGCCCGGCGCCGACCTAGAAAGGAGGCGGGCGGGACGACGGGTCCGTTCCGTCTAGCGACCCCCCGGCTTCCGGTGGACCGGGTGGGTGCTCGCCCGGCGGGCGGGATGGGTCCGTTCCGTCTAGCGACCCCCCGGCTTCCGGTGGACCGGGTGGGTGCTCGCCCGGCGGGCGGGATTGGTCCGTTCCGTCTAACGACCCCCCGGCTTCCGGTGGACCGGGTGGGTGCTCGCCCGGCGGGCGGGATTGGTCCGTTCCGTCTAACGACCCCCCGGCGCCCCGTGGACCGGGTGGGGGCTCGCCCGGCGCCGGCACGGGTTGTCGGGTGTAGGGCTTGCCCGTCGGGGACGTCCACACGACGACGCCGGTGTCGCGCTCACGGCGCGGTGTCCATCGGCCGTGGGTCTTGAGCCGGTGGTGGTGACGGCAGAGCGCGGTGAGGTTGCTGCGCCGGGTCTGCTCGGCGGGATCACGGGTGTCGTCGAACGGGACCGTGTGGTCGAGGTCGCACACCTGCGCCGAGACGCGGCAGCCGGGGAAGGTGCACGTCACGTCTCGGGCGATGATCGCGGACCGCAGCGCCTCGGGTGGGCGGTAGCGGCTGCCGGGCTGCTCCAGCGCCTCACCGGTGGCGGGATCGGTGCGCACGAAGTGCCAGGCGGCCTCGTGGGCGAGTCGGCGGGCGAGGCTCGGCAGCACGGGTCCGTACCCGTCGAGGAACCCGGGGGTGCTGGTCGCCCCGGCGAGCGCGTCCGTGCTGATCGTGAGGTTGAGGCGCGGCGCACGACGCGTGCGGCGCCGCGGACCGCCGTCCGGCACGATCACGCCGGTGTCCAGGACCGCCGCGAGGACGTCCACGAGGGCGTCCGCGCGGCGGGCGTCGATCCCCCGCGGGTCCTCGGGGGATGCGGCGGCGGCCACGGCGTCGAGGGCGCGCATCGCGCGGACCGCATCCGTCGCGGGGAGGTACGCGCGGATCGTCGCCATGCAGTCCGCCGCCGGCTCGAGCACGACGCAGCGCTCCTCGCGTGCCTGTCGGTGTCGTGCTTCCGCGGCGTCCGGGTCCAGCTCCAGCACGGCTCGTCGCGCGGCCGCACCGAGCTGCGGCGCGGTGAGCAGCGGTGCCTGCTCGATCAACGCGTCGTGGACGCACCGCGCCTCGGACGAGGACAGGAAGCCGGTGTCCCGCAGGATCACGTCAGCCTTCCGGACCGACAGCACGCCTGACCTCAGGGCGTCGTGGACCTCCGGAGCGGCCGTCAGCTCGCGGGCACGGTCGAGGAGGATGCCGGCCGCCCGACCCGACAGGGTTAGCGTCCCGGCCACGTCCTCCCGCAGCCCCTTCTGCGCCCAGGTCGACGCGGCCACCCGCCGCTGCAGCTCCTGGAGCACCCTGGCCTGCTCGGCGGCGACCCAAGCCGCTGTGCGCTCCCAGGCACCGACCGCCTCGAGGAGGTCCTCGCTGGGGGCGTCGGCCACGGCCAGGTGCGTCAACCGCCACGTCAATGCCGGACCAGGCCGGGCGGCCGCCAGACGCGCCGCCTCCGGGTGCGCCAGCGCCCACCGCGTCGCGACGTCCTCGGCGGCGTGGGACCTTCCTGCGACGGAGCGCGCATAGGCGAGCGCCGCCGCGACGTCGTCGTCGGCGGTGCGCACCTCGCCGGGCAGGTCGAACATGTGTTCGATCGTATGACCGCCCACCGACATGGCGATCGGTCGCGCAGAACGCCGCCGGGATCCCCGCCCCCCGAACGCCCCGGGAGCGACCCTGGCCGCCATCTCTGCAGGGGCCTCTGCCGGGCGCCGCC
>NZ_AXCW01000134.1 GCF_000603945.1 Actinotalea ferrariae CF5-4 | reverse complement strand
GACCGCGCCGGCGCGCACCGCCGCGCCGGCCCCCGCGCAGCCGCTCCCCGGCGGCGCCCAGCATCGCGGGGACGAGCGTGAGGGAGACGAGGACGGCCATGCCGACGGCGACCGCGGCGGCGACGCCCATCGTCGTGAGGAACGGGATGCCCGCGACGCCGAGCCCGAGCAGCGCGATCATCACGGTGAGGCCGGCGAAGACGACGGCGGACCCCGCGGTCGCCGTGGCGCGGCCGATCGACTCGTCGATGTCCAGCCCCTGCCGGAGCTGGTCCTGGTGCCGCGCGACGATGAACAGCGCGTAGTCGATGCCGACGGCGAGGCCGAGCATGAGGGCGAGCATCGGGGTGGTCGAGGTGATGGGCGCGAACGCGGTCGCGCCGAGCACGAGCAGGAGCGAGACGCCGACGCCGACGAGGGCGTTGGCCAGCGGCATGCCCGCCCCGACGAACGAGCCGAGCGTCAGGAGGAGCACGATCATCGCCACGCCGACGCCGACGAGCTCGGCCAGGTGCGGCTCGGGGAACTCCGCGCTGAACAGCTCGCCGCCGAGCGAGGCCACGGCGCCGTCGGGGAGCGCGGCGCGCAGGTCCGCGGTGACAGCGGCGAGCTCCTCCTTCGTGGCGTCGGGCACGCTGCTGGAGCCCTCGTCGAGCTGCACCGAGACGAGGGCCGCCGCCCGGTCCTCGGCGACCGCGCCCGCGGCGAGGGTCTCGTCGAAGGGCGAGACCGCCGCGGCGACGCCGTCGACGGCCGCGAACGCGGCGACCGCGTCCTCGACCGGGTCCTGCACGGCCGGGTCGTCGACCGTCGTCCCGTCGGGCGCGACGACGACGACCTGGGCGGACGCCCCGCTGATCTGCGGGAAGGTCGCGGCCAGCCGGTCGAGGGCCGCCTGGGACTCGGTCCCCGGGATCGACACGGAGTTGTCCAGGCCCTGCTGGACGAGCCCGACCGTGCCCCCGAGCAGGACGAGGGCACCCACCCAGCCCAGGACGACGAGGCGTCGCGAGCGGGCGGCCCAGCGGCCGAGGGTGTAGAGCGCGGAGGACACGGGCAGCTCCTGCGACTGATCGACGCTTCAACCGGATACAAGGACGTATCCGATGCAGCAATGTATGCGATCGGTCGTGATCCACCAAGCGGCGGCGGTGTGCTGGGGCTCCTCCCTCACAGGTGCGGCACAGCGGGGTCTCCCGGGACGACGACGGCGCGGTGACACGGGCCGTAGCCCCGCGTCACCGCGCCGTGGGTCCTGATGCCCGCGTGGCGGGCATCAGGAGGTCCGGGCGCCCGTGGCCGGGCGCCGGTGGGTTTCCGGGCGCGCAGGCCCGGGCGCCGGGTGTCAGCGCGTCAGGCGGCGACGTCCGACGAGGAGCGCCGTGCCGACCGCGGCGAACGCCGCGGCGAGCCCGAGCGCGAGGACCACCGAGGCGCCCGTGGCCGCCAGCGCCGCGCCGGGGACGGGACGCGACGCGGGGAGCCGGACCGTCGCGCTCGTCGTGCCCGTGGCGTCGGTGACCCGGACGACGGTGCTCGTCGCGACGCCGCCGACCGACTCCACGGTCACCGTGCCGACCCCGACGTTCGGCAGGTCGAGCACGCCACCGACGGCCCGCAGCGTGGTGGTGAACGAGACGCCCGCGTTCTCCCAGCGCAGGGCGACCGGCCCGGTGAACGGCGCCCCGGCAGGGTCCGTCACGGTCAGGCTCAGCCGCGCGCTCCCGGCGAACCCGGCGTCGGCCCGGCCCACCTCACCGGCCACGAGCACCACGCCGACGGTGTGGTCCGTGCCGCCGTCGGTGTCGCCGGTGGGGTCCAGGCCGGCGGGCCGCTGCATGGTCATGCGCCACGGCCCGGGCTCGAGGTCGGTCACGCCGTAGCGGCCGGCCGTGTCGGTGAGCAGCGTCAGGACGGACCGGGCCTGCGGCGCGGCCGCGGCGGTCCGGCCGAAGCCGATCGCTGCGAGCTCGACCTGCTCGACCTCGAGCGGGACGCCGCGCAGCAGGGGGTCCTCCGCGTCCTGCCGGCCGTCCCGGTCCAGGTCGAACCAGGCCACGCCGCGCAGGGCGGCGAGGAGCGGCCGGGGCGTGGGGTCCGGCGTCGGGTCCGGGGTGGGATCCGGCGTCGGGTCGGGCGTCGGGTCGGGCGTCGTCGTCGGCGTGACGAACGAGCGGATCTCACCGCGGACGGTCGTCCCGCCGACGGTGCCGACGGTGCGGAACCAGTAGCGGGTCCCGCCGGTGAGCCCTGTCAGCGGGACGGAGACGGGGAAGGCCTCGCCCGTGCCGGTGAGCGGCACGGGGGTGGTCGTGGCCGCACCCGCGAGGGTCTCGTCGGTGCCCCACGCGAACCACCACGTGCCCTGCTCGTCCTCGGCGGGCAGCGGGAACGTCACGGTGCCGGGCAGGGTCGCCCCGCCGGGCGTCACGCCGGTCGCGGGGTCGGTGGTCGCCGCGGGGGCGAGCTCCATCGCGGCCTCCACCGCCTGCACGATGCCGGCCAGCTCCTGCGGGTCGGTGCTGTCGCCCTCGGCGCCCTGCTCGAGGAGGTCGGCGACGACCGCGGCCGGGAGGATGCCCGCGCCGAGCTCGACCTGGGCGAAGCGCTGGACCGTCATGGCGCCGCAGACGGCCCTGCCCGCACGGGTCAGGGTCGTCCCGGACCAGATGGCCGAGCCGGTCGTCCAGTTCAGGCCCGGGTCGACGCCGCCGGCCGCGGCGTCGGGGACGATGTCGCCCCAGATCTTCTCGGTCGGCGCGTAGTCCCGTGCGGGGTCGAAGACCGGCCCGCTGTGGCTCGTGTGGTCGTTCCCACCGGCGCCGTCGACGGCGCTCGCCGACACGGTGATCCGGCGGTACGGGTTGGTCACGGCGTGCGTCCGGTGGCAGATCGTCACCTTGTCCACCGTCGGCCCGTCGAACACGGTGGGGTCGCCCCCGACGCAGCCGCTCTCCCAGATGGCCTGACCGGTCGCCGTCCAGTTCTGGCCGGCGAAGGTCGCGCTCGGCGGGATGACGTCGCGGCGGTGGCCGTTCTGGTGGCCGGTGAGCGCCGTCGTCTCCTTGGTGTAGGCGCTGCCGGTGTCGTGGCACACGTAGGACGCCACGGGGTCGCCGGGTACGGCGGAGGCGGCGCCGAGCGGGGTCAGCGGTGCGAGGGCGAGCAGGACGGCGGTGGTCAGCGCTGCGCTGAGCCGACGCCGGCGCCGGGGCGCGACGATCACGGGGGCTCCTGGGGAGGACGGGTTCCCGACGGCGACGTCCACCCCCCCCCTGGGTGGTCGCCCTCGGTCGACAAGGGGTCGGCGGTGAGCGTGCCCGTCCCGGTGAGGATTCCGGGGGGTGCTGCCACCCCTCTCGCGGGTGAAACCGCTGCGCTGTCGCTCGCTCGGAGCAGCGTGCGTGACGGCTGCACGACCCCGCGGGCCGATGATGAACGGCATGGTCCGGATCGGGGTCGTCCTCGCCCTGCTCGCGGTCGGGACGGTCGTCCAGGTGGCGCCCGTGGCCCCGGACGTCCAGGCGGCGGTCTACGGGGCGGCCGCGCTGGGGGCGCTCGGCCTCGGCGCCCTCGCCCTCCGGGAGCGCCCCGCGCGCGCCCGCCGGGGCTGGACGGCCCTGCTCGCGGGGCACGCCACCTGGCTGCTGGGCGACGTCGTCGGCGGGTACGAGGTCGACGAGCTGGGGGTCTCGCTCGGCCTGGGGCTGTCCGACCTCCTGTACCTCGTGGGCTACGTCGTCCTCGTCCTGGGCGTCAACGCGTTCGTCCGGGCCGGCGGCCGCGCGCACGACCTCACCGCCCTGCTCGACGCGGCGATCCTCACGGTGGGTGTCGCGATCCCGGCGATCACGTTCGTCCTCGCGCCGCTGGTCACCGACGACGACGCGGGGCTCCTCGTCACCGTCGTCCGCGGTGCCTACCCGCTCGGCGACCTCCTGGTCCTGGCGATGGTGGCCCGGTTCGTGCTCACCAGGCGCCTCCGGTCGCTGTCCTCGGTGCTGCTCGTCGCGGGCCTCACCGCGACGCTGGTCGGCGACGCGGCGTGGAGCGCGCTCCTCGTCGACGAGCCGGACGGCTCCTGGCCCCTCCTCAACGTCCTGTGGCTGGCGGGGCACGTCCTGCTGTCGGTCGCCGTCCTCCACCCCTCGGCGCCGGACCTGGCCTCGGCGCCGCCGTCGGTCGAGGTGGTCCCCGCCCCGTGGCGCCTCCTGCTCCTGGTCCTCGGCGCGCTCATGCCCGCCGGGACGCTGGCGGCCGTCGGTCTGCTGGGGCGTCCGATCCCGTGGCTGCTGCTGGCCCTGGGGAACGCGCTGCTCACGGTGCTCGTGCTCGTCCGGCTGGGTGGCCTCCTCGAGCGGGTGGGGCGCCAGGCCGTGCAGCTCGCCGCGCTCGCCCGCCGCGACGAGCTGACGGGTGCGCCGAACCGGCGGACCTGGGACCACGAGCTGTCCCGGGCCTGCGCCCGGGCGCGGGACGAGGGCCGGCCGCTCTCGGTCGCGATCATCGACCTCGACCGGTTCAAGGCCTACAACGACCACTACGGCCATCCCGGGGGTGACCGCCTGCTCCGGGACGCGGTCGCGGCCTGGGTCGCCGAGCTGGGGGACGCCGGGCTGCTCGCCCGCTACGGCGGGGAGGAGTTCGCGGTCCTGCTCCCGGGCCTGGAGCCGGCCGAGGCGGCGACGGTCGTCGAGCGGCTGCGGCACGTCACCCCGCACGGCCAGACGTTCAGCGCCGGGGTCGCCGGGTGGGTGCCGGACACGGAGCCGGTCGAGGTGGTGCTCGCCGCCGACGTCGCGCTCTACGACGCGAAGCGATCCGGCCGGGACCGGGTCGTCGTCGCCGGCGCCGACCCCACGGACGACGACGTCCCCACGGCGCTGCGCGGCGTGCGGGCGGAGGTCCGCACGGTCCGGGACGCCCGCGGCGACGTCGCGGCCTGGCAGGTCGTCGCCGGCTTCCCGCACGACCTGGATCCGGCGTCGGTGGTCGCGGCGGCGCACCGGGAGGGCGTGGGGGACCTGCTCGAGGCGGCGGTCCTGCGCTCCGCGCTCGCGCTCCCGGACCGCCCGCCCGGGACCGACCTGCACGTCCGCGTCGGGACGTCCTCGCTGGCCTCGGACCGGTTCTGGGACCTCCTCCCGGAGCGGCTGGACGGGGTGGTGCTCGAGGTCCAGCACCGCGGCGGGTCCGGGGAGGCGGTCCAGCGCCGGCTGGGCCGGCTGCGCGAGCGCGGGGCGCGCCTGGCCGTGGGGCAGGTGGGCGGCTCGGGCGGCGAGGCGGACCGGCTGCGCCACGTCCCGGCCGACGTGGTGGCGATCGACCCGCACCTGGCCGTCGGCTGCGCCGACGACGCGGACGCGGTGCCCGTGCTGCGCGCCCTCGTGGAGATGGCGCACCGCCGCGGCGCCACGGTCCGCGCGGACGGCGTCACCCGTGCGGAGGACCGCGCCGTCCTCGTGGAGGTGGGCGTGGACCTCTTCGCCGACGACGACGCCCGGACGGTCCGGCGCGGGCGGAGGGTGCTGCGCTGAGGGGCCGCCCGGCCGCCCGGCCCCGCGTCCCCCCGGATACGCTGGTCAGATGCAGCACGCGACGGGCGCCGCACCGGCAGCCACCGAGGTGGCACCCCGCGTCGACTCGGCCCGTCGCCAGCGCACGCGGGAGCGGCTCATGGACGCGGCGTACGAGCTGTTCGCCGCCCAGGGGGTCCACGCGACGCCCATCGAGGCGATCGCCGAGGCGGCCGGGTTCACCCGTGGGGCCTTCTACTCGAACTTCGAGAGCAAGACGGAGCTGTTCTTCGCCCTCGCGGAGCGGGAGTGGCGGGCCCGGCTGGACCACCTGCGGACGACCTTCGAGCGGCTGCTGCCGGGGGAGGCCCTCGAGGGCGACCGGCTCGACCCGGAGGTCGTGACCCGGCTGGTGGCGGAGATCTTCGACTCCCTGCCCGACGACCGGCTGTGGCACCTGGTCCATGCGGAGTTCGAGCTGCTCGCGATGCGCGACCCCGAGGTCGCCCCGCGGTTCCTGGCGAGCACCGAGGCGGTCCAGCGCGAGCTGGCGGCGCTCCTGGACGTGACCGTCCGGTCCCTCGGGCTGCGCTTCGTGATGGACCCGGCGGACCTCACGCGCCTCGTCGTGGAGCAGCACGACGCCGCCCTGCGGGACGCGATCCTCTCCGACGCGGAGGACCGCAGCGGCGCCGCCCGCGCGACGGTGATGCGGTCGCTGCCGCTGCTCCTCACGCGCCTGACGGAGCCCCTCGACCCCTGAGCCCGCGATTTCCCACGGCGGCACCGTCGGCGTCGTCGCCGGGACCCAGGGAGGATGGCGGGGTGACCCACCTGTCGACCGACCTCACCGACCTGCGGACGACCGGCACGCCGGGCGAGGGCGCGGCCGGCGACGGCGCCCGGTCGGGCTGCCCCGTCGCGCACGGGTCCGACGGCGTGTGGACGCTGTCCACCCACGCCGCCGTCGTGCAGGCGGCGCTGGACCCGGAGTCGTTCTCGAACGCCGTCTCGCGGCACCTCCAGGTGCCGAACGGGCTCGACGGCCCTGCCCACGCGGCCTTCCGGACGGTCGTGGAGCGGTACTTCACGCCGGGGCGGATGGCGGCGGTCGAGCCGGTGGTCCGGCGGGTGGCCACGGACCTCGTCGCCGGTCTCACGGTGCCCGGCCAGGTGGACGCGGTCGAGGTCGGCGCCGTGTTCGCCGTCCGGGCGCAGTGCGCCTGGCTCGGCTGGCCGGCGGACCTGGAGGAAGGTCTGCTGCGGTGGATGGCCGACCACCGCGCGGCGACGCGCTCCGGCGACCCGGCCCGCACGGGGGAGGTGGCCGCCCGCTTCACGGCGCTGGTCCGCTCGCTCACCGACGCGCGGCGGGCGGCCGGTGCGGACGCCCCGGACGACGTCACGACCGAGCTGGTGCGGGACCACGTGGACGGGCGTCCGCTCACGGACGAGGAGATCGTCTCCGTCCTGCGCAACTGGACGGGCGGCGACCTCACCTCGATGGCGCTGGCCGCGGGCGTGGTCCTCACGCACCTGGCCGACGACCCGGACCTGCAGGCCCGCGTGCGCGACGGCATGCCCGACCGGGAGCTCGACGCGGTGCTCGACGAGATCCTGCGGATCGACGACCCGTTCATCGGCAGCCGGCGGGTCACCACGCGGCCGGTCACCGTCGCCGGGACGCAGGTCCCCGCAGGCGCCCGGGTGGTCCTGAGCTGGACGGCGGCGAACCGCGACCCCGCGGCGTTCGGCGACCCGGACGTCCTGGACCCGGAGCGCAACGCGCCCGCCAACCTGGTGTGGGGGACCGGGTCGCACGTCTGCCCCGGGCGTCCGCTGGCCACGCTGGAGCTCCGCCTGCTCGTGCGGGAGGTCCTCGCGGCGACGACCGCGGTCGAGCCCGACCCGGACCGGCCTCGGCAGCGCGAGCTGCCCCCGGCGGGTGGCTTCGCCGTCGCGCCGGTCGTCCTGCGCTGACCGGGAGGCCTGCCGGGCGGGTCCCGGGGACCGGCCCGGCGGACGGCTGATCCTCCGGTCCGGTCGGGCGGGGGCGCGGGCGTCCGCGGCCGGGAGTGTTGCGGCCCGGTTCATCCCGGGCTGCGCCGCCGTTCACCGGCCCGTCGCCCGACCGCGATGAGGTCGAGGAGTCACCCCCTCGCCCTCCGGGAGCCCTCGCCGATGTCACGCCCAGCCCGCACCCGCCGCCGCTCCGCGACGAGCCTGCTCACCGCCGCCGCCGTCCTCCTCGGGGGCCTCGTCCCCGTCGCGCTCGCGCCGACGGCTCAGGCCGTCGAGCAGCCGCGCCTCGTCGTCACCGAGATCGCGCCGGACTCGGCGTCCTACGACGACTACGAGTACGTCGAGCTCGCGAACGCCGGCTCGACGGACGTCGACCTGACCGCCGAGGGCGTCACGCTCGCCTACACCTACGTGGACTCGGACGACCGCACGCGCGACGTCGGGCTCGTCGTGCCGGAGGGCACCGTCGTCCCGGCCGGCGGGGCCGTCGTCCTGTGGCTGTCCTACCGGACCTCGACCGTGGACAGCTTCGCGCGGACGGAGGCGGACTTCCGGGAGCACTGGGCCGCGGGCGCGCCGACGACCGACTACCCCGTGGTCCGCATCTCGGGTCAGGCGGGCATGGCCAACTCCGGCGACCGCGGTATCCGTGTCGTGGCGGCCGACGGCACCGCGATCGGGTGGTCGTTCTACCCCGCCGGGTCCGTCGCCGTGGACGGCACCGCCCACTTCGCCCTCGCCGACGGCGCCGCTGCCCGGCTCGTTCGGGGACCGGCTGCCGCCACGCCCGGGGCGGTCGAGGCCTCGGCGCTCGTCCCGCCCAGCGACCCCGGTCCCACCCCTGACCCGGAGCCGACCCCCGACCCGGACCCGACCCCCGACCCGGAGCCCACGCCGGACCCGGACCCG
>NZ_AXCW01000133.1 GCF_000603945.1 Actinotalea ferrariae CF5-4 | reverse complement strand
GCCCGGAGCCCACCCCCGGCCCGGAGCCCACCCCCGGGCGCGTGCCGGACCCGACGCTCGTCGCCGCCCCGCTGCAGATCACCGAGCTGCTGCCGGACAGCCGGAACGTCGGCGGGTCCGACGGCTACGAGTTCATCGAGCTCTACAACGCCACCACGGAGCCGATCGACTTCGGTCAGTACACGCTGGACTACCTGTACCCGGGTGCCGACCTGGTCAGCACCAACGTCGTGCAGTGGCCCAGCACGCCGCGCTCGGTGGTCGTGCCCTCCGAGGGCACGCTCGTCCTGTGGGTGAAGAACGGCCCGAACGACGCGCTCACCGACGACGACTTCAACGCGGCCTTCGGCACGGACCTCACACTGGGCGAGGACCTCGTCGAGATCTTCACGGCGGGCATGGCGAACGGTGCCGCGCGGGGCCTCGAGGTCGTGACGAACACCGGCTTCGCGGTCAACCGGGCGTACTACAACCTCGACGGCGCGGACGACACCGCCGCCGACCAGGGCATCCAGCTCGGGCACGACCCCGCCGACCCGGTCCGCCAGGTCCTGCTCGGCACCGCGCCCGCCTCGCCGGGCACCGTCTCGCCCGACCAGGTCCCGACCGGGCTCGTGGTCCCCCCGGCCGACACCGCCGCGCCGGTGGTCACCGACGCCACCGCATCGGAGGCGGTGCCCGGCCGGCCGTTCGTGATCGACCTCGTGGTCACCGACGACGTCCAGGTCCGGACCGTGACGGTGGAGGTCACCACCAGCGCCGACCCCGAGCCCGTCGCGCACCACCTCGAGGCCGTCGGGCAGGACGGCTACCAGCACGTCATCGAGCCGGTGGACCTCATCGGCAAGCGCTGGCTCCAGTACCGCGTCGTCGCGACCGACGGCACCCGCACCACCACGACCGAGCCGAGGCGCGTCCCGGTCGCCGGGGTGGACCAGAGCCCGGTGCGCCTGAGCGTGGAGGACGGTGCCTTCGTCTCCGGCACCACCCGCCTGGCGGCCGCCGGGGACGTCCACCCCGCGACGGTCCGGCTCGCGGTCGACGGGCAGCCGGTCGAGCCCGTGCGACCGTCGCTCGAGGCCGAGCCCGTCTTCGCGTTCGAGGCCACCGCGACCGACGCCTTCTTCCGCAACGGCGTGCTCGTCGGCGACGAGGTCCTGCACGTCTTCGACGAGGGGTACTACGCGGCCGAGGTGACCGTCGCGACGCCGGTCCCGCTCCGCCTGGTCCAGCAGGGCGACGAGCTCGTCGTCAGCGTCGTCGCGGGGACCAAGGCCTGGCCGCGCATCGACCCGGACGAGAACAACGACGACTTCCAGGTCCGCGGCCTGCGACTCGTGCTGCCGGACGGGCGGACGCTGCGCCCGGTCGGCTACGACGACCCCGCGCAGTGGCTCCCGATGGGCGACAGCGCCGGGAAGCTCGACCTCTTCGCGGCGCGCTTCCCCCTCCCGGACGACGTCTTCACGGCCGTCGCGCACGACTGGGACACGACCACCCGGACCGACGGTCCGGCCGTCGTGACCGCCACGGACGGCTCCACGACGGTCGAGCGCACGGTCGTCGTGGACAACACCGGGCCCACCGTGACCACGGACCTGGAGCCCGGCCGGCTCTACCAGGGCCCCGTCGTCCTGGACGCCCGCGTGCAGGACGCCGGGTCGGGGGTCGAGTCCGTCGTCGCGACGCTCGACGGCGCGACGGTGACCCTGCCGTACACGACGTCCTCCCTCGACCTGCCCGCCGGCGACCACACGCTGGAGGTCACCGCCCGCGACGTCGTCGGGAACGTGACCACCGAGACCGTCGTCTTCGCCACGCCGGAGGAGCGACCGGGCAGCGAGGCCCTGTCCCCGGCGGACGGCGACGTCGTCCGCGGGGGCTCCGTGCTGCTGCGCGCCCGGGTCTCCGACCCGACCGACGACGTCCTCGCGGTCGAGCTGCGCGAGGGTGTCCGCTACGACGCGACGGACCCCGAGGTCACCGTCGCCCGGGGCGTCACCCAGGTCGCCGCGGGCACCGACCGGGACGACGCCGTCGTCCTGACGGGCGAGGAGCTGGCGGCCACCGCGGGTGCGGACGGCGTGGACGCGGAGGTCTCCTCCGACGCGGCGTTCCCGTACCAGCTGGTCCGGGTCGCCGTCGGCCAGGACCTCGGGCCCGACGCGCAGGTCCGCGTCAGCTGGGCCGGTCGCGCCAACCCCGGGGCCAAGGTGCTCCTGCACGTCCGCGACGTCGCGACGGGCGCCTGGGTCGAGCTCGACCGGGCCCTGACGACCGGAGGTGCGTCCACGGCGATCTCCCTCGGCGGCACGGTCCCCGTGGCCGGGCACGTCGAGGACGGCACCGTGACGCTGCTCGTGCAGCACTCCGAGGGCTTCGCCGGCGAGGACCGGTCCACCCGGGACGACGACGTCGTGCCGTACCACCCGCAGGACGTCCCGCGGTCGGAGTACGACGCGACCATCGTGTGGGAGTCGGACACCCAGTACTACAACGAGTCGTTCCCCGAGCGGCAGCTGGACATCCACCGGTACGTCCTGGACCAGCGCGACGAGATGAACATCCAGTACCTCCTGCACACCGGTGACGTGGTCGACGACTTCGACCAGGAGTTCCAGTGGCTCAACGCCGACCCGGCGTACCGGATGCTCGACGAGGCCGGGCTGCCCTACGGCGTCCTGGCGGGCAACCACGACGTCGGCGGGGCCCGCGCCGACTACTCCGCCTTCTCCCGGTGGTTCGGGGCGGCCAGGTTCTCGGCCAACCCGTGGTGGGGCGGTGACTTCCAGGACAACCGCGGCCACTACGACCTCGTGACGGTCGCGGGGATCGACTTCCTGATGCTGTCCATGGGCTGGGCGCCGGGCGACGAGGCGATCGCGTGGATGAACGAGGTCCTCGCGCGCTACCCGGAGCGGGTGGCGGTGGTGAACCTGCACGAGTACATGCTCACGACCGGTGGCCTGGGGCCGATCCCGCAGCGGATCCAGGACGAGGTCGTCGCGACGAACCCCAACGTCCGGATCGTCACCTCCGGGCACTACCACGACGCCTTCACCCGGGTGGACGGCTTCGACGACGACGGCGACGGCACCGAGGACCGCCTGGTCCACCAGATGCTCTTCGACTACCAGGCGCTGCCGGAGGGCGGGCAGTCCTTCCTCCGCCTGCTCCACCTGGACAACGAGGGGGAGCGCCTCCTGGTCCGGACCTTCTCGCCGTACCTCATGCAGTACAACTCCGAGGACCCGGCCCTGGACCTCGAGCACCAGGAGTTCGACGTCCCGTACGCCGACCTGGGCATCGCCCCGGTCACCAAGGTGCTCGCGACCGACGACCTCGTGGTGGAGGTGCTCACCGGCCGCGTGATCGCCACGCAGGACGGCGTCGCGAGCGGGTCGGTGGTCGAGGCCACCTGGGCGGACCTGCTCCCCGGTGAGCACGGCTGGTACGTCGTGACCCGGGACCCGTACGGCGCCGAGCACGTCGGACCGGTCGCCACGTTCACCACCGTGCGCGGCGGGGGCTCCGGCGGTGCCGGGGCCGAGGGGCCGCGCCCGCCCCACGCCGGCGCGCCGGG
>NZ_AXCW01000132.1 GCF_000603945.1 Actinotalea ferrariae CF5-4 | reverse complement strand
GGGAGCGGCTCGGGCCGGGGACCGGGGCGGCCGGGTGGCACGGCTGGCGAGCCGTTCGACCGCGCCGTCGTCCCGGGCGGCACTCCCCGCGACCCGCCGGCCGGCCGTCGCTGGTGACGAGGTCGAGGAGGCGGTCCTGCTGGACCTCGTCGAGGGCGCGTGCCGGGCGGGCGCCGGGGTCCCGAAGGCGCTGGACGCGGTCGGTGTGGCGGTCGGTGGACCGGTCGGGAGCGACCTGCGTCGGGCGGCTCGCACGCTGGGGCTCGGGGCGCCCTGGGAGGCGGCGTGGTCGGGCGCCGGGGCCGGGGTGACGTCGGTGGCACGGTCCCTCCGGCCGGCGTGGGAGGACGGCGTGCCGCCCGGTTCGCTGCTGCGCGGTGCGGCGGAGGCGGCTCGTCGCGACCGTGACGCGCGTGCGGCCGAGGCGGCCGCCCGGCTCGGGGTCCGGCTCGTGGTGCCGCTCGGCCTGTGCCACCTCCCGGCGTTCGTGCTCGTCGGGCTCGTGCCGGTCCTGGGCTCGATGGCCACGACCACGCTCGGTGCCTGACGTCGGGCGTGCCGATCCGGGGCCGCCGATCTGCGCGTCCCGCCGATCCACAGGCCGTCGTCGTCCGCGTCGGTCCACCGCGGTGAGCGTCCCGTCGCCGTCTCCCGGTGGTCGGACGCGAAGTCTGGCCTCACGGCGCCGACCCGGCGCCGTCGGGGCCCGCGACCGGGCGACAAGGGAAGGGCACCTCATGATGACGACAGCAGGGGACGGTGTGGCGGGGCCGGAGGGGACGGGGGCGTCCGTGGAGGCGGCGGACGTGCCTGCGGAGCAGTCGGGGCCGACGGCCCCGGTGCCGCCGCTGCGGCTCCGCTCCCCGCGTCTGCGCGGTGGGCGACGCGCTCGGGCACGTCTGGTGGTCGCCGACCCCCGAGGGAGCCGGTGGGACGACGCTGGGATGGCGACGGCGGAGTACGCGATCGCCACCGTCGCGGCCGCCGGCTTCGCGGGACTTCTCATCACGATCCTGCGCAGCGACGAGGTGCGCGGGCTCCTCCTGGGCATCGTCCGCGGCGCCCTGTCGACGTGACCGTCCGTGGCGCGGCCCGTCCTGCGTCCCTGCTCGGCGTGGGTCCACGCCGGGCAGGGCGTGGGGCGGGGCGGCTCGACCGTGATCGGGGTGCTGTGACGGCGGAGGTCGCGCTCGCTCTCCCGGCGGTCGTGCTCGTGCTGGCGGTGGTCCTGGTGACGGTCGCCGCCGGGGCGGCCCAGCTGCGGTGTGCCGACGGCGCCCGGGCCGGTGCCCGAGCAGCGGCGATCGGGGAGTCGCCCGCGGCGGTCCGGGCTGCCGCCCAGCGCGTCGCGGGCGACGAGGCACACGTGCTCGTCCAGCCGGACGGACGGTGGGTGACCGTGGTGGTGAGCACCGCGGCGCCCGGCGGGTGGTTCACCGGGGGTCGGCTCACCGTCCGCGGGTCGGCCACCGCGTGGGTCGAGCCGTGAGCGCCGGGGTCCGACGGTGAGCGCGGGCGACAGGGCGGTGAGCGCCGGGGACAGGGCGGTGAGCGCCGGGGACAGGGCGGTGAGCGCCGGGGACAGGGCGGTGAGCGCCGGGGACAGGGCGGTGAGCGACAGGGTCAGGATGGTCAGGGCGCGGGTCGGAGCCGTGGGCGGCCGTCGGGACGAGGGGGCCGGTTCGGTGCTGGTCGTCGCCGTCGTCGCGGTGACCCTCGTGCTCGGCGGCACGCTCGCGGTGGCCGTCCGGGCGCACACGGCCCGGGCGGTGGCGCAGACGGCCGCCGACCTGTCGGCCCTGGCGGCCGCCCGGTCCCTGCTCCTGCCGGTGGGCCTGGCGGCACCGCCGGGTCTGGTCGCCGACCCCGACCTCGACCCCGACCCAGACCGCGACCTCGCAGCGGTGCCGGCCGTGCCTGGTGCCGAGGGCGCCGGCGCGCCGAGCGGTGGGGCGTGCGACAGGGCTGCGGCCGTCGCCGAGCGCCACGACGCCCGCCTGACCTCGTGCACGGTGGACAGCGGGGGCGTGGTCGACCTGACGGTCGAGGTGCCCACCCCGCTGGGCCCGGCGGGCGCCTCGGCCCGCGCGGGGCCGGTGACGGGGTCCCGGGACCCCCAGGGGTGGACGGGCCCGTTCGTGACGGGTCAGGCGTCGTGGGCCAGGACCGCGTCCAGCAGACGCACGGCGGCGTCCTTCTCCAGCGGGTTGTTGCCGTTGCCGCACTTCGGTGACTGCACGCAGGCCGGGCACCCAGCGCTGCACCCGCACGTGGCGATCGCGTCGCGGGTCGCGCGGAGCCACCGGGGGCCGAGCTCGAACCCGCGCTCGGCGAACCCGGCGCCGCCGGGGTAGGCGTCGTGCACGAAGACCGTCGCGCACTCGGTGTCGACGTGGAGGGCCGTGGACACGCCGCCGAGGTCCCAGCGGTCGCACGTCGCCAGCAGCGGCAGCAGACCGATCGAGGCGTGCTCCGCGGCGTGGAGGGCACCCGGCACGTCCCCGTCGTCGACCCGGGCGGCCGCGAGCACCTCGACGGGAGCGGTCCACCACACGGCCGTCGTCGGCAGCGTGCGCGTGGGCAAGTCGAGCGGCTCCTGACCGAGCACCGTCATCTCGGGCAGACGGCGCTTCTGGTAGCTGACGACCTGGGTCGTGACGTCCACCGCACCGAAGCCCCAGCGGACCGGGCCGGCCGTCCGCTCGGCGCGCACGCCGCGGATCTCGATGGAGGTGAGCCACCGCGACCAGGTGCCGTAGTCGACCCGGCCGGCCGTCACCATCGCCACGGACTGCTCGAGGTCCAGCTCCTCGACGAGGTACGTGGCGCCCTGGTGGACGTACACGGCGCCGGCGTGGACGGTCGCGTCGGCGGACCCCGCGTCCACCGTGCCGAGGAGGCGCCCCGTCCCGACCTCGACCACGCGCACGGGCTCCCCGCCGGAGCCGCGCAGGTCCGTCAGGCGGGTCGCCGGCTCGGGGTGCGTCCAGTACCAGCCCGAGGACCGACGGCGCAGGGCACCCCGGTCGACCAGGACGTCGAGCAGCCCGGCGGTGCCTGGGCCGAAGAGCGGCAGGTCCTCGGAGCGCAGCGGCACCTCGGCGGCCGCCGCGCACAGGTGGGGGCCCAGTACGTACGGGTTGCCGGGGTCGAAGACCGTCGCCTCGACCGGGGCGCCGAACACCGCCTCCGGGTGGTGGACGAGGTAGGTGTCGAGGGGGTCCTCCCGTGCGATGAGCGCCACGAGACCCTCGGACCCCGCTCGCCCGGCACGACCGGCCTGCTGCCACAGGGACATCCGGGTGCCCGGCCACCCGGCGATGAGGACCGCGTCCAGCCCGGAGATGTCCACGCCCAGCTCCAGCGCGTTCGTGGTGGCCAGCGCCTGCAGGTCGCCCGACCGGATCGCGTGCTCCAGGGCCCGCCGCTCCTCGGGTAGGTAGCCACCGCGGTACGCGGCGACCGTGCGGCCGAGGCCGGGCCTGACCTGGTCGAGGTGGTCCTGCGTGGCGGCGGCCACCGACTCCGCGGCGCGCCGCGACCGGGCGAACGCGAGGGTCCGCGCCCCTGCGAGGACGAGGTCGGCGAGCAGGTCGGCCATCTCCGCCGTCGCCGTCCGGTGGGCGGGCGCGGTGGGGGCGTCCTCGTGGTGCGCCTCGTGCGGTGCGCCCGGCGGCACGGCGCCGTCGGGCGGTGCGCCGTGCGACTCACCGGGTGCGGCGAGGGCGGCGTCGTCGTCGGTGCCGGTCACCGCGCGGGGGAGCGAGGCGACCTCGGCGGGCTCCGGCTCGCCGAGGACCGCGGCCTGGCCCGGCAGCTCCGGCGGCTGCCAGAGGGCGAACGTCTTGCGGCCCTGCGGGGACGCGTCGTCGGTGACCGCGACCACGTCGTCGGCGGAGACGCCCAGCAGTCGCGCTGCGCTCGCGGCCGGCTCGGCGGTCGTCGCCGAGGCGAGGACGAAGGTCGGGTCGCTGCCGTAGTGCGCGGCCACCCGGCGCAGCCGGCGCAGCACCGCGGCGACGTGGGCGCCGAAGACCCCCCGGTAGGCGTGGCACTCGTCGACGACGACGTACCGCAGGCCCCGCAGCAGCCGCGCCCACCGGCGGTGCCCGGGCAGCAGCGAGAAGTGCAGGAAGTCCGGGTTGGTCAGGACGACATCCGCGTACTCGTGCACCCACCGCCGCTCGGTGGGGCCCGTGTCCCCGTCGCACGTCGCGGGCCGCAGGTCCCGGTGGTCCCCGGCCTGCAGGAGCCGCTCGAGGCCCGCGAGCTGGTCGGCCGCCAGGGCCTTCGTGGGGCACAGGTACAGCACGCTGCCGCGCCGCGGCGTCACGTCGGCCGCCGCGGCGCGCTGGACCGCCGTCAGCGCCGGGAGCCAGAACGCGAGGGACTTGCCCGACCCCGTCGACGTCGCCAGCACCGTGTGGCGGCCCGCCCATGCGGCCTCCGCCGCCACGAGTTGGTGCTCCCAGGGCTCCGCGACGCCGAGCGAGCGGTAGCCCGCGACCAGCCGGGCATCCGCCCAGTCCGGCCAGGGCGCCGTCCGCCCGACGCGGGCAGGCAGGTGCTCGACGTGCGTCGCGCGATCGGCCCGGCGGCCGCCCGCGAGCAGCACGTCGAGGAGGCGTGCGCTGTCGACCACCGGCGCATCGTCGCACCCGTGACCGACACGGGCCCCGCGGGTCGCCGGGAACCGCCCCCGAGCCCGTGTCGGCTGCGGCCGCCTCGTGGCCGGGACCCGACCGCGTGCCGGGTCCCGGCTCGCCCACCCGGGGGACGCGTCCGGGCCTCCGCGCCGCCCCTGTGCGTGGTCTGTGGGTGCCGGACGCCGGTCTTTGGTTGAATGGCCCGGTTCAGGTAACCCCGAGAGACCCAGGAGGTCGGTGTGGACGTCACCGTCACGAGCCGTGCCAACGGTGACCGCACCGTCGTGGAGGTCACGGGGGAGATCGACGTCTACACGGCGCCGGCCCTCCGCGAGGAGCTGTCCTCGCTCATCGACGCCGAGAGCACGAACCTCGTGGTCGACCTGACGCAGGTGAGCTTCATGGACTCCACCGGGCTCGGCGTGCTGGTCGGCGCGCTGAAGAAGGTCCGGACGCTCGGCGGGGACCTCCAGCTGGTGATCTCGCAGGAGAAGATCCTCAAGGTCTTCCGCATCACCGCACTGACGCAGGTCTTCACCATCCACTCCACGCTCGAGGAGTCGCTGCAGGGCTGAGCCCGCGCGCACCGAACCACCGAGCACCGACGAGGCCCCGGCCCCCTCAGGGGACCGGGGCCTCGTCACGTCAGGACCGCAGGCAGGTGGGTCAGGGCATCATCTTCCCGCCCGCCACACCGAGGCGCTGACCCGTGGTGTAGCTGGACTCCTGCGAGGCGAAGAACACGTACGACGGGGCCAGCTCGGCCGGCTGGCCCGGCCGACCCAGCGGGGTGTCGTCCCCGAAGCTGTCGACCTTGCCCTCGGGCATGGTGGCCGGGATGAGCGGGGTCCAGATGGGCCCCGGCGCGACGGTGTTGACCCGGATCCCCCGCTCGGCGAGCTGCTGGGCCAGCCCGCGCGTGAAGTTGATGATCCCGGCCTTCGTCACCGCGTAGTCGAGCAGCTCGGGGCTGGGCTGGTAGCCCTGGACCGAGGACGTGTTGATGATCGAGCCGCCCTCGCCCATGTGCGCCAGCGCGGCCTTCGTGAGCCAGAACAGCGCGTAGATGTTGGTCTTCATGACGCGGTCGAGCTGCTCGGTCGTGATGTCGAGGATGCCGTTGTCCTGCGCCATCTGGTACGCGGCGTTGTTGACGAGGACGTCGATGCCGCCCAGCTCGGCGACCGCCCGGTCGACGATCTCCTGGCAGTGCTCCTCCGACCGGATGTCCCCGGGCACGAGCACGGCGGTCCGACCCGCCTCGCGCACCCAGCGCGCCGTCTCCTCGGCGTCCTCCTGCTCCTCGGGCAGGTAGGAGAGGACGACGTCGGCGCCCTCGCGGGCGTAGGCGATCGCGACGGCGCGGCCGATGCCGGAGTCGCCGCCCGTGATGACGGCCCTCTTGCCCTCGAGCCGGCCCGAGCCGCGGTACGTCTCCTCGCCGTGGTCCGGCTTGTCGTCCATGTCCTTCGTCAGACCCGGGTAGGGGATCGTGTCGGACTCGGGCGAGCCGTACTGCTCGGTCGGGTCCTGCGGCGTGGTCTGGTCGGTCACGAGGTGCCTCCTGTGGGGGTTCCGGGTCGACGGTCCGCTCCCAGGCTCACCCGGGAGCGGACCGCGCGCGCGTCGAGCGTCGACCCGACCCGACCCGCCCCGTCCGCGTCGATTCGCCGGCACCGGCCGCATCGAGGGTCGGACCGCGGCTCCGTCCGCGCGCGTCGCGGTCGACCGAGGACCGGGTCAGGGGAGGGTGACCTGCACCGGCTCGCTCACCGCGGTGTACGGGTACGTGCTGCCGTCCGGCTCCTCACCCGGCCCGCCGATCTCCTTGACCATGAGGTCGAGCGCCGCGATCGCGGTGTACTCCCCGGCGGGCAGCGGCAGCGCCTCACCCGTGCCGCCCTCGCCGGTGCCGCACAGCGCCGTCGTCGTCATGAGGTCGAAGGGCTGCGTCTCGCCCGCGGCGAGGTCGACGTCGACGAGGTCCTCGGGGTCGAGGAACGGCACCCCGACGACGACGCCGTCCCGCAGCAGCACCACGCGGGCGAGCGGGCTCGCGTTGGCGATCGCGTACCGGCCCTCGGTGGTCTTCAGCGTGACACCGCCCGGCACAGCGGTCCCCGCGGGGGCGACCAGGTCCGACGCGCCAGCCACGTAGTCGAGCTCGAGCGCGGGCATGCCGTCGTCGAGCCAGGGCTTCGTGCCGCACACCGGGAACGGGCCGTCGGTCTCCTCCGCGACGGTGAGGAGGCTCTCGAGGGCGCGCTCGGACTCCAGCGCCGACACCTCCCGCTCCGGCCCGGTCACGGTGAAGGGCAGCGGCTCGCTGACGACCTCGACCACGTCCCCCCCGAGCTCCGCCAGGAGCCGCCCGACGAGGGTGTACTCGCCGGGGGCGAGCGTCGTCGCAGGATCCTCGCAGGAGGCGAACCCCGTGGTCGTCGTCAGCCCCGCGGCGTCGCCGGGTCGGAGCCGGCCGTCCGCGGGCAACGAGCCCGACTCCTCACCACCGCCGGCCATCGTGCCCACGACGCGGTCCTCGGCGACGGCGACGAGCTCGAACATCCCCCAGCCCTCGAGGTCGAGATCTCGGCCGCCGGTGTTGCGCAGCGCGCCCTCCACCGTGGTGGTCCGGCCCCGCTCCGCCTCGGACGCGGCCGTCAGCTCGAGCGCCGGCGTCCCCGTCGTCGGATCCGGCACGCCACTGGTGCAGGACAGCGCCGGGGCCGGGACGGGCGGCCCGGTCACGTCGGGTGAGGAGGTCGCGGGCGGGACGCTCGGCCCCGGCCCGCCCTGCGGCCCCCCGCCGAGGGAGGTGGCCGCGACGCCGATCACCGCGACCGCCCCGACGCTCGCGACACCCTGCGCGGTGTGCCGCACCGCCCGCCGCCGGCGCACCCGCGTGACCATGTGCCGTACCTGCCCGCTCATCCGCTCGGCCGTCACGTCGTCGTCCACGGTGGCGGCGACGTCCGCCAGGGCACGCTCCAGGTCGATCCTCATCGTCCGCTCCTCCCGGTCACGATCTCGACGTCCTGGGTGCCGCCGTCCTGCGTCGCGTGCACCGGGCCGAGGTGGTCCTCCATCCGACGGATCCCGTCGGACAGGTAGCGCTTGACCGCGCCCTCGCTGAGCGCGAGGGCGTCGGCGACCTGCGCGACGGTCATGTCCTCGAAGAAGCGCAGGACGACGGACGCGCGCTGCCGCGGGGACAGGGTCGCGAGCGCCTCCTGGACGTCCACCCGCGCCGACGACGGCGCCTCGGGGCCGGGTCGGCTGGGCGCCTCCGCGACGAGGTGCCGGACGGCGGCCCAGCGGCGCCGTCGGCGGAAGCCGTCGAGGTAGGTGTTGAGGACGGTGCGCCGCACGTACCCCTCGAGCGCGGCGGCCTCCGTGAGGCGGCCCCGCGCGAAGGTCCGGACCAGCGCGTCCTGGACGAGGTCCTCCGCCTCGCGGCGGTCCCCGCACAGGAGGTACGCGTAGCCGACGAGCGCGGTGCCGCGCGTGCGCACCAGCTCGTCGAGCGCCTGCTCCCACTGGGCCATGGCGACCTTCCGCGGTCCCGGGCGGACCTGGAGTCCGCGTTCACCCATCATGACGAGCGGGCGGCCAGGAACGTTGGGGGCGTGCGGGGAACGGTTCGCGCGGTGCCGGGCAGGCCAACGCCGTGCACGGCACGCCCGCGCGTCCGATCCGCGGGGCCGGGCTCCGGCCCGGCTCGCGGCACCTGCGAGCACCCGTAGACTGCGCGCATCCCGCGGCCCGAACGGTCGCCTGCGCCGCCGGCAACGTCGCCGGACGGCACGTGCTCAAGGAGGACGGATGCCCTCGCTCGGAACCTCGAGCCTCATCATCGTCGGCGGTATCGCCCTGGTCGCGGTCGTGTCGCTCGCGCTCGCGGTGGTCCTGCGCAAGCAGGTCCTCGCCGCGGGCGAGGGGACGACGAAGATGCAGGAGATCGCCACCGCTGTCCAGGAGGGGGCGTCCGCCTACCTCAACCGCATGTTCCGCACGCTGGTGCTGTTCGCGGTCCTCGTCTTCGCGCTGCTCTTCCTGCTCCCCGGCGACACCGGGGTCCGGGTCGGCCGGTCGATCTTCTTCCTGCTCGGCGCGGGCTTCTCCGCCGCCATCGGCTACCTGGGCATGTGGCTGGCGGTACGCGCCAACGTGCGCGTGGCCGCGGCGGCGATGCACAGCAACGGCCGGACGGAGGGGGCGCGCATCGCGTTCCGGACCGGCGGCGTCGTCGGCATGTCCGTCGTCGGCCTCGGCCTGCTCGGCGCGGCCTCGGTCGTCCTGATCTACCGCGGCGACGCCCCCGCGGTGCTCGAGGGCTTCGGCTTCGGCGCGGCGCTGCTCGCGATGTTCATGCGCGTCGGCGGCGGCATCTTCACCAAGGCCGCCGACGTCGGCGCGGACCTGGTCGGCAAGGTCGAGCAGGGCATCCCCGAGGACGACCCGCGCAACGCGGCGACCATCGCGGACAACGTCGGCGACAACGTCGGCGACTGCGCGGGCATGGCCGCGGACCTGTTCGAGTCCTACGCGGTGACCCTGGTCGCGGCCCTCATCCTGGGCAAGGTCGCGTTCGGCGAGCAGGGCCTCGTCTTCCCGCTCATCGTCCCGGCGATCGGTGCGCTGACCGCCGCCCTCGGGGTCTACATCACGCGGGTCCGCGGCACCGAGAGCGGACTGCGGGCGATCTACCGCGGCTTCTACACCTCCGCGGTCATCGGCGCGGTCCTGTCGGCGGTCGCCGCCTACGTGTACCTGCCGTCCAGCTTCGCCGGGCTCACCCCCATCGAGGGCAGCGACTTCGCGTCGGAGACGGGCGACCCCCGCCTCCTGGCGACGCTCGCCGTCGTCATCGGCATCCTGCTCGCCGGGATCATCCTCTGGCTGACCGGCTACTTCACGGGCACGACGTCGAAGCCGACGCTGCACGTCGCGCGGACGTCGCTCACCGGACCGGCCACCGTGGTCCTGTCGGGCATCGGCGTGGGCTTCGAGTCGGCCGTCTACACCGCGGGCATCATCGCCGCGGCCATCTGCGCGGTGTTCCTCATCGCCGGCGGGTCCGTGTGGCTGTCGCTGTTCCTCATCGCGCTCGCGGGCTGCGGTCTGCTGACCACGGTCGGCGTCATCGTCGCGATGGACACGTTCGGCCCGGTCAGCGACAACGCGCAGGGCATCGCCGAGATGTCCGGCGACATCGACGCGGCCGGCGCGCAGACGCTCACCGACCTCGACGCCGTCGGCAACACCACCAAGGCCATCACCAAGGGCATCGCGATCGCCACGGCCGTGCTCGCCGCGACAGCGCTCTTCGGCTCCTACTCCGACGCGGTGCGCCAGGCCCTCGAGAACGTCGGCGACCTCGCCGACGAGGGCGGACTCGCCGTCGCGATGCTCTCCTACGAGGTCATCTCCCCGATCACCCTGGTCGGCGTGATCCTGGGTGCGGCGACGGTGTTCCTCTTCTCCGGGCTGGCGATCGACGCCGTCACGCGCGCCGCCGGCGCGATCGTGTTCGAGGTCCGCCGCCAGTTCCGGGAGATGCCCGGGATCATGACCGGCGAGACGCGTCCGGAGTACGGCAAGGTCGTGGACATCTGCACCCGGGACTCCCTGCGGGAGCTCGCCACGCCCGGTCTGCTCGCGGCGTTCGCCCCGATCGCGGTCGGCTTCGGTCTCGGCGTCGGCCCGCTCGCGGGCTTCCTCGCCGGGACGATCGGCGCCGGTGTGCTCATGGCCGTCTTCCTGGCCAACTCCGGCGGTGCGTGGGACAACGCGAAGAAGATCGTCGAGGACGGCAAGTACGGCGGGAAGAACTCCGACGCGCACGCGGCCGTCGTCATCGGCGACACCGTGGGCGACCCGTTCAAGGACACGGCCGGCCCGGCGATCAACCCGCTGATCAAGGTCATGAACCTCGTGGCGCTGCTCATCGCCCCCGCCGTGGTCCAGGTCAGCATCGGCCCGGACGCCAACCACACGCTGCGGCTCGGCATCGCGACGTTCGCGGCGCTCGTCGCCTTCGGCGCCGTGATCCTGTCCCGGTTCCGCGCGGCGAAGGTCGACGCCGAGGCCCGCCTCGAGCACGAGGCGCACCTGGTCTGACGGCCGGCACCCTGACACGACGCGAGGCCCCGGCCCCTCACGGGGGGCCGGGGCCTCGTGCGTGCCGCGGGTCGGTGCCGCGGGTCAGCGGCGGGTGAGCACCTGGGTCAGCGGCTCGAGCTCCGTCTCGCCGTCGTCGGGCGACTCGCTCGGCTCGGGCGACTCCGTCGGCTCGGGCGACTCCGTGGCGTCGTCGCCGAGGTCGACGTCCGCCACGGGCGTGAGCCGCAGCTCCTCCTCGTCGCACTCGAACGTGAACTCCTGGTCCACGGCGTAGCTGTCGCTGCCGAGGGCCTCGACGCCGGGCAGGTCGTACTCCTCGCCGCCCAGCTCGGCCACGATCTCCGACTCCAGCGCGCTCACGTCGACGTCCGTGACCGAGAGCGTGTCGCCCTCCACGGTGTAGGCCCCCTCGAGCATCCCGTCCACGCGGACCGTGACCGCGACCTCCTGGCCGCCGTCGACCGCCAGGACGACCTCGGTCACCAGGTCCTCGAAGTCGGTCGTCATCGTCGAGCCGTCGAACGTGAAGACGGTCCCCCCCGAGACGGTGACGTCGGGGTCGACCTCGAGCTGGCCCAGGTCCAGGGAGTCGACCGCGCGGCGCTCCAGCGCCTCCAGGTCCCCGTCCCACTCGCCCTCGACGCAGTCCGCGCCGGCGCCCGGCGCGCTCGTGGCGTCGTCGTCCGCGGTCGGGGAGGCGGTGGGTGACGCGGGCGGCTCGGCCGACGGGGAGCCGGTGTCGTCCGGTCCGGTTCCCGCCGCCGTGCAGGCGCCGAGGGCGAGCACCCCGGCGCCCGCGAGCGCCGGGAGGAACCGTGTCCTGGTGGTGCGCATGCGAGGTCTCCTTCCTCCGCGCCGCCGGGCTCCCCGCGAGGGGCGGGCGGCGCTCCGGCTCCCAACGTGACACGGCGCGGGTCGGCCCGCACCCGCGGGACCGGTGACCCGGGGCGCCGACCGCGGTCCGGGCGCGGCGCCCCCACCGCCTTGTCTGCGCGCGGGTGGTGCGCCCGCACCGCCCTGTCTGTGCGCGGGTGGTGCGCCCGCACCGCCCTGCGATGGAATGGCCCCGTGCCCCCTCTGCGCGTCGCCACGTGGAACGTCCGCCAGCTCAAGGACGACCGGTCCGCCGTCGTCGACGTGCTCCGCTCCCTGGACGCGGACGTCGTCGCGCTGCAGGAACCGCCCCGCGGCCCGCGGGGTCGCTCGCGCCTGCGCGGGCTGGCGCACGACGCCGGCCTGGCGGTGGCCGTGGCGGGAGGCGGCGCGCGCAC
>NZ_AXCW01000131.1 GCF_000603945.1 Actinotalea ferrariae CF5-4 | reverse complement strand
CCAGGCGGGTCACCAGGGGTCCGAGGGGCGGCGGCCCGTCGGCGGGGTCCGCGCCGGCCAGCCAGGCGTCGAGCTGGGCGGCCGTGTCCGCCGCGAGCACCACGAGCAGGCGGCGCTCGGCGGCCGAGAGGTCGTCGCGCGCGTCCGCCTCGACGAGCGCGAAGCGCAGGGCGTCGGCGACGTCCTCGACCACCCGGCCCCGGTCCGTGCTCACGGCCGGGACAACGTCCGGGGCCCGGTGGCTGTTCCGGTGGAGCGGCACCCGTCCCCACCTGCGAGGCCTCGTGATCGTTCCTGGGGTCGCGCACGGGCCGCGACCGCGCCATGATGCGGCGTACGTCCGACCGATCGGAGCACCGCATGAGCCTGCCTGACATCCAGGAGCGACCCACGCCGGGTCCGGGTCGGTCCGCGACCCCTGCCGACTGGGACACCCCGGTGTACGACGAGGTCGTCGCCGAGCACGGCGAGCCCCGGAGGGTCCCAGGTCCCGAGGAGGGCTGAGCCCTCACGGCCCCGCCCGCCCGTGGCGCACGCGGCCGGGGGCCGACGGCGGCACCGTCGGGCCGGCTCACCGGGGGACGGGGATCTCCCGGGTCCGGTCCCACGGCTCGGCCCAGCCGAGCGCGTCGAGCACGGTGTCCAGCACCATCGCCGTGAAGCCCCACACGACGTGGTCCCCGGCGAGGAACGCCGGGGTGCGGCGCCGTCCACCGGCCACCTCCACGACGACCGTGCGGCGCTGCGCGGGGTCGACGAGGTCGGCGACGGGCGTGCGGAAGACGTGCGCCGACTCGCCCCGGTCGACCACGCCCACGGCGGACGGCTCGTGCCACCACGCGAGCACGGGGGTCACCAGGTGCCGGCTCACGGGCACCGGCACGGTCGCCAGGCTGCCGAGGACCTCGACGCCGGTCGGGTCCAGCCCCGTCTCCTCGACCGCCTCCCGCACGGCGGCGGCCTCGGGCGAGGGGTCGTCGTCGTCCACGCGACCGCCGGGGAAGGCCACCTGACCGGGGTGGTGCGCGAGGGCCGGCGACCGCCCCACGAGCAGGACGTCGAGGTCGCCGGGCACCGCGCGCGACGCGTGCTCCGCGGGGAGGTGGTCGAGGACCCCGAACAGGACGAGCACCGCCGCCGGCCGCAGCACCGCCTCGGGCCACCGGCCCACCGGCCAGCGCACGCCCCGTCCCGCGAGCCCGCGCAGCTGCTCGCGCACGTCCGGCACCGCGGTGACGGAGTCCTCCCCGGTCATGACCCGGTCACCAGCCCTGCGGCAGCGGCCGCCCCTCCTCGTAGCCGGCCGCCGACTGGATGCCGACGACGGCGCGCTCGGCCAGCTCCTCGAGGGTGCGGGCACCCGCGTAGGTGCACGCGGAGCGCAGCCCGGAGGTGATCTGGTCCAGCAGGTCCTCGACTCCGGGGCGCTGCGGCTCGAGGTACATGCGCGAGGAGGAGATGCCCTCCTCGTACAGCGCCTTGCGCGCACGCTCGAACGGCGAACCGCCGCGGGTCCGCGCCGCGACGGCGCGGGCCGAGGCCATGCCGAAGCTCTCCTTGTACAGCCGCCCGTCCCCGTCCTCGTGGAGGTCGCCGGGGCTCTCGTGGGTCCCCGCGAACCAGGAGCCGACCATGACCTGGGACGCACCGGCCGCGACGGCCAGCGCGATGTCGCGCGGGTGGCGCACGCCGCCGTCGGCCCAGACGTGCGCACCGAGCGCGCGCGCCTGCGCCGCGCACTCCAGCACGGCGGAGAACTGCGGGCGCCCCACGGCCGTCATCATCCGGGTGGTGCACATCGCGCCGGGGCCGACCCCGACCTTGACGACGTCCGCACCGGCCTCGATCAGGTCCCGCGTCCCCTCGGCCGTGACGACGTTGCCGGCCACGACGGGGACCGCCGGCCCGAGGGCGCGGACGGCGGCGACCGCCTCGAGCATCTTGCGCTGGTGGCCGTGGGCGGTGTCGACGACGAGGACGTCCGCTCCTGCCTCGAGCAGGGCGGCGGCCTTGCCCGCGACGTCCCCGTTGATGCCCACCGCCGCCCCGACGCGGAGCCGGCCCTCCGCGTCGACCGCGGGCCGGTAGACCGACGAGCGCAGGGCACCCGTCCGCGTGATGACCCCCACGAGCCGGCCGTCGTCGACGACGGGGGTGAAGCGCCGCCGGGAGGTGTGCAGCCGGTCGAAGGCCGCCTCGAGACCGTCGGGGGCCGCCAGGACGTCCACGTCCACGACCGTCGGGTCCGGGCTCATCACCTCGGCGACCTGGGTGAACCGGTCCACCCCGTGGCAGTCGGTGGCGGTCACCACCCCCACCGGCCGGTCGTCCCGGACGACGACGGCCGCGCCGTGCGACCGCTTGCCGATGAGCGTCAGGGCGGTGTGCACCGTGTCGTCGGGCCGTACCACCACGGCGGTCTCGACCACCGTGTGGCGGGACTTCACCGACGCGACCACGTCGGCCACGACGTCGACCGGGATGTCCTGGGGGATCACGGCCAGGCCGCCGCGTCGGGCGACCGTCTCTGCCATCCGCCGGCCCGACACGGCCGTCATGTTCGCCACGACGACGGGAATGGTGGTGCCGGTCCCGTCCACCGCCGTGAGGTCGACGTCGAACCGGCTCTCCACGTCGGACCGGGACGGGACGAGGAAGACGTCGCCGTAGGTGAGGTCGGAGGTGGGGGTGTGGCCGGGCAGGAAGCGCATGGTGGCAGCCTAGGAGGCGGTGCCCGGCTGTGCCGTGGGCGAACAGCGGCGCCGGGTCCGGGACCGGCCACAGGTGGCGCCCGTACGATGTGCGGATGTCCATCCTGTCGACGATCACCGGGCCGGGCGACCTGCGGCGGCTGCGGCCTGCCGACCTCGACCAGCTCGCCCGGGAGATCCGGACGTTCCTCGTCGACGCCGTGTCCCGGACCGGCGGGCACCTCGGCCCCAACCTCGGCGTCGTCGAGCTGACCCTGGCCATGCACCGGGTGTTCGAGTCGCCCCGGGACACGATGGTCTTCGACACGGGCCACCAGTCCTACGTCCACAAGATCCTGACGGGGCGCCGCGACTTCGGCGACCTGCGCAAGCGCGGGGGCCTGTCGGGGTACCCCAGCCGCACGGAGTCCGTGCACGACGTGGTGGAGAACTCCCACGCCTCGACCGCCCTGTCCTGGGCCGACGGGATCGCCAAGGCCTACGCCCTCCAGGGGGCGGTGGACCGCCACGTGGTGGCCGTCATCGGTGACGGCGCGCTGACCGGCGGCATGGCCTGGGAGGCGCTCAACAACATCTCCGCCGGGCAGGACCGCCGGCTCGTCGTCGTGGTGAACGACAACGGTCGCTCGTACGACCCGACCATCGGGGGCCTGGCGCACCACCTGGACACGCTGCGCACCACGCGCGGGTACGAGGACCTCCTGGCCTGGGGCAAGCGGACGCTGCGGCGCTCCGGCCCGCCCGGCCGGCTCGCGTACGACGCGCTGCACGGCCTGAAGAAGGGCATCAAGGACGTCGTCGCGCCCCAGGGCATGTTCGAGGACCTGGGCATCAAGTACGTCGGCCCCGTCGACGGGCACGACATCGAGGCGACGGAGCACGCGCTGCGCCGGGCGAAGGCGTTCGGCGGGCCGGTGCTCGTCCACGTCATCACGGAGAAGGGCCGCGGCTACGTCCCGGCGGAGCAGGACGTCGCCGACCGCTTCCACGCGGTCGGCAAGATCCACCCGGAGACCGGCCTGCCGGTGGCGCCGTCGCGGTTCGGCTGGACGTCGGTGTTCGCCGACGAGATGGTCCAGATCGGCCGGCGCCGGCACGACGTCGTCGCCATCACGGCGGCCATGCTCCAGCCGGTCGGCCTGGCGCCGTTCGCGGCGGAGTTCCCGGGACGGGTGCACGACGTCGGGATCGCCGAGCAGCACGCCGTGACGTCCGCCGCCGGCATGGCCTTCGCGGGCCTCCACCCGGTCGTCGCCGTCTACGCGACCTTCCTCAACCGCGCGTTCGACCAGGTCCTCATGGACGTGGCGCTGCACCGCGCGGGCGTGACGTTCGTGCTGGACCGGGCCGGGATCACCGGCGACGACGGCGCCAGCCACAACGGCATGTGGGACATGGCCCTGCTGCGCGTCGTGCCCGGCCTGCGCCTCGCGGCGCCCCGGGACGAGCCGACGCTACGGGAGGCGCTGCGCGTCGCCGTCGACATCGACGACGCGCCGAGCGTCGTCCGGTACCCGAAGAGCCCCCTGCCGGACCCGCTGCCGGCGGTCGACAGCGTCGACGGCGTCGACGTGCTCGCCCGGCACGACGGCACGCCGTCCGTCCTGGTCGTCGGCGTCGGGCCGATGGCACACACCGCGGTCCAGGTCGGCAGCCTGCTCGCCGCGGAGGGCGTCGGCAGCACGGTGGTCGACCCGCGCTGGGTGCTCCCGGTGCCCTCGGCGCTGGTCAAGCTCGCGGGGGAGCACGACCGCGTGCTGGTGCTCGAGGACGGTCTCGTCGAGGGCGGCGTCGGCTCGATGCTGGGCCAGCGCTGCGCCGAGGCCGGGGTGACGGCGCCGGTGACGAGCGCGGGCGTCCCGCTGACGTTCCTCGACCACGCGAGCATCGCGCAGATCGTCGAGACGCTGCGGCTGCGCGCGGAGGACGTGGCCCACGACCTGCTCGCGGACCTGCGCGCGCGGGACTGAGGGGCCCGCGCGGGCCACGTGTGACCAGTCTCACCCCGCCGGAGCCGTCGCCGGCACAGCGGCCACCCGAAGGTCCCAGGTCATCCCATGACCTCGACCGTAGCGTCGTGAGCACCAGCCCGACGCTCTCGAGGAGACAGCCCGATGGCCATCACGACCGACCGCGGCCCGGCGACCACCCCCCGCCAGGACGACGACGCGTGGCGCGGCTACGTCCCCGGCCCTTGGCAGGACCGGATCGACGTCCGCGACTTCATCCAGCGCAACTACACCCCGTACACCGGTGACGCGTCCTTCCTCGCCGGCCCCACGGAGCGCACCACCGGGATCTGGGACCGGCTGCTGGAGATGTTCCCCACCGAGCGCGAGAAGGGCGTCTACGACGTCGACGCGACGACGCCGTCGTCGATCACCGCGCACGCCCCGGGTTACATCGACCAGGGCAACGAGCTCATCGTCGGGCTGCAGACGGACGCCCCGCTGAAGCGGGCGATCATGCCCTACGGCGGCTGGCGCATGGTCGAGGGTGCGCTGAGGACCTACGGCTACGAGCCGGACCCGGTCGTCGGCGACATCTTCACCAAGTACCGCAAGACCCACAACGACGGCGTCTTCGACGTCTACCCGCCCGACGTGCGCGCCGCGCGCTCCTCCCACCTCATCACGGGCCTGCCCGACGCCTACGGGCGCGGCCGGATCATCGGCGACTACCGCCGCGTCCCGCTGTACGGCGTCGACGCCCTCATCGCGGCCAAGAAGCTCGAGCGGGTCGAGCTGGACATGGAGCGCTCGACCGAGGACGTCATCCGCGAGCGCGAGGAGAACGCCGAGCAGATCAAGGCGCTCGGCGAGCTCAAGGCGATGGCGGCCACGTACGGCTACGACATCTCCGGGCCGGCGCGCACGGGCCGCGAGGCCGTCCAGTGGCTGTACTTCGCGTACCTCGCCGCGGTCAAGGAGCAGAACGGCGCGGCGATGTCGCTCGGCCGCACCTCGACCTTCCTCGACGTCTACCTCGAGCGCGACATCGCGGCCGGCGTCCTGACGGAGGAGCAGGCCCAGGAGCTCGTCGACGACCTGGTCATCAAGCTCCGCATCGTGCGGTTCCTGCGCACCCCCGAGTACGACGCCCTCTTCTCGGGCGACCCGACCTGGGTGACCGAGTCGATCGGCGGCATGGGCGAGGACGGCCGCACGCTGGTCAGCCGCACCTCGTTCCGGTACCTGCAGACGCTGTACAACCTGGGCCCGGCCCCGGAGCCGAACCTCACGGTCCTGTGGAGCCACCAGCTCCCGGACGGGTTCAAGCGGTTCTGCGCGCAGGTGTCGATCGACACCTCGGCCATCCAGTACGAGTCCGACGAGCTGGTCCGTGACCAGTGCGGTGACGACGCGGCGATCGCCTGCTGTGTCTCGGCGATGAGCGTCGGCAAGCAGATGCAGTTCTTCGGCGCGCGGGTCAACCTCGGCAAGGCGCTGCTGTACGCCATCAACGGCGGCCGGGACGAGATCACCGGCAAGCAGGTCGCGCCGGTGGCGATGCCCGTCGGCGGCGACGTGCTGCGGTACGACGAGGTCTTCGAGTCCTTCGACCGGCTGCTCGACTGGCTCGCCCAGACGTACGTGGACGCCCTCAACTGCATCCACTGGTCGCACGACAAGTACGCCTACGAGCGCATCGAGATGGCGCTGCACGACCGGGTCATCCTGCGCACCCTGGCGTGCGGCATCGCCGGCCTGTCGGTCGTCACCGACTCGCTCTCGGCGATCAAGTACGCGACCGTCCGGCCCGTGCGGGACGAGACGGGTCTGGTCGTCGACTACGTGACGGAGGGCGACTACCCGCTCTTCGGCAACGACGACGACCGCGCCGACGAGATCGCGGTGGACCTGGTGCGCCGCTTCATGGAGAAGGTGCGCCGCCAGCCGACCTACCGCGACGCCAAGCACACCCAGTCGGTCCTGACGATCACCTCGAACGTCGTCTACGGCAAGAACACGGGCAACACGCCGGACGGTCGCCGCAAGGGCGAGCCGTTCGCCCCGGGCGCGAACCCGATGAACGGCCGCGACAGCCACGGCATGCTCGCCTCCGCGCTGTCCGTCGCCAAGCTGCCGTACGCCGACGCCGAGGACGGCATCTCGCTGACCTCGACGGTGGTGCCCTCCGGCCTCGGCCGGACGCGGGACGAGCAGGTGACCAACCTCGTCGGGCTCCTCGACGGGTACAACGTCAGCTCCGGCTTCCACCTCAACATCAACGTGCTCAACCGCGAGACCCTCGAGGACGCGATGGAGCACCCGGAGAACTACCCGCAGCTGACGATCCGCGTCTCGGGGTACGCGGTGAACTTCGTCCGGCTCACGCGCGAGCAGCAGCTCGACGTGCTCTCGCGGACGTTCCACGCGGGGATGTGACGCGACCGCGCAGGGCGCGGGGATGACGAACGGGGTGTGGCGCCGACCGGTGCCGCGCCCCGTTCGTCGTCGTGGAGGCCTCAGGTCGTCACGCGATGTGACCTCGCTCTCACGGACATTCGTCCCATGACTTCCGGGTGGCCGGACGGCAGGCTGGAGCCATGACCACGACGGCCTTCCGGCCCACCGAGCAGGCGGCGCAGCGCGACCGGTGCGGCGCGCCGATCGTCGACCTCACGGTGCCCGTCGTGGGTGGCTCGTCGGTCCGGTCCTCCGCGGGCACGGCCGGCCTCGACGTCAGCGAGGCGGAGCGCTCCGAGCGGTTCGCCCAGATGCGCGCCGGGGAGCTCGGCTCGGTCCACTCCTGGGAGCTGGTCACGGCGGTCGACGGCCCGGGCACGCGGCTGACGGTCTTCCTGTCCGGGTGCCCGCTGCGGTGCCTGTACTGCCACAACCCCGACACGATGGAGATGCGGCGCGGCGAGCCGGTCCTGGTCGACGAGCTGCTCGCCCGCGTGGAGCGCTACCGCGCCGTCTTCGCCGTCACCGGCGGCGGCCTCACGGTCTCCGGCGGGGAGCCCCTCATGCAGCCCGCCTTCGTCAGCCGCCTCCTGCGCGGGGCGAAGGAGCGGGGGGTCTCCACGGCTCTGGACACGTCGGGCTACCTCGGCGCGCACTGCAGCGACGCGATGCTGGGTGACCTCGACCTCGTCCTGCTCGACGTGAAGTCCGGCGACCCCGACACCTACCGGCGGGTGACCGGCCGCGAGCTGCAGCCGACGCTCGACTTCGGGCGCCGCGTCGCGGCGAGCGGCACCGAGATCTGGGTGCGGTTCGTCCTCGTGCCCGGCCTGACGGACGACGTCGAGAACGTCGAGGCCGTCGCGCGGTACGTCGCGACGCTGCCCACGGTCTCCCGCGTGGAGGTCCTGCCCTTCCACCAGATGGGCAAGGACAAGTGGGAGCAGCTGGGCATGAAGTACGAGCTCGAGGACACCCGGGCCCCCGAGCCGGAGCTCGTGGACCGCGTCCGCGAGCAGTTCCGGGCGCACGGCCTCACCGTGCACTGAGCGGGCACACCCCCGGCGACGCGACGGGCGGCGCACCCTCGGGTGCGCCGCCCGTCGTCCGTCCGGCCGCACGGAGCCCGGGGGCTCCGGCGCCGGCCTCCTCAGACCCGCTGCGGCAGGCTCGCGACCCCGACCTCGTGGAAGCGGCGTCCGACGACGCGCTCCGCGTGACCCGTGCGGTCCAGGTGCGGCGTGATCCCGCCGAGGTGCATCGGCCAGCCGGCGCCGAGGATCATGCAGAGGTCGACCTGGTCGGCCCCGGTCACGACCTGCTCGTCGAGCAGGAGCCCCACCTCCTGCGCCAGGCCCGTGAGGACCCGGTCCAGGACGCCCGCCTCGTCCAGCGCCCCGGGCCCGCCCGGCGTGCCGAAGACCTCCTGGATCGCCGGGTCGACGTCCGCCTCCGCGCCCCGGCCGTCGGGCTCGGGCACGACGCGCCGGCCCTCCGCGGACAGCCGCTCGAGGCCGGGGGTGAGCGGGTAGCGGTCGCCGAGCTCGGTGTGCAGGGACTGCAGGACGTGCAGGGCGACCGGCAGCCCGACGAGCTGCAGCAGGGCGAACGGCCCCATCGGGAGCCCCAGCGGGCGCAGGGCGCGGTCGGCGACGTGCACCGGGGTCCCCGCCTCCACCGTCGCGGCAACGTCGGCGAGCATGCGCAGCAGGAGCCGGTTGACGACGAACCCGGGGCGGTCCGCGACGCCCACCGCCGTCTTGCGCAGCGCCTTCGCGACGGCGAACGCGGTCGCCACGGCGGCGTCGGAGGAGTGGTCGGCGCGCACGACCTCGACGAGCGGCATCTGGGCGACCGGGTTGAAGAAGTGCAGGCCGACGACGCGCTCCGGGTGCCGCAGGCCCGCGGACATCTGCGTGACCGACAGTGCGGAGGTGTTGGTGGCCAGGACGGCGTCCGGGGCGACCACGTCCTCGAGCTGGGCGAAGACCTGCTGCTTCACGGCCATGACCTCGGTGACCGCCTCGATGACGAGGTCGGCGGCCGCGAGGTCCTGCAGGTCCGTGCTGATCGTCACCGAGGCGACGAGGCGGTTGCCCTCCGCCTCGCTCAGCCGGCCCTTGCGGACCATCCCCTCGACCATCGAGCGGATGCCGTCGAGCCCGGCGGCCACGCGCTCGTCGTCCACCTCGCGCATCGCGACGGGCACGCGCAGGCGACGCGCGACCAGGACGGCGAGCTGGCGGGCCATGAGGCCCGCGCCGACGATGCCGACGCTGCGGACCGGCCGGGCCAGGGCCTCGTCCGGGGCGCCGGCCGGCCGGCGTGCCTTGCGGGTCGTCAGGTCGAAGGCGTACAGGCTCGCCCGGAGCTCCTCCGACAGCAGGAGCTCCGTCAGCGCCTCGTCCTCGGCCGCGAAGGCCGTGTCCACGTCGCTCGTCCGGGCTGCCGCCAGCAGGTCGAGCGCGGCGTAGGGCGCGGGGCGGGAGCCGTGGAGGCGACGGTCGAGCTCCGCACGCGCCGCGGCGACCACCGCGTCCCACGTGCCCGCGTCGTCGAGCGGCCGCCGCGGGACCGTGACCGTGCCGTCCAGGACGTCGGCCGCCCAGGCGATCGACTGCTCCAGGAAGTCCGCCGGGTGCAGGACGGCGTCGACGAGGCCGATCCGCAGCGCGGTCTGCGCGTCGGTCCGGCGGTTGTTGGCCAGCGGCCGGGTCAGCACGAGGTCGACCGCGGCCTCGACGCCGACGAGCCGGGGGAGCAGGTAGCAGCCGCCCCAGCCGGGGACGAGGCCGAGGAACGTCTCGGGCAGGGCGAGCGCGCCGACGTCGGCCGAGGCCGTCCGGTAGGTGCAGTGCAGCGGCAGCTCGAGCCCGCCGCCGAGCGCGGCACCGTTGATGAACCCGAAGGTCGGCACCCCCATCTCGGCCAGGACCCGGTAGGTGTCGTGGCCCAGCCGGGCGATCGTCCGGGCGTCCTCGGCGGCCTCCAGCCGGCCCATGATCGACAGGTCGGCGCCCGCGGCCAGGTAGTACGGCTTGCCGGTCACCGCCACGGCCGCGATCTCGCCGCGGGCGGCCCGCTCCTGCTGCTGCCGGAGCGCGGCCCCGATCCGCAGCAGGCCTGTCGGGCCCAGGGTCGTCGGCTTGGTGTGGTCCAGCCCGTTGTCCAGGGTGACCAGGGCCAGGGTGCCGAGCCCGCGGGGGAGCGGCACGTCGCGGACGAGCGCGGAGGTCGCGCGCTCGACGTCCGCCGTCCGCGTGGCCAGCTCCTCGCCGGCGCGCCGCGTCGCCGCGGCGTCGGCGGTGCCGGCCGGCGTGATCTCGTCCGTGGTCATCGCGTGGCCTCCTCGGGGGTCCGGGTGGGGGTCGTGCTCGCGTCGGCGTGGTGCGGGTTCTCCCAGATCACCGTGCCGCCCTGGCCCAGACCCACGCACATGGTGGTGAGCCCGTACCGGACCTCGGGGTGCTCGGCGAACTGCCGGGCGAGCTGGGTCATGAGGCGGACGCCGGAGCTCGCGAGGGGGTGGCCGACGGCGATCGCACCGCCGTAGGGGTTCACGCGCGGGTCGTCGTCGGCGAGCCCGAACGCGTCGCAGAAGGCGAGGACCTGGACCGCGAACGCCTCGTTGATCTCGAAGAGCCCGATGTCGTCGATCGTGAGGCCCGCGCGCTGGAGCGCCTTCTCGGTCGCCGGGACCGGGCCGAGGCCCATGACGGAGGGGTCGACCCCGGCGTAGGCGAAGGAGACCAGCCGCATGCGGGGCGTCAGCCCGAGCTCGAGGGCGGTGTCCTCGGCGGCGAGCAGGCACAGGGCGGCGCCGTCGGTGAGCGGCGCCGCGGTGCCGGCCGTCACCCGGCCGCCGGCCCGGAACGGCGTGGGCAGCGCCCGGATCTGCTCCACGGTGGTCCCCGGGCGCGGCGGCTCGTCCGCCGTCGCCAGGCCCCAGCCGCGCTCGGGGTCGCGCAGAGCGACGGGAACCAGGTCGGGCTCGATGCGCCCGGAGGCGAGGGCCTCGGCGTAGCGGCGCTGGCTCGCCACGCCGTACGCGTCCGCGCGCTCCCGGGTGAGGCGAGGGTCGCGGTCGTGCAGGTTCTCGGCCGTGCAGCCCATGTTCAGCGCCTCGGCGTCGACCAGCCGTTCTGCCAGGAAGCGGGGGTTGGGCTCGGCGTCGGCGCCCATCGGGTGCCGGCCCATGTGCTCGACACCGCCCGCCAGGGCCACGTCCTGCGCCCCGACGCCGATCGCCGACGCGGCCGCCGTCACCGCCGTCATGGCGCCGGCGCACATCCGGTCCACCGCGAAGCCGGGCACCGACTGCGGCAGGCCGGCCAGGACCGCGACGGTGCGCCCGAGCGTGAGGCCCTGGTCGCCGGACTGCGTGGTCGCGGCGATCGCCACCTCGTCGATGCGCTCGGGAGGCAGCTGCGGGTGACGGCGGAGGAGCTCGCGCACCGCCTTCACCGCCAGGTCGTCCGCGCGGGTGTGCGCGTACAGACCGTCGGGCCGGGCGCGGCCGAAGGGCGTGCGGACGCCGTCGACGAAGACGACGGCGCGTCCGGCGTGGGGCGCGTGTGCGGCTGGCATTGGAAGGCCTCCCAGGGGGACGACGGTGTCCGGGCCCGTCGATGTTACTCGAGAGTAACTTCGACGGCTACCTTGGTCAGCCGTGGTCCGGGCCGTGCGTCAGCCGGTCGCGACGGTTCCGGCCGTCAGGCGGTCGCGAGCGCACCGAGCGCCGCCGCCAGCGGCGGGGC
>NZ_AXCW01000130.1 GCF_000603945.1 Actinotalea ferrariae CF5-4 | reverse complement strand
CCGGCGAGCGTGCCGGCGAGGGCCGCGACCCCGAGCGCCCCGGCGACGAGGCGGGTGGACAACGGTGCCCGGAGCGTCAGCAGCCCGTGCCCGCCGGCCGTGGCCGCGACGAGGACGGCGGCCGCGGTGAGGGGGTGCGTCAGGCCGCCGTCGGCGACGACGAGGAGGGCACCCGCGGCCAGGCCGACCACGGCGCCGAGCACCCGGGTGCCGGGGCTGGTGGTCGGGACGGCGTCCCGGCGGGCACGGGAGATCTGGTCCCCCGCGGTGAGGAACGCCGTCGCCTTGTACGCGCCGTGCAGCACGAGGTGGAGCACAGCGGCGGCGTGCGCGCCGACGGCCAGGAGCGTGAGCATGAAGCCCATCTGCGCGGTCGTGGACCAGGCCAGGCGGGTCTTGGCGTCGGCCCGGACGAGCAGGCGCGGGAACGTCCGGACGGCCGTCCCGAGCCCGATCGCCGCGAGGACGGCGGGCAGGACACCGCCGGCCCACACAGGGTGGAGCTGGAGGAGGAGGACCACCGGGGCGTTGACGACCCCGGCGTGGAGCAGGCCGGAGACGGGCGCCGGCGCGACCACGCTGAGCGGCACCCAGCGGGCGAACGGCAGGAGCCCGGCGCGGGCGGCGGCCGTGACGAGCAGGGCGGCACCGGCGACCGTGAGCACCGGCGACCCGGACGTCTCGGCCCAGGCCACGACGGCCGGCAGGGAGGTGGTGCCGGCCGAGGCGACGAGCAGCCCGACGGCGATCAGGAGCGCGATGTCGCCAGCCGCACGGCTGCGGCGCAGGGCGGCGACGGCGCGGGCCGACGCGGGGCCGGCCGCGCCCCCGTGGTGGCCGACGAGCGGGGTGAGGGCCGCGCCGGTGAGGACCCAGGCGCCCAGGAGGACGACCAGGTCCTGCGTGGTCACGGCGAGCACGGCGGCGCCGGCGGTGAGCAGCAGGAGGCGGTCGTAGCGGGCGCGTGCCGGGTCGCCGTCGAGGTGGCGCAGGGAGAACCGGGTGAGGACGAGGGCCAGCAGGGTGGTGAGCACCGCCACGGCGGCGCGGTAGGGCTCGACGACGCCGAGCGCCGCGACGACGACGGCGGCGACCGTGGCCGTCGTCGCCGCGAGGACGGCGGTACGGCCTCGTGCCGTCGGCAGGAGGGCGGCGAGGAGGAGGACGGCGGCGGGCAGGCCGGCGAGCAGCGCAGCGGTCAGGTCCATGCCGGAAGACAAACACATGAAAATAAAGTCATGCGAATGCAGTCCGTAGAGTGGGACACGTGCGGACCGACGACGGATCGACCACGCGGACGTGGACCTTCCTGACGAACCATGCGCGGGTGCTCATCGCGGTCGCTCGCGACCCCCAGGCCCGGGTGCGGGACCTCAGCGGCCTGGTCGGGATCACCGACCGCGCGACGCAGGGGATCCTCGCCGACCTGGTGGAGGCGGGATTCGTGACGCGGACCCGCGTCGGGCGTCGCAACGAGTACTCCGTGCACCCCGACGTGCAGTTCCGCCACCCGCGCGAGGCGGGGCACGACGTCGGCGAGCTGCTGGGCCTGTTCGTCGAGCCGGGGCGGACCGACTCCGAGACCTGACCGGCGGTCACGCGGGTCGCGGGCCCCGTCCTCGCACCGCCCCCCGTCAGGTCGGTGGTGTGAGGCCTCGGCCGAGCGCGTCGAAGACGTCGACGATGACCTCGACGAGGTCCGGACCGGAGTCGCCGGCGCCCCAGTGCCGCGTCGCGGTGCGGACGGCGCTGGTCGCGGCCGCGACCACGAGGGCGGGGTACGGGTCGGTCGGGGGTGCCCCGATGCGCTCGGCGACCGCCTCGGCGAGGACGCGCTCGAGCTCGGCGGTCGCCCCCATGAGCGCCGGCAGGAGGCTGGGGTTCCGCTCGATGACCAGCAGGCGGAGCCGCCACATCTCGCGGTCGAACCGGACGCCGTCGGCGTAGGCGAGGAACGCCGCGCGCAGCGCGACCAGCGGCTCCTCGTGCGCCGGTCGCGCGACCAGGCTCTCGCGCAGGAACGCCACCAGCGCCGGGTCGTTCCCGACGAGCGCCTCCTCCTTGGAGGCGAAGTAGTTGAAGAACGTGCGGGGCGAGACGTCGGCGGCCGCGGCGACGTCCTCCGCGGTCACGGCGTCGAGCCCGCGCTCCGCGACCAGGGACAGGGCGGCCATCCGCAGGGTGTGGCGGGTGAGGCGCTTCTTCCGTTCGCGCAGCCCCTCGCGCTCGCTGTGGTCCGTCACACGTCCAGCCTAGGGCGGGAATGGCTGCAGCCTCTGCGAAGTTGCAGACTGTGCATGTTTGGCGGCGGCCCGCACCGGGACGTCGGCCGGGACCCCCTCCGCAGGACCAGCACCCCCACCGTCCCGACGGACGACGACACGACGAGGACCTCCGCGTGGAGCCCACCACCGCACCGACCGCGCCGGCGACGCCGGAGCGCTTCACCGGCCTGAGCCCGCAGATGCGGCTGGTGTTCATCGGCCTGCTGCTCGGCATGTTCGTCGCCGGCATCAGCCAGACCATCGTCTCGCCCGCGCTGCCGGTCATGGTCGCCGAGCTGGGCGGGATCGAGGGCTACAGCTGGCTGGCCACGGCGGCCATGCTCACGGCCGCCGTGGTCGTGCCGATCGTCGGCAAGCTCTCCGACCTGTACGGACGGCGCCCGTTCTACCTCGGCGGACTGGTCGTCTTCATGGCCGGCGCGGCGCTCGCGGGTGCGGCGCCGTCGTTCTGGTGGCTCGTGGCGGCGCGCGCGGTGCAGGGCCTCGGCATGGGCGCGCTGATGACGCTCTCGCAGACGATCATCGGGGACATCGTCCCGCCGCGGCAACGGGGCCGGTACCAGGGCTGGGTCGGGGCGGTCTTCGGCGTGACGTCCGTCGCCGGTCCGCTCGCGGACGGCTGGCTCACCGACCACGTCGGCTGGCGGTGGGTCTTCTACGCGGGACTGCCGTTCGGTGTGATCGCGCTCGTCTTCGTCGCGCGCAACCTGCACCTGCCGCACGCCCGACGGCCGGTCCGCATCGACGTGGCGGGGATCGTCACGCTGACGCTCGCCCTGGTCGCCGTCCTCCTCGCGGCGTCCTGGGGCGGCACGGCGTACCCCTGGTCCTCCCCGGTCGTGCTCGGGCTGCTGGGCGCCGGCGCGGTGCTGCTGACGGCCTTCGTCCTCGTCGAGCAGCGGGCGCACGAGCCGGTGCTGCCGCTGCGGCTGTTCCGCAGCTCGATCTTCACGCTCGCCAACGTCGCCAGCCTCGCGATCTCGATGGCGATGTTCGGGGCCGTGTTCTACATCCCCGTGTACGCCCAGGGCGTCCTGGGGGTCGACGCGACCCGGTCCGGGGCGATCCTCGTCCCGATGAGCGTGACGATGATCGGGGTCGGGATCGTGGTGGGGCTCCTCATCTCGCGCCACGGCCACTACAAGCGCTACGTCGTGGGCGGGACCGTGCTCATGCTCGTCGGGTTCGGGCTGCTCACCCTGACCGGGTACGGCACGTCGCCCGTGCAGCTCACGGCCGCGATGGTCGTCATCGGGCTCGGCATCGGTGGGGCCATGCAGACCCTCACGCTCGTGGTGCAGAACGTCGTCGGCAGGGACGACCTCGGGGTGGCGACCGCCTCGGTCCAGTTCTTCCGCAACGTCGGTGCCACGGTCGGCATCGCGCTGCTGGGTGCGGTCATGACGGCGCGGCTCGGGCCGGCGATCGCCGAGCAGCTGCCTGCGGGCACCGACGCACCGGCCGACCTCGGGGCCGGCTCCGTCCTGGACCCCGCGGCGCTGGCCGGCCTGTCGGCCGGGGCCGAGGAGGCCGTCCGGCGCGCCCTGGCCGACGCGCTCGGCGACGTGTTCCTCGCCGCGGTGCCGATCGTCGTCGTCGCGGTCGTGGCGTCGGTGCTCCTGCGCGTGATCCCGCTGCGGGACACGCTGCACGTCCCCGCGGCGCCCGTCGAGGAGGCGGACCTCGCCGTCCGTCGCTGAGCGTGGCGGCCGCTGAACCGGCTGGTCAGCGGCCGCCACGCTGCATGCGGATCGCCCGGACGGTCAGCTGCGTGGCCGCGACGACGACCAGGACCGCGAAGAGCACGGTCGAGGCCCGGGGCGGGAGCAGGAAGGCCAGCGAGGCGCCGGCGAACGACGCCACGGTCGCGCCCAGCCCGACGACGGCGCCCGCCCGCAGGTCCACCATGCGGCCGCGCACGTTCGTGACGGTGCCCATGATCGCCGTCGGCAGCATGGTGAGCAGCGACGTGCCCTTGGCGGCCAGGTCGCCCTGGCCGAACAGCGCGATGAGGACGGGCACGAGGATGACGCCGCCCCCGATCCCGAACAGGCCGGACGCCACGCCCATGAACAGACCCGTCGCGATGAGCGCGAGCACGACCAGCGGCGACAGCTCGATGCCGGCCCCGCGCTCGGGCACGGTGAGGAACATGCGGATCGCGACGGCGACGAGCAGCGCGATGAACAGCCACCGCAGCCACACCATCGGGATGCGCCGCAGGAGCCGGGCGCCGAGGTAGGAGCCGATGATGCCGCCGATCGCGACGATGCCGGCCACGGCGACGTCGACGCTGTCGTTGGCCAGGTAGGTCGCGGAGCCCACGAGCGCCGCCGGGATGATCGCCGCGAGCGACGTCGTCGCCGCCTGCTTCTGGTTCAGCCCGGCCATGAGGATGAGCAGCGGCACCATGAGGATCCCGCCGCCCACGCCGAACAGGCCCGACATGAACCCCCCCAGCACGCCGACCACGACCAGGGCCCACCACCGCCGGGGACGCTCCGGCGGGGCCGCCGGGTTCTCCGGCGGGGGGGCGGGCGGTGGAGCAGAAGTCACCCGGTGATGCTAGGCCCCGGCCGCCCCTCCGACTGGTCGTTGGGGCGGCCGGGCTCCGGGCGTCAGGCCTGGTGCGTCGCCGAGCTCGCGTAGTCGGTGTACTGGTACGGGTTGTCGAGGATCTTCGTCTCCGGGACGTCGGGGTTCATCCCCTTGGCCCAGGCCTCGTCGCCCAAGGTCGACTGCAGGTGCTCGATCGTCTGCTCCAGCTGGTGCCGCACGGCCGGCAGGTCGATGCCGACCAGGCGGTGGTCGTGCTTGACGATGCGCCCGTTCACCACGACCGTGTGGACGTCCCCGCGCTGCGCCTGGAACGCCACGTGGCCGAAGGGGTTGAGCATCGGGAACATCACCGGGGAGGCGTCGTTCTTCACCAGGACGACGTCGGCCTTCTTGCCCACCCCCAGGCTGCCGACGAGGGAGTCCATGCCGAGGGCCTTGGCCCCGCCCCGGGTCGCCCAGTCGACGACCTGGTCCGCACGCAGGTGGCAGTGGGTGATCGTCTCGCCGAGGGCGTGCGCCTCGTGGTGCTCGCGCGCCCGGTCGGCGTTGAGCGTCGAGCGCATGGCCGAGAACATGTCGCCGCTCCACCACACGCTCGTGTCCACCGAGAGCGACACCGGGATGTCGTAGGAGCGCAGGGTGTACGAGGACGGGTAGCCCTGCCCGCAGCTGGACTCGCTCTCGGTCGCGACCGAGACGGAGCCCCCGGTGGCGGCGATGCGGTGGTACGAGTCCGGGCTCAGCGTCGCAGCGTGGACGTAGATGTTGCCCGGCTGCATGAAGCCGTGCTCGTAGGCCAGGCGGATCCCGTCGTCGTTGGTCGCGCCCCACACGCCCGCGTGCGTGGTGACGGTCGCGCCGAGCTCCCGCGCCGCCTCGTAGGCGGCCTTCTCGGGAAAGGCGGGGTCACCGGTGACGTCGAACGCCATCTGGAAGCCGAGCATGTCCGACCGGTGCATACGGCGGTTGACGAAGTCGCGGAACTCGGGGGAGTGTGACCACTCCCACGGGCCCTGCTGGATGTTGCCGTAGGCGAGGACGAACCGCCCCGGGACGGTCTCGAGGGCGTCGACGGCGGCGTCGGCGTGCTCGACGGTCTGCAGGCCGTGGGACCAGTCGACGGTCGTCGTGACGCCCGCGTCGAGCGACTCCACGGCGGCCAGGAGGTTGCCGGCGTGGATGTCCTGCGGCCGGAAGGCCTTGCCGTGCTCGAGGTAGTACCAGACGAAGTACTGGGTCAGGGTCCAGTCGGCGCCGTAGCCGCGCATCGCCGTCTGCCACATGTGCCGGTGGGTGTCGATCATGCCGGGCATGACGATGCCGGTGGCGTCGATCTCGATGGTGCCGTCCGGCACGGCGAGGCCGTGCCCGATCGCCTCGATGCGGTCGCCGACGACCAGCACGTCGGCGTCCTTCAGGATGGTCTTGCTGTCGTCCATCGTCAGGACGGTGCCGTTCCGGAAGACCTTCGGCCGACCGTCGTGGTCGTGGGGGACGCCGTGGTCCGGGGTCGCGCTCATGAGTACCTCCGCCATCGCAGGTGAGCCGGCGCGAGTGTTCACTCTCGCTGAACACGCGCCGTTGGAGGCAGGTTGATCCCACTGCCCGGCGGTGTCAAGAGCCCCGGTCCGCTGCGCTCTCACCGCGGGCGAAGGATGGCGTCCCGGGCAGGGGGCACGCTCAGCCGCGACCCCCGCTCTCAGCCGTGGCGCAGACGGTCCATCTCGGCCCGGATCCGGTCCTCCGACGGGCCGGGGAACAGCACGTCCCAGGCGTTGAACGCCAGGCCGATGCCCCAGCCGAGGATCGGGAACAGCGGCCAGAAGAACTGGTCGGTGCCGTTGAGCGACCAGATGACGACCAGGAAGGCGTTGACGAGGACGTACGCGAGCGCGTGCGCCCCCAGCCCGCGGCGCGCCTCGAGCCGCTTCTCCGCGCGGGCGCGCAGCAGCGGGTCGGTGTCGTCGACCGCCGGGCGGTGCGGGTGGTGCAGGGCGTCCTGGCTCATGACAGGTCTCCTCCTCGCGCGGGGGCCCGGACCTGCGTGCCGCCGCGACGCGGCGGACGGCACCCGGGCGGCTCGTCTCCACGGTCGGGCGCAGGCAGGCCTCTCGGAAGGGGCGAAGGTCCCCGACGGCGCCGCATGGATCGGCGTTGTATGCATGGATGCCCGGCGATGCGCGCCTGGCCCCTTCGCGGTGGGACTTTGTATACAAGAGGCCGGGACGGGCTCTAGAGTCGTCCCATGCGGGCGAGCGAGCGGGTCTACCGGGCCCTGCGCGAGGAGATCGTCGCCTGGCACCTGCCCCCGGGCACCGAGCTCGGCGAGGTCGAGCAGGCGGCCCGGTGGGGTGTCTCCCGGACACCGCTGCGCGAGGCGCTCGGCCGGCTCGCGGCGGAGGGGCTCGCCGTCGTCGGGCGGGGACGCACGCTCGTGGTCTCCCAGCTCGACGCCGACGACGTCGTGCACCTCTTCGAGCTGCGCGAGGCGCTCGAGACCCAGGCGGCGCGGCTCGCGTCGCGCCGTGCCCGGCCGGAGGTCTTCACCGGGCTCGCGGAGCGCTTCGCCGGCGCCGGGGCGCTCCTCGCCGACGACGACCCCGACCGCACCGCCTACTACGCGCTCGTCGGCGAGCTCGACGCGGCGCTCGACACCGCCATGGCCAGCCGCCACCTGCAGCGCTCGCTGGCGGCCCTGCGTGCGCACGTCGCGCGGGTCCGACGCCTCGCGCACGCCGACACGGCGCGCCTGCTGCACGCCGCGGACGAGCACCGCCTCATCGCCGAGGCGGTGGCGGCGGGCGACGCCGTGCTCGCCGCCCAGGCCACCGGCGTGCACCTGCACGCGAGCCTCCGGCACGTGCTCGACGCACTGGCCGCCGGTCCCGTCGGGGACCCGACCACGCCTTCACAGGCCCTGCCCACGCCCTCACCCGTCCTGGCCACGCCTTCACAGGCCACGCCCACGCCCGTCCTGCCCAGGCCGCCGTCGGCCCGTCCCGACGCCGTCGACCGTCCCTCCGCCCTCGACCCCACCGGAGCAGCCCGATGATCCGCCACGACGTCCGCGTCCACCCCTCCAGCGACCGCCTCCCGCGTAGCGAGCAGCTCGCGTGGAAGATCGCCGAGGTCGCCGTCGACCCCGTCGAGGTGCTGCCCGAGGTCGTCGACATGGTGGTCAACCGCGTCATCGACAACGCGGCCGTGGCGACGGCGTCGCTGCTGCGCGGACCGGTGGTGGCGGCGCGCGGGCAGGCGCTGGCGCACCCGTACCGGCCCGGCGCCACCGTGTTCGGCCTGCCGGCGGGCGAGCGGTTCAGCCCCGAGTGGGCGGCGTGGGCCAACGGCGTGGCGGTGCGCGAGCTGGACTACCACGACACCTTCCTCGCGGCCGACTACTCCCACCCGGCCGACAACATCCCGCCCGTGCTCGCCGTCGCGCAGCACCTGGCCGAGCGCCGGGGGCTGTCGGGGCACGACGTCGTCCGGGCGCTCGCCACCGGCTACGAGGTCCAGGTCGACCTCGTCCGGGCGATCAGCCTGCACAAGCACAAGATCGACCACGTCGCGCACCTCGGGCCGTCGGCCGCGGCCGCGCTCGGGACGCTGCTCGGCCTCCCGGCGGAGACGGTCTTCCAGGCGATCGGCCAGGCTCTGCACACGACGACGGCGACGCGGCAGTCGCGCAAGGGCGAGATCTCCAGCTGGAAGGCGTACGCCCCGGCGCTCGCGGGCAAGGTGGCGATCGAGGCAGTCGACCGGGCTGTCCGCGGCCAGGGGGCGCCCGTGCCGATCTACGAGGGCGAGGACGGGGTCATCGCCTGGATGCTCGACGGTCCCGACGCGCACTACGAGGTGCCGCTGCCCGAGCCGGGGGAGGCGAAGCGGGCGATCCTCGACACGTACACCAAGGAGCACTCGGCGGAGTACCAGTCCCAGGCGCTCATCGACCTCGCCCGGCGGCTGCACCGGGAGCGACCGGAGCTCGCGGACCCGGAGCGGGTGGCGTCGGTCGTCATCCACACGAGCCACCACACGCACTACGTCATCGGCTCGGGGGCGAACGACCCGCAGAAGTACGACCCCACGGCGTCGCGCGAGACGCTCGACCACTCGATCCCGTACATCGTCGCGGTGGCCCTGCAGGACGGGGAGTGGCACCACGTGCGCTCCTACGCGCCGGAGCGCGCCGGACGGCCCGACACCGTGGCATTGTGGCGGAAGATCACCACGGCGGAGGACCCGGAGTGGACCCGGCGCTACCACTCGACCGACCCGGCGGAGAAGGCGTTCGGCGGGCGCCTGGAGATCACGCTGACCGACGGGTCCCGGGTGGTCGAGGAGATCGCCGTCGCCGACGCGCACCCGCTGGGTGCCCGTCCGTTCGCCCGCGAGCAGTACGTGGCGAAGTTCCGCATGCTGGCGGAGGGGGTGCTGGACGACGCGGAGGTGGAGCGGTTCCTCGACGTCGCGCAGCGCCTGCCGGAGCTGACGTCCGCCGAGCTCGGCGAGCTGACCGTCGTGGCTCCGGACGGCCTCCTGGCCACGGTGCCCGTTCCGGAGGGGATCTTCTGATGCTGTACGCGACGACGACAGCCGAGGCCAAGCGCGCCGACCTGCGGCGGCGGCTGGCCGGGGACGAGCTCCTGCGCTTCCCGGGCGCCTTCAACCCGCTGTCCGCGCGGCTCATCCAGGACAAGGGGTTCGAGGGCGTCTACATCTCCGGGGCGGTGCTCAGCGCGGACCTCGGCCTGCCCGACATCGGCCTGACCACGGCGACCGAGGTCGCGGAGCGCAGCCGGCAGATCACGCGCATGACCGACCTGCCCGCGCTGGTCGACGCGGACACCGGGTTCGGCGAGCCGATGAACGTCGCCCGCACCGTCCAGACGCTCGAGGACGCCGGGCTCGCCGGGCTGCACGTCGAGGACCAGGTCAACCCGAAGCGGTGCGGTCACCTGGACGGCAAGCAGGTCGTCGACCTGGCGACCGCGGTCCAGCGCGTGCGTGCCGCCGTGGAGGCGCGGCGCGACCCGAGCTTCCTCATCATGGCCCGGACGGACGTGCGGGCGGTCGAGGGGCTGTCCGTGGCGATCGACCGGGCCAAGGCGCTGGTCGACGCGGGGGCCGACGCGATCTTCCCCGAGGCGATGGCCGGCCTCGGGGAGTTCGAGGCGGTCGCGAAGGCGGTGGACGTGCCGGTCCTGGCCAACATGACGGAGTTCGGCAAGGCGGACCTGCTGACCAACGCCGAGCTCGCGAGTGCGGGGATCCGGATGGTCATCTACCCCGTCTCGCTGCTGCGCGTCGCCATGGGCGCTGCCGAGCGGGCGCTCGACACCCTCGCCGCCGAGGGCTCGTTGCGCGCCGAGGTGCCGGGCATGCAGCACCGCTCCCGTCTCTACGAGCTCCTCGACTACGAGGGCTACAACCGCTTCGACGGCTCGATCTTCACGTACACGCCGGACGCGTCCGTCCGGCACTGACCCGGCGCCGCGGCCCGACCGCGGCGTCGTCGTCGGGGCCCGGCCCATCCGCAGCACCGATCGCGAAGGAGCGACCGATGACCAGCACCACCGAACCGGAGATCCGCAAGGGTCTGGCGGGCGTCGTCGCCGACACGACGGCGATCTCCAAGGTGAACCCCGAGTCCAACTCCCTGCTGTACCGCGGGTACCCCGTGCAGGAGCTGGCCGCGCGCTGCTCCTTCGAGGAGGTGGCGTGGCTCCTGTGGCACGGCGAGCTGCCGACGCCGGCGGAGCTGGCGGGGCTGCAGGAGGCCGAGCGCGCCCAGCGGGCGCTCGCGCCGCAGGTGCGCGCCGTCGTCGACGCCATCCCGACGGCGGCCCACCCGATGGACGTCCTGCGGACGGCCGTGAGCCTGGTGGGCGCGCTCGACCCGACCGCGGCGGACTCGTCGCGCGAGGCCGAGGTCGCCGCGTCCGTGCGGCTGCTCGCGCAGATCCCCGCGATCGTGGCCTACGACCAGCGCCGCCGGCGGGGGCAGGACGTGGTCGAGCCGCGGGACGACCTCGACCTCGCGGCGAACCTCCTGCACATGACGTTCGGCGAGGTGCCCGACGACGTCGTCGTCGACGCCTTCCGGGTGTCGCTCGTGCTGTACGCCGAGCACTCGTTCAACGCCTCGACGTTCACCGCGCGCGTGGTCACCTCGACGCTGTCGGACCTGTACTCGGCGGTCGTCGCCGCGATCGGGGCGCTCAAGGGCCCCCTGCACGGCGGGGCCAACGAGGCCGTCATGCACGTGTTCGACCAGATCGGCTCGGCGGACCGGGCCGAGGAGTGGCTGGACAGGGCCCTCGGCGAGAAGCGCAAGATCATGGGGTTCGGTCACCGGGTCTACAAGCACGGCGACTCGCGCGTGCCCACGATGAAGGCGGCCCTGGACCGGTTGGTCGAGCACTACGGCCGACAGGACCTCGCCGAGCTGTACGACCGGCTCGAGGCCGCGATGGTGGCCCGCAAGAGCATCCGGCCGAACCTCGACTACCCGTCGGGTCCGGCCTACCACCTCATGGGGTTCGACACCGCGACGTTCACGCCCTTGTTCGTGGCGGCTCGCGTGACGGGGTGGACGGCGCACGTCATGGAGCAGCGCGCCGCGAACTCGCTGATCCGGCCGCTCAGCGCCTACGTGGGACCGGAGGAGCGGCACCTGCCGTGACGCGGCCCTGAGCCCGCCGGCAGGCCACCCGATGCACGCAGAAGGCCCCGTCCTCGGTGAGGACGGGGCCTTCGACCCCTGGGAAGGGTCTGTGCGTGGAGCTCTCGCCTCCCAGGCGGCGAGATCGGTGACAGGTCAGGCGGTCACGGTCTGACGCGGGGCGACCTCGGCACGAGCCGGGACCAGGACGCGCAGCGCGTACCCGGTGGCCGCGAAGAGGACACCCATGCCGGCGGCGAACGCCGCGACGCCGAACGCGATCACCGAGGTGAAGAGCGACGCCCGCAGGAACGAGCCGTTCATGACGCTGGCGCGGGCCGGGTCCTCACGGTCCATCTCGGCGTAGGTCTTGCCGCCGGAGCCCTCGAGCGCGTGCTTGTTGATGATGTCGGCCTGGACGTAGGCGTCCAGGGGGCCGTTCACGGTCTTGCCGGCGAACGCCATGGCGTCGTCCGGGATCGTGATGTTCTCGGCGACCAGCTGGCTGCGGACCGTGATCCACGTGGCGGCGCCTCCGGCGACGAGCACGAGACCGGCGACCATGAGCAGCACCGAGATCAGACGGACAGCCTTCGTGTTG
>NZ_AXCW01000129.1 GCF_000603945.1 Actinotalea ferrariae CF5-4 | reverse complement strand
GGGCGCGGCCGTCAGGTCCGCGGCGAGCGCGACGGCGAGGCGCCGTGCCTGGTCCCAGCCCTGCGCGATGAGCCCGCTGCCGCCCTCGGGCGGCTCGGCGCAGTCCCCGATCGCGAAGACGGCCGGGTCCGCCGTCGCCAGGTCCGGCCCCACGACGACGCCGCGGCGCACCTCGAGCCCGGCGTCCGCCGCGAGGGACGTCTCCGCCAGCGTCCCGGCGGTCATGACGAGCAGGTCCGCCGCCACGACCGCCGTCGCCGGGTCCGGGGGCGTGCCGTCCGCGGGGCGCACCCGCAGGCCGGAGAGCCGACCCGCGTCCAGGAGGACGTCGTCGGCGAAGGTGGCGACGCGGTGCGCGATGCCGAGGCGGTCCAGGCCGCGCCCGACGGCGGACGCCGCGGCGTCGTCGAGCTGGCGCTCCATGAGGTGCGGGCCGCCGTGGACGACCGTCACCGCGACCCCGCGCCGCGCCAGGCCGCACGCGGCCTCGAGCCCGAGGACGCCGCCACCGAGCACGACGGCGCGGCGGGCGTTGAGGGTCGCGGCGACGATCTCGCGGGCGTCGTCGAGGGTGCGCAGGGCGTGGACGCCGGCGGGCAGCGCGTCGGGGTCGGCACCCGTGGCCGCCCGCCAGGCCTCCAGGCCGGGCAGCCCCGGCACGCGCGCCCGGGCCCCGGTGGCCAGGACGAGGACGTCGTAGGGGTGGACGCCGCCGTCCGTGCCGTGAACGACGCGTGCGTCCCGGTCCAGGCGCGCGGCCGTCGCGCCCCGCAGGACCGTGAGTCGCGGCTCGGTCGCCGACGGCAGGGTGATCGACGCGACGTCGACCTTGCCCGCGACGACCTCGCTGAGCAGCACGCGGTTGTAGGGCTCGTGCTCCTCCGCACCGAGGACGGTGACGGTCACGTCCGCGCCGGGGACACGGGCGAGCAGGTCCTCCACGAACCGGGACCCCACCATGCCGTTCCCGACGACGACGACCCTCGTGGCGCTCATGACCGGACCTCCTGGGCTCGGGGGGGCTGCGCCACCCGGTGGGCGTCGCGGGCCAGGAGGGCGCTGCCGGCGCTGCCGGCGTCGGCGGCGCGGACCTGGACGGCGCAGACCTTGAACTCGGGCATGCCGGAGACGGGGTCGGTCGCGTCGGTGGTGAGCCGGTTCGCGCTGCCCTCGCCGGACCAGTGGAACGGCATGAACACCGTGTCGGGCCGCGCCGACGTGGTGACGTGGGCGACGGCGACCGCCGTGCCGCGGGCGGACGTGACCTCGACCGGCTCGCCGTCGGCGACGCCGAGCCGGTCGGCGAGCAGCGGGTGCACCTCGGCGAACGGCTCCGGCTGCGCGGAGGCGAGGGCCGGGACGCGCCGCGTCTGGGCGCCGGACTGGTAGTGCTGGAGCACCCGGCCCGTGACCAGGTACAGCGGGGCGTCGGGCCGCAGGTCGTCGGACGGGCCGCGGTGGTCCACGGCGATCATCCGCGCGCGGCCGTCCGGGGTGGGGAACCCGTCCGCGAAGAGGCGCGGCGTGCCCGGGTGGTCCGGCTCGCCGTCGGGCGTGGCCGGGACGGGCCAGAACAGGCCGTCACCCGCCGCCTCGGCGGCGTCCAGGCGGGCGTGGGACAGGCCGCCGTAGTCCGCGACGCCCCCGGCGCTGGCCCGGGCGAGCTCGTCGAACACCACGGCCGGGTCGGTCGGGAAGCCGCGCGTCACGCCGAGCCGCGCGGCGAGGTCGTGCAGCACCTCAAGCTCCGAACGCACCCCGGGCGGCGGCTCGGTGGCCCGGCGGCGCCGCAGCACGCGGCCCTCCAGCGAGGTCATCGTCCCCTCCTCCTCGGCCCACTGGGTGACGGGCAGGACGACGTCGGCGAGCTCGGTGGTCTCCGACGGCACGAGGTCGCACACGACGAGCAGGTCCAGCGCGGCGAGGCGCGCGCGGACCGCCTGGTTGTCCGGGGCGCTGACGACGAGGTTGCACCCGTGCACGAGCAGCGCGCGCGGGCCGTCGGGCGTCCCGCAGCGGCGCAGCAGCTCGACCGCGGGCACGCCGGGCCCGGGCAGGTCGTCGGGGTCGACGCCCCAGACGCCCGCGACGTGCGCGCGGGCCGCCGGGTCGTCGAGCCGCCGGTAGCCGGGCAGCTGGTCGGACTTCTGGCCGTGCTCGCGACCGCCCTGCCCGTTGCCCTGGCCGGTGATCGCGCCGTACCCGCTCCCGACGCGGCCCGGCAGGCCGAGGCTCAGCGCGAGGTTGATCGCGGCGGTGACCGTCGCCGTGCCCTGGGTGCTCTGCTCGGCGCCGCGCCCGGTGAGCACGTACGCGCCGGTGCCGCCGTGGACGGGGGACGCGGCGGCCAGCAGCCGGGCGGCGCGGCGCAGGTCCTCGGCCGGGACGCCGCACACCCGCTCGGCGCGCTCGGGCCACCACGCGGCGACGCTGCGCCGGACCTCGTCGGCCCCGGTCGTGCGCTCCGCGAGGTACGCGGTGTCCACGAGCCCCTCCGCCCACACGACGTGCAGGAGGGCCAGCAGGACGGTGAGGTCGGTGCCGGGCACGGCCTGCAGGTGCAGGCCCGCGCCGTCGTCGGTGAGCGCGGCCGTCGCGGAGTGCCGCGGGTCCACGACGACGACGCCCCCGGCCGCCCGCGCCGCGGCGAGGTGCTGGGAGGACGGCGGCATCGTCTCGGCGAGGTTCGAGCCGAGCAGCAGGACCGCCTGCGCCCCACCCACGTCGGCCAGCGGGAACGGCAGTCCCCGGTCGACGCCGAACGCCCGGTTCGCGCCCGCCGCCGCGCTGGCCATGCAGAAGCGCCCGTTGTAGTCGATGAACGGCGTGCGCAGGACGACGCGGGCGAACTTGCCCAGGGCGTAGGCCTTCTCGTTCGTCAGGCCGCCCCCGCCGAAGACGGCGACCGCCTGGCGCCCGTGCTGCTCCTGGATGCTCCGCAGCCGGCCCGCGACGAGGTCCAGGGCCTCGTCCCACGTCGCCGGGTGCAGCGCGCCGTCGGCCCCGCGGACCAGGGGGGAGGTGAGCCGGTCCGGGGTGGTCAGGACCTCCGCGCTCGTCCAGCCCTTCTGGCACAGCCCGCCGCGGTTGGTGGGGAAGTCCCGCGGCGTGACGCTGACGGGCACCGGGCCCTGCGGGGCCGGGGTCAGCGTCATGGCGCACTGGAGCGCGCAGTACGGGCAGTGGGTCGCCGTCGGCGGGGGCGTCATCAGATGCCCGCGGTCGTCAGGGCCGCTCCCCGGCGCAGGTACAGCGCCCACGTGACGACGGCCATCACCGCGTACATCCCGATGAACGCCCACAGCGCCGGCTCGAGGCTGCCGGTGATGCCGTTGGAGACCGCGAAGCCGCGGGGGATGAGGAACCCGCCGAACGCGCCCACGGCCCCGGCGATGCCGATGCAGCCGGCGGCGGCCTTGCGGCGACGGGCGGCGTCGTCGGCGTCGGTCGCGCCCACCTGGAAGACGGCCGGGATCATCCGGTAGACCGACCCGTTGCCGACCCCCGTCGCGACGAACAGCAGGAGGAACGACAGCAGGAAGCCCCAGAAGCTGCCGGCCCGCAGCGACAGGATCGCCCCGAGCGTCCCGAGCGCCATGACCAGGTACGACGCGATCGTGACCCGGGCGCCGCCGATCCGGTCCGCGAGCATGCCGCCGGACGGGCGGGCGAGGGAGCCGACCAGCGCGCCGAGGAACGCGACGCTCAGCGCGACCGCGGGGAACTGGGTGGTGAGCAGCGTCGGGAACGCGCCGGAGAACCCGATGAACGAGCCGAACGTCCCGATGTAGAGGAACGAGATGATCCAGGTGTGCCGGTGGCGGACCGCCGCGCCGAACGCCTTGTAGTCGCTCTTCGCGCCGGACAGGTTGTCCATGCGGCGCCACGCCCAGACGGCGGCGAGGAGGACGAGCGGGATGAACATGAGGCCCGCGCGCTCCAGGTGCAGGCCCGCGCCGATGACGATGACGATCGGCACCGCGAGCTGCACGGCGGCCGTGCCGATGTTGCCGCCGGCGGCGTTGAGGCCCAGGGCCTTGCCCTTCTCCCGCTCGGGGTAGAAGAACGAGATGTTCGCCATCGAGGACGCGAAGTTGCCCCCGCCGAGGCCGGCGAGCGCCGCGACGACCATGAGGGTCGAGAACGACGTCGTCTCCGGGCGGGTGACCACGAAGGCCAGGGCGCTCGCGGGCAGCAGGAGCAGCAGCGCGGAGATGATCGTCCAGTTCCGCCCGCCGAACAGCGGGACCGCGAACGTGTAGGGGATGCGCAGCGTGGCGCCGACGAGGCTGGGGAGCGCGATGAGCCAGAACTGCTGGTTGACCGTGAGGGTGAAGCCGACCGACGCGAGCTGCGGGACGACGATGCTCCACGAGGCCCACATCGCGAACCCGAGGAACTCCGCGAAGATCGACGGGTAGAGGTTGCGCTGGGCCGTCCGGCGGCCGCCGTTCTCCCAGAAGTGCGCGTCCTCCGGGTCCCAGCGGTCGATCCAGCGGCCGCGGCGGCGGTGGACGACCGGGGCGTCGGGCGTCGTCGTCGTGCCGGCGGGGGCGGCAGGGGCTCCTGCGGCGGCGGCGGTGGGGGCGTCGGTGCTGCCGGGCGGGCTGCTGAGCGTCGGAGCGGACATGGCGTCCTCCTGCGTCGGCGGGCTGGGGACGGTCGGGGAGGTGACCGTGCGCCTGACGCTAGGAAGCCCCTGTTCGGGGGCGGTTCCGGGGCTGTTACCTCTGAGGAACGGTCACCGCACACCCCGACCCACCCCGCTGTGAGGGCGCGGGTCCGCCGCCCTCCGTCCGGTCCGCCCCCTCGTCGAGTCCGCCGGGATCCGTCGAGTCCGCCGGGAAGAACCGGCGGGCCCCACGGATCCCGGCGGAGTCGACGGCGGAGGTGGGGTGAGGGAGGGGTGCGCCGGGGAGCCGGTCGGTCAGTCGGTCGGGAGCCGTCCCTGTCGCGCGGCGAGCGCGACCGCCTCGGTCCGGCTGCGCACGCCGAGCTTGCGGTAGATGGACACCGTGTGGTGCATGACGCTCTTCGGGGTGATGGCCAGCGCGATCGCGATCTCCTTGTTGCGCAGACCCTGCTCGAGCAGGTGCAGCACCTGCTGCTCCCGCGGCGTGAGCCCCGGGTCGGGCCGGGTGGGGGCGGAGGCCGGCCGGGGCGACGAGGCCGACGGGGCCGACCGGGGCGACGGGGCCGACCCGACCGACCCCGCGGCGACCGGCCCGGGCTCGCCCACGACGTCGCGCAGGTACCCCACGAGCTCGACGAGCGTCTCCTCACGGTCCAGCAGGCGGCCGCGCGCGACCTCGGCCTCGAACCGCTCGGCGCCCAGGGACTCGCGCAGCGTCCGGAGCCCCGAGCGGTACTGCTCGACGTGGGGCGGGGCGATGATCGCCAGCAGGGGCTCCATGTGCGACGCCACTGCGCCGTGGAGCCGCGCGCCCACCGCGTGGTCCCCGCGCAGCCGGCTGACGTGGACGGCGAGCATGACGGACACCGTCAGCCCGTTCACGAGGTCGGTGCGCCCGAGCCGGTCCCGTCGGGCCAGGACCCAGGCGGCCGCCGCTCGTGGGTCGCCGCGGTCGATCGCCTGGTGCGCCAGGGTCGCCAGGGTGTGCAGCTCGTTCTGCAGGTCGCCGTGGGCCCGGAAGATCTCGAGCACGGCCTCCAGCGGCGGCACCCCGGCACGGTCGGCGACGTGCTCCGCCGGTACGCCGTGCAGCAGGAGGGAGCCGAGCGCGATGCCGCGGCGGTCGCCGGAGCGCACGGCCCGGGCGAGCCCCGAGGAGCCGAGCTCCCCGGCCACGTCGTACCGGCGCACGACGGCGTGCATGGCGGCCAGGGAGATCTCGAACCGGCCCAGCCAGCGCGGGTGACCGATCGCGGCGGCGAGCTCCATCCCGTCACGGCAGGCCTCCGTCGCCGCGGCGAGGTCGCCGTGGGCCGCGACGGCGAGGAACTGCGTCCGCAGCGCCCGGAGCAGGGCGAGCGGCTCCCCGACCGTCCGGGCCAGGGCGATCGCCTCGGACAGCTGCTCGCGGATGACGCCGACCCGGTCGCCCGCGAGCGGGGACCAGCTCGACAGCTGCACGAGCCAGACGAGCGCGTCCCGGCGTGCGGCCGGGGTGCCGACGGGGGCGCGGGTCAGCTCCTCGAGGTGCTCGACGAGCGCCGCGCCCGCGCCGCGGCGCTCGGCCTCCCACCCGAGGTCCGCGGCGAGCCGGAGGGCGCCGTCGGCGTGGTGCTCGCGGAGCCAGCGCAGCGCGACGAGGGCCTCCGGGTAGTCCTCGTCGAGGACCGCGCGGGCCCGGTCCTCGTCGGCGTCGGCGACGGCGGCCGCTGCCCGCCCGGCCACGTCGCAGAAGTAGGCGGCGTGGCGGGCGCGCGCCTCCTGCTCCCCACCGGACGCGGCGAGCCGCTCGGACGCGAAGTCGCGGACGAGCCGCCGGAGCCGGTACCGCTCACCTCCGGGCCCGCCCTCCAGCTCGACCAGGCGCAGGTCGAGGAGCTCGCCGAGCGCGTCGAAGCACGGGCCGGCACCGCTCGAGACCGCCTCCACGGCCTCGAGGGTGAACGAGCCGCCGAACACGCTGAGCACGTCCAGGAGCCGCTGGGCCGGCGCGGACGTGGCCCGGTGGCTGTCCGCGAGATCCGTCCGGATCGTCCTGCCGTCGGCCGGTCCGGCCCCGGGCCGGGAGAGCACCGACAGCGCGCGCCCCGGGGCCTCCAGGACGGAGGCGAGCGAGCCGAGCGGGACGACGGGGAGCCGGGCGGCGGCGAGCTCGACCGCCAGGGGGTTGCCGTCGACGGCCGCGCAGACCCGGTCGACGTCGGCGCGGGTCCGCTGGTCGGAATTCAGGGCCACCCCGACGGCGTCGGCGGCGCGACGGAGGAGCTCGGCGGCCGCGGCGGGGTGCAGCGCTCCGACCTCGATCACCCGGATGCCCGGCGCACGCAACGGCGGGACCGACTCGACGACGACGCTGACCCCGGGGTGCTCCGCGACGAGGTCGGCGAGCGCGCCGGCCACCGGGGCGAGCACGTCCGCCCGGTCCAGCCGGAGCAGGGTCCACCGGTCCGGCCGGTCCGACGGACCCCGAGGGAGGGGGATGGGGAGTCGGGCGAGGTGGCGGCGCAGGCCGGCGAGCGCCGTCGTCGCGGTCTCACCGGTCAGGTCGAGCCGCCGGACGGCGGTGAACGACGTCGAGGCGGCGTCCAGGGCGACGTCGACGAGGGTCGTCTTGCCGGCGCCCCGCGCGCCGGTCACGTCGACGACCGCGGGCTCCCGCAGCTCCAGGCACCGCACGAGCGCCTCGAGCTCGTCGTCGCGACCGACCAGGCGCGGCCGCGCCCCGCCCGGATGCGGGGAGCCGGCCACGGACGCGGAGCGCGCGGCGGGCGACGAGCGGTCCGGCACGGTGAGGTCGGTGCTCACGCACGAGGCCCGTCGTCGTCCGGCATGTCCTGATCTTACGAAGGGGCTCCGCGCGGACGGCAGGCCCTGCACGGACGAGTGACCCGCACGGCGCAGCGGGATCTCAGCCCGGGCACTCAGGCCTCGACCCCCTCAGTCCTCGACCCCCGGGCCGTCACGGCTGCGTGACGAGGGCGGCGAGGAGCCGCTCGGCCACCGCGCACTCGTCGTCCATCTCGTCGGCGGGGTCCGCGAGGACCACGAGGGCGGTGGAGGAGTCCCCGGTGCGGGCGATGAGCTGGCAGGACAGCCCCTGGCCGTCGACGAACCGCAGCCCCGGGAAGCCGGCGACGTCGACGTCGGCCACCTCACCTCCGGCCGACTGCGCATCCGTCCTCACCCGGTCCAGCTGGACGTCGGCGGGCGTGTCCCAGGTGGACAGCATGATGATGTAGCGGCTCTCCACGAGGGCGGGTGACGACGGGTCGTAGGGCACGGAGAAGTAGTCGCACTCGGCGACCCGGTCGACCCCGTCCTGGATGGAGTCCTCCACCCAGTCGATGCCGCCCCACGCGTGCACCATGTCGATCGAGGGGCACGCTTCGGCGAGCGGCGGCGTGCCGGTGCCGGCGTCAGGAGCCGGTGCGGCCGCGCCGGCCGCCGAGGGGGCGCCGGCTCCGGCGGCCGCCTGGGTCGGGGCGGCGCACCCGCTCGCGGCCAGGGCCACCACGACGGCGGCGATGACGATGCGCAGCCGCGAGGCCGTGTCGCGGGGGCGCTGCGCGCGCGTCACCGTCGCCCCGCCGAGGTCGAGGTCACGCGGGTCGGGTGGACGGGGGTCGTTGAGCTCGGCACCCCACCATGACACCCCACCGGCACCGGGCGACGACACGGGCATTTGCCCGTTTCGTCCGGATGTCGGCGCCGTCACGCTTCGACCATGTCCGCCACCCCACGGCGCCACGCCGCCGACAGCCCCCCGTCGCCCGCAGGAGGGGACGCGGTGCACCACGCCCGCGTGCCCCTCGTCCGCCGCCTGGTCGCCGTGCTGGCCACGGCAGCGGTCACCCTCGCCCTGTCGGTGGTGCTCCCGCAGACCGCCCAGGCGGAGGTCGCCCCCACGCCGCCCAACATCATCGACTACAACCGGGTGGCAACCGCCGACTGGCCGGCGCTGACGCGCTTCGAGCGGCAGGCCGCCGAGGACGTCCTGGCCAACCACAGCCTGCCCGCCTCGGACTTCGACGCCGTCCGCGGCTGGGCGCGCAACCAGGTCCGGATGCAGATGTGGGCGAACCTCGTCGTCATCATCAAGAAGGCGCCGTCCAGCCGGACCGCGGACGAGCAGGCCGTCTACCGCTGGTTCCAAGGCCTCGTCCAGACGCAGAACGTCGAGGCGGCCCGGGCATCCGTCGACGAGTTCATCCGCTACTCCGGGCTGACGGAGCAGACGTACACCACGTCTGAGCCGGTCAACTACAACGACCCGAACACGAACCTCGCCACCGGCGGGTACTGCGTGTACCGCGCGCCGGGGCCGTACCTCGACGACTACAAGGGCTGGCTGGACCAGACGTGCTACACGGCGTCCACCGGGTTCGCCAACTTCGCGATCCCGATGCCGTCGTACGACGAGTTCATCGCCTACGGCCAGTACCTGGCGAACCGCGAGCAGATCGACAACGCGGCCTTCGCCAACACGTCGTTCGAGGTGGCGGCGTCCGTGTCCGTCGGTGCCGGTCTCGCGCTCGCGGGTGCGGCGGTCCCGATCGGACTGGCGCTCGGCGCGGGCGCGAGCCTCGGGAAGGGCGCCACGGCGGCCGCCACCGCCGTCTTCCCGTTCGCCGCCCGGGCGGGGAGCCTCGCGCTCGTCGCGGTCAGCTCGGTCGCCGTCGTCGTGGGCACCGCCATCGTCTTCATCGTCACGGTGGTGCTCGCCAGCATCCAGCTCGACGCGCAGATCCGGATGGGGCAGCGGCTCCGGGACAACCTGACCACCCTGACGAACACACCGCCGGACCTGCGGGGGCAGCTGCTCGAGGACGAGGCGCGCGCGGCGGACACGAGCAAGTCGGAGGAGGAGCGCAGGCCGAAGTACTACGGCGGCTTCTACACGACCTTTCTCCTGGGCACCTTGCCCGAGGCGGAGGACTGCACGAGCAGCGGCCCGGTCATCGGGGGCGGGATCTACACGGTCGGCTGCGTCAACGCGCCGGCGCCCCCCGCCGTCACCGTCGACGACCCGGTGTTCCAGGTGACCCGCGAGGGCCAGACCGACTCGGTCGACCGGCGCACGATCGCCGTCGTCGACCCGTACAACGGGGGCTCCTCCCTCACCCGGCTGAGCGGCAACGGCTGGTTCGTCCACACCGCCGTCGGGTCCACGGAGCCCACCCAGTCGCTCGTCCTGCCCCACCAGGGCTGGGACGGGACGTCGTACTTCGCCCAGCGGGTCTGGGACGCGACGAACGGGTACCGGTTCGCCGTCACGCCCGTCGGCCCGGGGGCGGAGGCGGCGGACGCGACCGTGACCGACACGCTCCGGCTCGTCCAGGCGGACGGCACGAGGGTGACGGTCCGCGTGGTGCCCTCGGCGGTGTCCGCGATCGAGGTGACGCTGCCCGACGTGGCCGTGCGCAACCAGGCGGCGACGTTCTCCGCGACGGCGACGGGTGCGGGGTCGGACGGCGTGGGCTTCACGTGGTGGTTCCCGCGACTGGGGACCGAGGGCTTCCAGCTCGACCAGCCCGCCGGTGTCCCCGGCAGCTACTGGTCGCTGCCCGGCGGCACGGTGACCCGGGCCTTCGAGCAGGCGGGCGCCGTCCCGGTCTTCCTCCAGGTGAGCTCGCCGGACGGCACCGTGCAGATCACGCGGTACGAGGTCAACGTCATCGACGGGCGCCAGCCGGACCGGATCGTCGTCGATCCGCCGGACGCCCTGCGCGTCGGTGAGAGCGTGCTGCTCGACATCGCCGCGGACTCGGGGGCGTTCGTGCAGCTGACGGCGTTCGGTGAGCCGACCTGCGGTACCTCGCGAGCCTTCCCGGTCCCCACGCTCGAGGTGACGGCACTGAAGGCAGGGACGTGCACCATCCGTGCCGTGACCGGGGCCTCCGACCCGAACGTCCTCCCGGCCGAGCTGATCGTGACCTTCCGGATCTTCCAGGGCGCGCAGTCGATCACGGCCCCCGAGCTCGACACGGTGGCGGTCGGCGCCCAGCAGACCGTGGCGGCGACCGCGTCCTCCGGCCTGCCGGTCGCGGTGACCGTCCCCCTGGCATCGCAGGACGTCTGCGTCGCCTCCGGGACCACGGTGACCGCCACGGCCGCGGGCACGTGCTCGGTGCTGCTCACCCAGGCCGGGAACACGGACTACCTGCCGGCGCCCCCGGTGCTGCGGGAGTTCACCGTCCGCTCACCGGTCACCGTGACCGCCCAGGACGAGACGATCGTGTACGGCGGCACCCCCGCCTTCGCGTTCGACGTCTCCGACGCCACGGTCGAGGTGACCGGGGTCGAGTGCGGTGCTGCGGCGCCCCTGACGGTCGGGACCCACCCGATCACCTGTGGCGGCGGCAGCGTGCCTGCGGGCTTCACCCTGGACTACGTGCCCGGGACGCTGACCGTGACCCCGGCCCCGGCCGTGGTGACCGTGACGCCGCCGCAGGTGCAGCACTCCGACCCGCTGCCCGACCTCGACGGGTCCTGGACCGTGGACGGCCTGCTGGGCACGGACGCCCTGTCCGGACAGCTCGCCGGCTGCACCGCCGCAGGCGCGACGGTGGTGGGCGGGCAGGTGACGTCGCCTGCGGGCAGCTACGACCTGACCGGGTGCGCGGGGCTCACGAACCCGAACTACGACGTGTCCTACGCGGGTGCGCTGACCGTGGTGCCGGAGGACGTGACCGTCGCGTACGACGGTGAGCGGTACTTCTCCACGGGGACCGGCACGAGCACCGGCGTGACGGTGGGGGCCGTCGTCACCCAGGAGGCCGACGGGTCGCCGGGTGACCTCTCGCGGGCCACGGTGGACGTGCTGCTCTTCGCCTCGGGGAGCACGACCGGCGTCCCGGACCGCGCGGTGACCGGCGTCGCGGTCGACGCGTCCGGTCGGGTCTCGGCCACCGTCGCCGGCGTCGCGGCCGGCACGTACCGCGTCGTCGTGCGGCTCAGCACGGGGAACGCGTACTTCACCGGACCGGAGGCGGTCGACCGGCTGGTCGTCTACCGGCCGTCGACCAGCGCGACGGTCACGGGGAGCGGCTGGGCGCGCGACAGCGGGTCCGCCGACGGCCGGGGCCAGTTCGAGGTCTCGGTGCGCTACACGAAGGACCGGGTGCCGCAGGGCACGGTGACGTACGCGTGGCGCAACCCCGTGGACGGCTACGTGTACCGCGCGCAGTCCACGTCTTGGGCGGGCGGGACGTTCGCGCTGGACGGTTCCGACGCCGGGATCACGGTGCCGGCCCGGCTGACGGTGACCGACCCGGCCACCGGTGCGGTCGTGACGGCCCTGTCGGGGACCGGACACCGCCTGCGGATGGTCGCCGTCGACGGCGGCAGCGGCGGCGGGAACGACCGGCTCGCGGTCACCGTCCTCGACCCGGCCGGAGCGGTCGTCCACTCGGTCGCCCCGAGCCCCTTGGGTGGGGGGAACCTCACGGTCCGCCGCTGAGGCAGGTGCCGGGCGGGTGCTGCACACACCCGCCCGGCGCCGTCCGCCCCGGCGGTGGTGAGGTCTCCTCAGGCGCGGAGCTGGGCGCGGAGGGTCGCCGGGTCCGTGGTGGGGCGCTCGCACACGAAGTCCCGGCAGACGTACGCCGCCGGGGCGCCGTCGACGAGCGGGCGGTCCGCGAGCAGCGCGACCGGTCCGGCGTCGGCGTCCGGCTCCCCGTGGACGACGACGGCGCCCGGGGCGGCCGTCTGCCGCGCCTCGCGCAGCAGCGAACGGGTGCGCTCGTCGTCCGCAGGGCCGACGACGGCGACCTCCCGCGGGCCGTCGAGCAGTGCCT
>NZ_AXCW01000128.1 GCF_000603945.1 Actinotalea ferrariae CF5-4 | reverse complement strand
AAGGGACCGGTGGATCAGGGCTGAGAGGGCCCGTTCGCCCCCGCTCGACCGCTGCACGAGGATGGGCGGGGTGAGCACCCGGACCGCCCTGGACGTCGTCGTCGTCGGCTCCGGCCCGAACGGCCTCGCGGCCGCCGTGACCCTGGCGCGCAGCGGCCTGTCGGTGGAGGTGCTCGAGGCGCAGCCCACCGCCGGTGGCGGGGCGCGGACCGTGCCGGGGATCGTCGACGGCGTCGTGCACGACCAGTGCAGCGCCGTCCACCCCATGGCCCTCGCCTCCCCGTTCTTCCGGCGCTTCGACCTGGCCGGTCGCGGCGTCGAGCTCCTGACGCCCGAGGTGTCCTACGCCCAGCCGCTCGCCGACGGCGACGCGGCGGTCGCCTACCGCTCGCTGGACCGCACCGTCGAGCACCTGGGCGTGGACGGACCGGCCTGGCGCGCGCTCCTGGGACCGCTGGTGGAGCACGCCGACGGGGTGGTCGACCTCGTGCTGGGGGACTACCGGCGCCTCCCGCGGGACCTCGTGGCCGCCGTCGGCTTCGGCCTGCGCGTGCTGGAGCAGGGCCTGGGCGCGACCTGGGGGCGTCGCTTCCAGGAGGGTCGCGCGCCGGCGCTGATCACCGGTGTCGCCTCGCACGCGATCACGCCGCTGCCCTCGCTGCCGGCGGCCGGCACGGCCCTGCTCCTCGGCGCGCTGGGGCACGCGACCGGGTGGTGCGTCCCGCGCGGCGGCACGCAGGTCATCACCGACGCGCTGCTCGCCGACCTCGCGCGCCACGGCGGCGTGGTGACGACGGACCGCCCGGTGCGCCGCGGGGCGGACCTGCCCCGGGCGCGCGCCTACGTCTTCGACACGACGCCGGCGACCGCGGCCGAGGTGCTCGCCGACCGCATGCCGACCCGGTTCGCGCAGGGCTTCCGGCGGTTCCGCCACGGGAACGGCGCCGCGAAGGTCGACTTCGTGCTGTCCGGGCCGGTGCCGTGGGCCCACCCGGAGGTGGGTCGGGCGGGCACGGTCCACCTCGGGGGCTCGCGGCCGGAGATGGCCCGCGCGGAGCACGCCGTCGCGCGCGGCCGGCACGCCCAGCACCCGACCGTGCTGCTCAGCGACCCGGCCGTCGTCGACCCCGGACGGATCGGTCCGGCCGGCATCCGGCCGCTGTGGACCTACGCGCACGTGCCGGCCGGCTCGGAACGGGACATGACCGCGGCGGTGACCGCGGAGATCGAGCGCTTCGCCCCCGGCTTCCGGGACGTCGTCGTCGCCGCGCACGCGGTGCCGGCGGCGCGGATGGCCGTGGACAACGCGAACTACGTCGGCGGCGACATCGCCGGGGGCGCGATCACCCTGCGGCGCATGCTCGTCGGCCCGCGTTGGCAGGTCGACCCGTACGCCACCGGGGTCGAGGGCGCGTACCTCTGCTCCTCGTCGGCGCCCCCCGGGCCGGGCGTGCACGGGATGGGCGGCTGGCACGTGGCGCGCCGCGTGCTGCGGGACCGGTTCGGGATCGCTGTCCCGCCCGACCTGCGGCCCGGTCGCTGACCGGCCCGCCCGTCCACCGGGGGGCCGAGGCGCCTTGCACTCTCGGGTCGAGAGTGCCAATAATGCGTTAGCACTCTCGACACGAGAGTGACAGAACGTCTGGCCAGAGGTGAGGCCGGAGCCGCCGGGACGTGACCGTGCGGCGCCGAGCCGTCCGTCGCGGGCACTGCGGCCAGTCCCCACCGCCACAACCGGAGGACCATCCGAATGGCCAAGATCATCGCCTTCGACGAGGAGGCCCGCCGCGGCATGGAGCGGGGCATGAACGCCCTGGCCGACGCCGTCAAGGTCACGCTCGGCCCCAAGGGCCGGAACGTCGTGCTGGAGAAGAAGTGGGGCGCCCCCACGATCACGAACGACGGTGTCTCGATCGCCAAGGAGATCGAGCTCGAGGAGCCGTTCGAGAAGATCGGCGCCGAGCTCGTCAAGGAGGTCGCCAAGAAGACCGACGACGTCGCGGGTGACGGCACCACCACCGCCACCGTGCTCGCCCAGGCGCTCGTGCGCGAGGGCCTGCGCAACGTCGCGGCCGGCGCCAACCCGATCGCCCTCAAGCGCGGCATCGAGAAGGCCGTCGAGGCCGTCACGGAGCAGCTGCTCAAGGCCGCCAAGGACGTCGAGACCAAGGAGGAGATCGCCGCGACCGCGGGCATCTCCGCCGGCGACCCGGCCATCGGCGAGCTCATCGCCGAGGCGATGGACAAGGTCGGCAAGGAGGGCGTGATCACGGTCGAGGAGTCCAGCGCCCTGGGCCTGGAGCTCGAGCTGACCGAGGGCATGCGCTTCGACAAGGGCTTCCTGTCGGCGTACTTCGTCACCGACCCGGAGCGCCAGGAGGCCGTCCTGGAGGACGCGTACGTCCTGCTGGTCGAGTCGAAGATCTCCAACGTCAAGGACCTGCTGCCGCTGCTGGAGAAGGTCATCCAGGCCGGCAAGCCGCTGTTCATCGTCGCCGAGGACATCGAGGGCGAGGCCCTGGCCACGCTCGTCGTGAACAAGATCCGCGGCACCTTCAAGTCCGTCGCCGTCAAGGCCCCGGGCTTCGGCGACCGCCGCAAGGCGATGCTGCAGGACATGGCCATCCTCACCGGCGGCCAGGTCATCTCCGAGACGGTCGGCCTGAAGATCGAGAACGCCACGCTCGACATGCTGGGCCAGGCCCGCAAGGTCGTCGTGACGAAGGACGAGACGACGATCGTCGAGGGTCAGGGCGACGCCGAGCAGATCGCCGGCCGGGTCGCGCAGATCCGCGCCGAGATCGAGAACTCGGACTCGGACTACGACCGCGAGAAGCTCCAGGAGCGCCTCGCCAAGCTCGCCGGCGGCGTGGCCGTCATCAAGGCGGGCGCGGCCACCGAGGTCGAGCTCAAGGAGCGCAAGCACCGCATCGAGGACGCCGTCCGCAACGCCAAGGCCGCGGTCGAGGAGGGCATCGTCGCCGGTGGTGGCGTGGCGCTCATCCAGGCCGGCAAGCTCGCGTTCGAGACCGAGGCCATCACCTCGCTCGTCGGCGACGAGGCGACCGGTGCGCGGATCGTCCAGTACGCGGTCGACGCCCCGCTCAAGCAGATCGCGATCAACGCCGGCCTCGAGGGCGGCGTCGTGGCGGAGCGCGTGCGCAACCTCCCGGCCGGCCAGGGCCTCAACGCCGCGACCGGCGTGTACGAGGACCTGCTCGCCGCGGGCGTGAACGACCCGGTCAAGGTGACCCGCTCGGCGCTGCAGAACGCGGCCTCGATCGCGGCCCTGTTCCTCACCACGGAGGCCGTCGTGGCCGACAAGCCGGAGCGTCACCCCGCTCCGTCCGGTGGCGACGGCGGCATGGGCGGCATGGACTTCTGATCCCCCCGGGATCGGGAGGCCGCCGCAGCGGCTGACCAGCACACGAACGGGCGTCCCCCTCGGGGGGCGCCCGTTCGTCGTGCTCCCGTGCTGTGAGGGCGTGGTCCGGTCCCGCTCAGCGACGCTCGCGGGCCGGCACGCGGAGCCCGGAGGCGCGCAGCCGGCGGACGAGCTCGCGGGAGTCCACGAGCTGCGCCCCGAGGGCGACGAGCTCGTCGTACCGCTCCTGCGGCACGTCGTAGTGGTCCCGGTCGAACGCGCGCCGGGGGATCCCCGCGCGGTCGGCGAGGTCGTGGAGCTCCTCCAGGGACGTGTCGCTGACGAGGTGCCCCCACACCCGCCCGTGGCGGGGCCACAGCGGGGGGTCCAGGAGCACGGCCACCCGTCGATGGAAGCACACGGCGCAGGCGCACGGGGCCGGGTGCTGTGCCACCCGGCCCCGCGGGCCTCAGCGGACGAAGAGCCGGGACGCGTTCTGCTCCGCCTCGGCGTAGGTGCTGGCCGCGGACCCCAGCGCGGCCGTGATCTGGTCCAGGCTCGCCTCGACCCGCTGCTGCGTCGCCGACCACTCGGCGAGCACCCCGCCGAACGCCGTCGCGGCCCCGCCCCGCCAGCCGGACTGCAGGTCGGTCAGGTGCCGCAGCAGGCCCGCCACCTCCGTCCGGACCGCCGCGACCGACCGGCCTGCCGCCGCGCTCGCCTGTGCCACCCGGTCGCTGTCGACCTCGTACCTCATGGGCCCTCCTCGGCTCGTTCGAGGGGCCGACGGTAGGGCGGTGCCGCGAGGCTCAGGCGCCGGGGACGCCGTCCCTGTGGACGGGCTCGGCGGACGGCGCCGCCGCCCCGGGCGCCCCGGCGGGCGGCGTGTCGGCTCCGGCGGGCGTGTCGGCTC
>NZ_AXCW01000127.1 GCF_000603945.1 Actinotalea ferrariae CF5-4 | reverse complement strand
CGTCCGCCCCGGCGGGGGCGGACGCCGCGGCGGCCTCGATCCGGCCCAGCTCCTTGCGGAGCCGGTGGAGCTCCGCGGCGGTGTTCTGCCGGGCGGGCTCCTCCCACGCCGCCCCGAGGGGGCTGACGAAGAGGCGCGGCCGCTCCGTGAGGCGTTCGAGGATCCGGATCCGCGCCCGGACGAAGGCCTCGACGGGCAGGTGCGCGTACTCCGCGCGGACGTCCTCCAGGTAGGCCTTGTACCGCTGGGGCTCGGCCGCGAGGACGGCGAGGTCCGCGTCGCACAGGACGGCGCAGTCGAAGTCGTCCGGGTCCGGGTTGTGCCGGCGCAGGGCCGTGACGAGGTACGCGACCCGCTCCGCCGACGCGGCGGGCACGCCGAGCCCGGTCAGCTGCTCCCGGGCGAGCACGGCGCTGGCCTGCTCGTCCTCGCCGCCCCGGCCGGCGTAGGAGGTGCGCTCCGCGGCGTCGAAGACGGCGCCGTGGTACCACGCGGCGAGACGGACGAGGTCCGGCTCGTGGGTCTCCTCGGCCAGCTCGTCCACCCGCATGAGGACGTCGGTGAGGTGGCGCAGGTTGTGGAAGTGCCGCTCGGGCTCGGTCCACCGGCCCAGCAGCTCGTGCGCGACCTCGTCGATCTCGTCCTGCTCGGCGGTGGCGCCCGCGGCCCGGCAGGACCGGACGAACGCCTGGGACAGCCACTGGGGTGCGTCGGTGACGCCCATGGGTGAGGAGCCTCGCTGTCGGGGGTGCAGGTCGAGCAGCAATCCTAGACCGGGGGAGCGGACCGGCCACCGCTCGGCGTGGCTCCGGTGCCCCGGAGGTCGTCGTCGGTCCCGGGGGCGTCACCGTCGGTCGCGGCCGGCAGCGCCACCCGCACCGTCGTCCCGCCCCCGGGGGTGGGGTGCACCGCGACCTCGCCGTGGTGCGCGCGCACGATCGCCGCCACGATGGCCAGCCCCAGGCCGGCGCCGCCGGTCTCGCGGCCCCGGCCCGCGTCGACCCGGTAGAAGCGCTCGAAGACCCGGTGCGCGTGCTCCGCGGAGACACCCGGACCGTGGTCGCGGACCTCGACGGCGACGCGTCCCTCCGCCGCCCTGCCGACGGCGACCTCCGCCGGCGTGCCGTCCGGCGTGTGCCGCGCCACGTTGCCCACGAGGTTCGACAGGACCTGCCGCAGCCGGTCCTCGTCACCGACGGCGACCGCCCCGGCCGTGGTGCCACCGGCGGCCAGGGCCACCACGCGCACGGGGCGGGCCGGGTCGAGCGCCCGGAGGTCGGCGGCGGCGTCCGTGGCGAGCACCGCCAGGTCGACCGGCTCCGCCCGGAGCGGACGCCCCTCGTCCAGGCGCGCCAGGTGCAGGAGGTCCTCGACCAGGCTGCCCATCCGCACCGCCGAGCCCTCGATGCGCTGCATCGTGGCGGCGACGTCGTCCGGGGCCGTCAGCGCACCCATGCGGTAGAGCTCCCCGTACCCGCGGATGGTCGCGAGCGGCGTACGGAGCTCGTGGCTGGCGTCCGAGACGAACCGGCGCATGCGCTCCTCGGACGCCTCCCGCGCGGCGAAGGCCTGCTCCAGCTGCGCGAGCATGGCGTTGAGGGCCGCCGCCAGGCGCCCCACCTCGGTGCTCGACGGCTGGGCGGGGACGCGACGCGCGAGGTCGCCTGCGGCGATCGCGCCGGCCGTCGCCTCGATCTGGCGCAGCGGCCGCAGCTCGCGGCGCACACCCCACCACCCGGCGACGGCACCCAGGGCCACCACGCCGACGGCGATCGTCAGCAGGACGCGGCGCATCTGCGTCAGCGTCGCCTGGGCCGGGTCCAGGGGCAGGGCGACGACGACGGAGCCCACCACCGTGCCCTGCCGGTAGCTCGTGAGCGGCAGCGCGAGCGCCCGCCACCGCCCGCCGTCGTCGGCGTCCGCGACCGTGAAGGCCTCGCCGCCCCGCTCGGCGACCTGCGCCGCCGACAGCGCCGGGACGGTCGGGCTGCCCGCGGCGGCGCCGTCCACCGCCTGCGCCGTGACGACCTGGCCGTCGACGTCGAGGATCGCGACGTGGTAGTCGGACGGCAGGTTGCCGGTGTCCAGCATCCGCATCCCGCGGGCCGTGACGCGGTCCACCGCCAGCGGCGCGGCGGCGGCGAGCTGGCTGTCCACCTGCTCCACGAGCGAGCTGCGCAGGAAGGTCTGCGCGACGACGCCGGACAGGCCGAGCCCCATGACGAGCAGCGCGACGAAGAGCGCGGTCAGCCGGGAGCGCAGCGGCAGCGCCGCCCAGGCGGTCGCCGGGTTCCCCACCGGTCAGGCCCCGGGCGGGAGCCGCAGCACGTACCCGACCCCGCGCTTGGTGTGGATCAGCGGCTGGTCCTCGGGCGTCCCGTCGGGCCGCCGGTCCACCTTGCGGCGCAGGTAGGAGATGTAGGACTCGACGATGGCCCCGTCGCCGCCCCAGTCGTACTCCCAGACGTGGTCGAGGATCTGCGACTTGGAGAGCACCCGGCCCGCGTTGAGCAGGAGGTAGCGCAGCAGCGCGAACTCCGTCGGGGACAGCTCCACGACGCGCGTGCCGCGGCGCACCTCGTGGCTGTCCTCGTCCAGCTCGAGGTCCGCGTAGCGCAGGAGGTTCTCCTCCGCCGCCTGCCCGGCGGCGCGGGTGCGGCGCAGGACCGCCCGGATGCGCGCCACGACCTCCTCCAGGCTGAACGGCTTGGTGACGTAGTCGTCGCCCCCCACGGTCAGGCCCTGGACCTTGTCGGTCGTGTCGTCCCGTGCCGTGAGGAAGACGACCGGCACGTGCTGGTCCCGGTCGCGCATGCGCCGGGTCACGGTGAAGCCGTCCATGTCCGGCAGCATCACGTCGAGGACCACGAGGTCCGGCTGGACGTCGCGGACGAGGGCGAGCGCGGAGGCGCCGTCGGCCGCCGCGAACACCTCGAAGCCCGCGAAGCGCAGGGACGTGGTGAGCAGCTCTCGGATCGTGGGCTCGTCGTCGACGACGACGAGGCGTGCCTCGGGATCGGCCATGCCACCAGTCTGCGCCCCGAGTCTGGGAGATGCCTGGGAGCGCGCTGGGTGCCGGGCCCGGGTCGGCGAGTCGGCCTGCCCTGCCCGTGACGACGGTGCCCCGCCCCGCGCGGTGCGGGACGGGGCGCCGTCGGCGGGGTGCGGTCGCTCAGGCGCGGTCCTCCTGGGCGGCCTCGATCGCAGGGGTCACGGTGTACGCCTCGATCTGCGCGGTGGGGCGGTTGCCCGCCTTGAGCGCGGCGAGGCGGGCCTCGACCTCGATCTCGGTGCCGGCCGACTCGAGCTCGGCGAACTGCGACTCCAGCGACGACGCGGCGATCTCCGCCTGGCCCATCGCCATGGCCTCCTCGCGACGCACGCGCTCCTCGAAGCGCGCGAGCTCGCTCGTCGGGTCCAGGACGTTGATCGAGGAGATGGCGCCCTGCACCTGCTGCTGCGCCTGGGCGGCCTTCTGCCGGGCGACGAGCGTGTCGCGGCGGGTCTTGAGCTGGCCGAGCTTGTCCTTCATCTGGGCGAGCCCGGACTTGAGCTTCTCGACCGTCTCGCGCTGCGAGGCGATGAGCGGCTCCGCGTCCTTGGCCTCGGTCTCGGCGCCGATCTGCTTCTGCAGGGCGATCTTGGCGAGCTGGTCGAAGCGGTCCGCGTTGGCCGTGTCGCCCTGCGCGCGGTACTGGTCGGCGCGGGTCGACGCGGCCACGGCCTTGTCGCCCCACTCGCGCGCGGCGGCGACGTCCTCGTTGTGGTCCTGCTCCGCCAGGCGCAGGTTGCCGATCGTCTGGGCGATCGCCCGCTCGGCCTCGCCGATGCTGCTGGTGTAGTCGCGGACGAGCTGGTCCAGCATCTTCTGCGGGTCCTCGGCCTGGTCGACGAGCGCGTTGATGTTCGCGCGCGCCAGCTGGGTGATGCGGCCGATGATGCTCTGCTTCTCCGTCATGTGCCGTGCCTTCCTGTCTCGCTCGTCCGCGGGCCGGTCGGCCCGGCGGATGTGCTCTTCCCGTGCGGGGGTGTGAGCTGCCCGAGGGGTCTAGAAGCTGCCGCCCCCTCCGCCGAAGCCGCCGCCCCCTCCGCCGAAGCCGCCGCCGCCGAAGCCTCCGCCGAAGCCGCCGCCCCCGCCGCCGAAGCCACCACCACCACCCCCGAAGCCTCCGCCGAAGCCGCCGCCCCCGCCACCGCCGCCCCGGAGGATCGAGTCGATGAGGATGCCGCCGAGGATCATGCCGCCGATGTTCGGGCCCCCGTGGTGCTGGGTCTGCGGGCGGTGCCGCACCTCGTAGTCGTCGATGTCGGCGTGGGCGATGTCCTGCGCCTCCTGCGCGAGGCGCTCCGCGCGCTGGACCGTCGCGAGCGCGGTCTCCGGGTCGGTGCGCGCCTGGTCGCGGGCCAGCTGGAGCAGCCGGGCGGCCTCCGCGAGGCGCGTCCGGGCGTCCGGGCCGACGGCGCCGCGGCGGGTCGTGATGAAGTCGGCGGTCGCGCGGATGAGCGAGTCCACCCGCCCGAGCGTCTCACCGAGGTGCTGCTCCGCCCGACGACGACGGTCGGCCTCCTCCCGGTGCGGCGCGAGCGCCCGGTCGAGCTCGGCCTCCGCCTCGGTGATGGTGCGGAGCGCGGCGAGGGGGTCGCCGCCGGTGCGGGCCGTGTGGGCCTGCTCGATGGCGGCGCGGGCCGTGTCGACGCGGGGCGCGACCTCGGTGCTGCGCGGCGCGAGCCGGCGCGCGTCGTCGACGTCGGAGCCGATCGAGGCGATGGCCCGCTCGAGCCGCTGCGTCGCGGCGGCGAGGTCGGACCCCGCGCGGTCGACCGCGTCCAGCAGCGTGACGGCCTGGCCGACGGCGTTCTCGGACGCGCGGGCGAGGTTCACGGCGGCCCCCCGGTCCCCGGCCGCCAGCACCTCGCGGCCCTGGGCGACCGTCAGGCGCACCTGGTCCACGAGCGCCTGGGCCTGGTCGGGGTTGGCCGTGACGGAGGCGAGGGCCTCGCGCGGGTAGGTCGCCGCGAGCTGCTCGAGCGTGCGGCGGGCGGTGGGGATGCGCGCCTCGATCTCCGCGGCGCGCGCCTCGTCGGCGTCGAGCAGCTCCGGGGCCCGCTGCTGCAGGTCGCGCAGCTCGTCGAACCGGTCGGTCTGCGCGTCCAGGCTCTCGGCGACCTCCTTGCAGAGCGCGAGGACCTGCAGCGACACGCGCCGCACGGTGGCCTCGTCGTCGGGGATCTCGTCGTCGAGCACCTGGCGCAGGTGGAACGCCTCGATGACCTGCTTCTTCGCCCGCTCGAGGACCACACCGAACTCGCGGGTCGCCTCGATGCCGAACTGCGCCTGGGCGAAGCCGAGCTCCTGCTCGGAGGTCCGGACGGCGTCGTCGACGCGCACGAGCGCGGATGCGGCGCGGCGGTCCAGCTCCTCGGTGGGCAGGGCCTCCAGGCCCTGCGGGGCGGGTGCCGGCGGTGGGCCCTGTCCCGGTGCGCCACCCGGACCGGACCGCGCGCCGGTGCCCTTGCGCCGCAGGGACCGGAACAGCAGCACACCCGCGATGACCGCGCCCCCGAGCAGGAGCAGCGTCATGAACCCGCCGGCGCCGTCGTCCGCGACCGGGACGCCGCCCGGGCGCCCCGGGTCGGCGCCCGTGCTGGTCCCGGTCTGCTCGGCCCGGATGCCCTCGGCGGCCGTCACGGCGGCCCCGGCCCAGTCGTCCTGGCCCAGGCGGGTGCGCACCGCGTCGTTCGCCGCGGCCACCGCGGACTGGACGGCCGTCCCGTCCTGCGCGCCGAAGAAGAAGCTGCGCTCGTCGACGGCCACGGCCAGCAGGGCGTCGGCGCTGCCGAGCCCGGACAGACCGGCGGTCTCGTTGCCCCACTCCTCGCGCGTCAGGCCCCCGAAGTCGTCGACGTAGACGACGTACAGGTCCGTGCCGGCCTCGGTGGCCAGCCGGTCGACGGCCTCCTGGACCTCGGCCGCCTGCCCGCCGAGCACGCCGGCCTGGTCGACGACCTGCTCCGCGAGGTCGATGGGCTCCGCCGCGCTCGCGGCGAGCGCCGGCCCCAGGGCCAGCAGCGTGGCGCCCGCGAGGACGGAGGCGGCCCGGGCGGGCGTGGTCAGGGCACGGGTCCGGGCTGGGGTCACGGGTCGATCCTCGACCACGCGGCCGGTGGCCGCAACGAGGTGGGGCGCTGATCAGGCCGTGTTCGCGGAACGCGTCACGACGGCGGCCCCGGGAACCCGGGGCCGCCGTCGTTCGTCAGGGCCGCGCAGGCCTCACTGGCCCTGGCCGAGGGAGTAGCCGGGCTCGCCGTCGAAGCGGTAGAGGCCCTCGGTCTTGACGAAGTCGACGCCCGCCGTGTCGAGGTGCGACAGGAGCTCCAGGACGTGGCGCCGGTCCGCCCCGCCGGGCTCGGCGGACTGGAACCGCGCGCGCCAGTGGTCGGTGCAGAAGGTCTCCGGCATCCCGCCGGGCCACACCTTGAGGCCGCGGTTGCTGATCATGCTCAGCTGCAGCCGAAGCCCCTCCGTGGCGCGCGTGAGGATGTCCGCCAGCGCCTGGGGGTCGCGGTCGTCGGAGGCGATGAAGACGTCCACGCCGTCCATCGTCCGCACCTCGGTCCCCCGGCTGACCGCCGGGAACGTCATGGGTTCCTGCCCGACCGGGTACTCCACGGGCGCGAGGGTCTGCGGCACGCGGCCGATCCGCTCGATGACCGCGTCCGCGAAGGCCCGCGTGCCGACGGGGCTGCGGCCCTCCCGCGCGATGTCGTACGTGCCGATGCCCTCCTCGAGGGTGGCGAGCCACGCGTTGTGCACGCGTGCGGCGACGTCGCCCTGGCCGATGTGCACGAGCATCATGACGGCGCCCAGGAGCATGCCCGACGGGTTCGCGAGGTCCTGGCCGGCCCGGCGGGGCGCCGAGCCGTGGATCGCCTCGAACATCGCCGCGTGCTCGCCGATGTTCGCCGACCCGGCCAGGCCCACGGAGCCGGCGATCTGCGCCGCGACGTCGGAGAGGATGTCGCCGTAGAGGTTGGGCATGACGACGACGTCGAAGGCCTCGGGGGTGTCGGCGAGCTTCGCGGCACCGATGTCGACGATCCAGTGCTCCGCCGTGATCTCGGGGTAGTCCGCCGCCACCTCGTCGAAGACCTTGTGGAACAGGCCGTCGGTCAGCTTCATGATGTTGTCCTTGGTGAAGCAGGTGACCTTGCTCCGACCGTGCCGGCGCGCGTACTCGAAGGCGTAGCGGTTGATGCGCTCGCAGCCGGGACGGGAGATGAGCTTGAGGGTCTGCGTCACCTCGCGGGTCTGCCGGTGCTCGATGCCGGCGTAGAGGTCCTCCTCGTTCTCCCGGATGATGACGACGTCCATGCCGGGGTGCCGGGTGGGCACGAAGGGTGCGTAGGCCACGCAGGGCCGGACGTTCGCGAACAGGCCGAGGGACTTGCGCACGGTCACGTTGAGGGACTTGAACCCGCCCCCCTGGGGCGTGGTGATCGGGGCCTTGAGGAACACGCGGGTGCGGCGCAGGGACTCCCACGCGTCCGGCTCGATGCCGGCGCTGTGCCCTCGGGCGTAGACGGCCTCGCCGATCTGCACCTCCTCCACGGCCAGCCGGGCGCCGGCGGCCTCCAGGATGCGCAGGGTGGCGTCCGTGATCTCCGGGCCGATCCCGTCCCCGCGCGCCACGGTGATCGGGACCGCGCCGCCCGCGGACGGTGCGCCGGGTGCCAGGGCCTCGAGGGCGTCGTTGCTGAGGGGGTTCGGCATGGGACTTCCTTCCGTGGACTCGCTCGTGGTCGGCGACATCGTGACATGAAGGGCAAAGCCTGTAGATTTCTTCTCGTGTTTTCGGGCCCGCCCTACGCCGGTACCACGGTCGGGCTCGGCACCCGGCACCGCAAGGAGGAGCAGCTCGGACCGCCCTTCGCACGGATCCTCCGAGCGCGGGTGCGCACCCCGCCCGGGCTCGACACCGACCAGTTCGGCGCGTTCACCGGCGAGGTCCCGCGGACGGTCGCGCCCCTCGCCGCGGCGCGGGGCAAGGCCCGCCTGGCCATGCAGGTGACCGGCCTGCCCCTCGGGCTGGCCAGCGAGGCCAGCTACGGGCCGCTGGCGGCCGTCGGCGTGCCCGGGCACGAGGAGCTGCTGATCTTCCTCGACGACGAGCTCGGGATCGAGGTCGTGGAGGTCACGCGCTCGCTGTCGATGCCGGGCGCCGCGCTGCGCGCCCGCACGGCGGACGACGCCGTCGACCGCTACCTGGCGGGCCTCGGCTGGCCGGACCAGGCCGTCGTCGTCGTCCCCGCCCAGGGGGACCGCGGTGCCGCCGTGGCCAAGGGCATCACGGACCGCGACCGGCTCGCCGCTGCCGTCGGGGCCGCCGCCCGGGTCTCCGCGGACGGGCACGCGCTGCTCCAGCCCGACCTGCGCGCCCACCGG
>NZ_AXCW01000126.1 GCF_000603945.1 Actinotalea ferrariae CF5-4 | reverse complement strand
GGCGGGGACCGCCGCCCCGGCCGCGGAGTCGACCCCGGCCGCCACCCCGGCCGCGCGCGCCACCGACCAGACCCCGGCCACGCTGGACCTCGACGCGATCCTGGCCCGCCGCCGCGCGTCGGGGGAGTGACGGACGCCGGCCGTTCGACGTGCAGAACCACCCGGCGCGGGTGCTAACCTTGGACCCGCTCGCGGGGCTGTGGCGCAGTTGGTAGCGCGTCTCGTTCGCAATGAGAAGGTCAGGGGTTCGAATCCCCTCAGCTCCACCGCAGAAGGCGGGACGTCCTCCGGGACGTCCCGCCTTCGTCGTCCGGCCTCCGTGCTCCAGCGGTCGTCGTCCAGCGCTCGTCGTCCAGCGCTCGTCGTCCCGGCTCCGCTGCGCCGTCGGGCGGCCGGTCGTCCCCCTCCTGGCGGCTGCCGCACCGCAGGACCCCCCGTACGCTGAGCCCGCACGGGGGCCCGAGCGACGGGAGAGCCATGGACTCGCTGGGCATCCTGCCCACGCCGGTGTCCGCCCGCCGTGCGCCGGGAGCACCGTTCGCCGTCGTCCCCGGTGTGCGCGTCGTGGTGGGCGAGGAGCCGGACGCCGTCGGCGTCGCCGTGCTCGCCGCCGGACGGATCGGGGACCTGCTGCACGAGCCGGTCGCGGTCGTCCACACCGACGACGGCAGCCCGGGTGCCCTCGTCCTGCGGCTCGCCGCCCCGCCCGGTGCCGGGCCGGCGGAGCTCCGCGACGCGCTGACGGCGATCGGCCTGGATCGCGGGCTGCCGCTGGACCTGGCGCGCGAGGCGTACCGGATCACCGCCACACCGGACCGGGTCGAGCTCCTGGCGGTGACGGCCGCCGGCCTCGTGCGGGGCGCCGTCTCGCTGCTCCAGATGGTCGTCGCGGACGCGGCGCCCTGGCTCCAGATCCCGTGCGCGACCGTGGTCGACCACCCCCGCCTCCCGTGGCGTGGCGTGCTCGTCGACGTCTCCGAGGTGCCCCTCTCCGTGACCGACGCCCAGGTCCTGGTGAGCGTCATGGCGACCCTCAAGCTCAACGTCCTGCACGTGCGGTCTGCCGACGGCACGGCGTGGCTCCCCGACCTCATGGAGGACGGCCACCCCGTTCCCGGCGGGTTCGCCGAGCTCCAGGTGCACGCCGCCGGGCGCCACATCGCCGTCGTGCCGGAGGTCGACGTCGTCGGGGGCGCGGTGCCGCCGTCCCGGACCGCGGAGGTCCTCGGCCGGGTCGCGGCGACGACGCGGGCGCAGGTCGTGCACGTGGGTGGCCGGCACCTCGACGGCGACCCGGCCGCGCCGGCCGGTCGTGACGTCCTGGCCCGGGCCGTCGAGGACGTCGCCGCCGCGGGTGCCGCCGTGATGGCCTGGCAGAGCGCGGCCGCGGTGCTCGGCTGCGGTCGTCCCCCCCGTCACCTGCTGCAGGTGCACGACGTCACCGACCCGGCGGTGGCCGCCGCCGCCGCCCGGGGAGCGGGGCTCGTCCTGTCGCCGCCGGGGCTGGACCTGGCCGGCAGCGCCACCCTCCGCGAGCGGCACGAGCGGGACCCGAGGGCCGAGGCGCTGGCGGCGGGCCTGCCGGCGTCGGCGGTGCACGGCCTGGAGGCGGTCCTCGGTGACGCCCACGACGGGACCCGGGCGGGGCTCTTCGGGCTGCTGCTGCCGGCCGTGACGGCGGTGGCCGAGCAGGCCTGGAGCGGTGCGGGCGCCTCGAGCTGGGAGTCGTTCTCCGAGCGCGTCGCCGCCGAGCGCGTGCGCTGGGGCCACGACGCGCTGTACGCCCCCGCCCCGGCGGAGGGCTGAGGGTCAGACCCAGCCCGGCAGCCACATCCGCATCTGCCAGAGGCGGAACGGGACCACCTGGGCCGTCCACAACGGCCAGAACCACAGCGCGGCCGCCACGACCGCCAGCAGCGCCGCGCCGACCACGACCCGGGTGGCGGGCAGCCACTCCGGCCGCCGGGCGGCCCCGGCCAGCAGCCGCTGCGTCGCGTACGCCAGGCACAGCACGAGCCACGGCAGCAGGACGACGGCGTAGAAGGTGAAGATCGTCCGCTCGGTGTACGCGAACCACGGGAGCCAGCCGGCGACCAGGCCCGAGAGGCACGCGACCGCCACCCCGTCGCGGCGGCGCAGCGCCCACCACAGGACCGCGACGACGGCGGCGCTGCCCAGCCACCACACGAGCGGGTTGCCCAGAGAGGTCACGGCCTGGGAGCAGCGCTCCGCCCCGCACAGCGCCTGGGCGGGCTCAGGGGCCTCGTAGAAGAAGCTGGTGGGGCGCAGCTGGAGCAGCCAGCCGGCCGGGTGGGACGCGTAGGCGTGCTCGGCCGCCAGCGAGGTGTGGAAGCCCCACATGTCCTGGTGGTACTTGACCAGGGAGCGCAGCGCCTCCGGCAGCCACGTCACGCCCTCGCCGGGGTGCTCGACCGCCCACTGCCGCCCGTACGCGCCCGGGGTCCGGAACCAGGGGGTCCAGGACGCCAGGTAGACCGCCGCGCCGACCCCCACCGTCGAGACGAACGCGGGCGCGGCGTCGCGGACCAGGGCGCCGACGACGGGTCGGCGGGCGCCGGCGCCGTGCCGCGCGGCGGCGTCCCAGCCCACGGTCAGCAGCCCGAGGACGGCGACGAAGACGAGTGCCGACCACTTGGTGCCCACCGCGAGACCG
>NZ_AXCW01000125.1 GCF_000603945.1 Actinotalea ferrariae CF5-4 | reverse complement strand
GGCCGTGAGCCGCCACGGCCGCAGGCCGAGCCCGGGCCCCCAGCGGGACGGCGCGCGCGGTGGGGCGGTGAGGCGGGTCAGGCGCGCACGGGCCGCGTCGCGGTCGACGAGCAGCGCGGCGAACGCCCCCAGCACGAGCACCATGAGGAACCCGTCCAGCAGGGACGTGCGGGAGTGCACCACGGCAGACCCGTCCAGCGCCAGGAGCAGCCCGGCCAGCCCGCCGGCCCACACGGAGCCGAGCAGCCGCATCCCGGCGCGGGTCACGAGCACCACGGCCAGGAGGCCGGCGACGGCGGCGGCGGTGCGCCACCCGACGGGGGTGTCCGCGCCGACGAGGCGCATCCCCAGGCCGATGAGCAGCTTGCCGACGGGCGGGTGGACGACGTAGGACGCCTGCGTGGAGTACCCGTCGACGTCGCCCGACGCGAAGGCCGCGTCGACGACGTCCTTGTCCCCGGACCACTGCGCCTCGTAGCCGAGCGAGACCAGGGTCCAGGCGTCCTTCACGTAGTACGTCTCGTCGAAGACGAGGGTGGCGGGCCGGTCCAGGCCGGGCAGGCGCAGCGCGGCGGCGACGGCGGTGACCCCCACCGTGACGGCCCAGCCCAGCGTGCTCCGGGACGCCCGCGGCCCCGCGGTGCTCCCGGCGGGCCCGCCGGTCCGGGTGCCGGCGTCCCACCGCGTGGTCGTCACGCGCGTCATGGTAGGTGGGACGGGGGCGCCGCGTAGCCTGGCGCGCATGGAGCCGGGGACGGGTCAGGTCGTGCTCGCCGCGACGCCGATCGGCGACCCCGAGGACGCCTCGCCCCGGCTGCGCCGGCTGCTGGCGACGGCGGACGTCGTCGCGGCGGAGGACACGCGCCGGCTCGCGGGGCTCCTCCAGCGGCTCGAGGTGCGGACCACGGGCCGCGTCGTCAGCCACCACGAGCACAACGAGGCGGCGCGCGCCGAGGAGCTCCTCGACGTGGTGCGGGGGGGCGGGACGGTGCTGGTCGTCTCCGACGCCGGGATGCCGACCGTCTCGGACCCGGGGTTCACGCTGGTGCGGGCCGCCGTCGCAGCCGGCCTGCCCGTGACGGCGGCACCGGGCCCGAGCGCCGTCCTGACCGCCCTGGCCGTCTCGGGCCTGCCCACCGACCGGTTCTGCTTCGAAGGGTTCCTGCCGCGGCGCCCGGGCGACCGGCGGCGCGTGCTCGGGACGCTCGCCCGGGACCCGCGCACCACGGTATTCTTCGAGGCCCCCCACCGGCTCGCGGAGACGCTCGCGTCGATGGCCGAGGTGCTCGGAACCGACCGCCCGGCCGCGGTGTGCCGGGAGCTGACCAAGACCTACGAGGAGGTCGTGCGGGACACCCTCGGCGGCCTCGCGGCGTGGGCGGCGGAGCGCGAGGTGCGCGGGGAGGTGTGCGTCGTCGTCGGCGGCGCGCCCGCGCAGGGCCCGCCGGACGTGGCGGACCTGGTGCCGGAGGTGCTCGCGCGTGTCGACGGCGGCGAGCGGCTCAAGGAGGCCGTCGCCGAGGTGGCGCAGGCTGCCGGCGTGCCGAAGCGTGACCTCTACGCCGCGGCCCTGGCGGCCCGTTCCCGCTGATGGGTGCGGGTCAGACCGCCGTGGAGGGGAGGAGCTCGACGCCCTGGGCCGCCAGGCGCTCGCGGGCGGCAGCGCCCTGCTCGGGGGTCACCGGCACCGTGAGGTCGGTCAGCACCCGGGTCCGCAGCCCGATCTCGACGGCGTCCAGGGCCGTCGCCAGCACGCAGTGGGACTCGGCGATGCCCACGACGTCGACGTCGGTCACCCCCGCGGCGCCCAGGAGGGCCGCGAGCGCCCGTCCGTGCTCGTCGACACCCTCGAAGCCGGAGTAGGCGGCCGCGTACTGGCCCTTGCGGACGCTGACGTCGGGCCGCAGGTCGGCCAGCGCCGGGTGCAGCTCCGCCTCGGCGGTCCCGGCCACCCCGTGCGGCGGCCACGTGTCGACGAAGTCGGGCGTCTCGCTGAAGTGGTCGCCCGGCTCGATGTGCCAGTCCTGGGTGGTGGCGACGAGGACGTAGCCGTCCCGACGCGCCGCGGCGAAGGCGGCGACGGCCTCGGCCACGGCGTTCCCGCCCTCCACCCCCAGGGCACCGCCCTCGCAGAAGGTCGGCTGGACGTCCACGACGAGCAGGGCCCGCCGCGGCGTGGGGTCGGTCGTCCCGGTCGCACTCATGGCCCCAGGCTAAGCCGGGTGCCACGCCCCGGCCCTCGCGGCCCGTCCCGTCCCGCCTCCCGCGGCCTTACCCGTCCCGCCCCCCGGGGGCTCCGCCCGTCCCGCGGCGTCCCGCCCAAGGTTGGAGCGCGGGAACGTGGCACGGGAACCGTGCGTTGCACCGAGGAACCGGTAGTCCACGGCAGGTCGACACGGGGAGACGACATGCGGACCGTCCTGACCGGCGTGCGGCTGCGGGGCGCCGCCGTCGTCGGCGTCGTGGCGCTCGCGGTCGCCGCGTGCTCGGCCGAGCCCGAGCGGACCCCGACGGTGGCGACACCCCAGGCACCCTCGGCCCCGCCGTCCGCGACCGTGGCGCCGGAGGTGACCGCGGCGCCGTCGTCGGTCGCGGTGCCCGGCCCGGCGCTGCCGGAGGCGACGGCGACGCCGCAGGACGTCCTGACCGGGCTCACCAGCCCGTGGGGCCTGGCGTTCCTGCCCGGCGGCGCGGTCCTGGTGACCCTGCGGGACCCGGCGCAGGTCCTCCTCCTGCGGGACGACGGCGTCGTGACGCTGGGCGGGCCGGGCGCGGAGGAGCTGGTGGCGGGCACGGCGACCGGCGGGGAGGGTGGCCTGCTGGGGGTGGCGGTGCCCCCGGAGACGCCGGACGGCGGGGCCGGGTCCGCGACGGGGGCCGCCCTCGAGGTGTACCTCTACCGGACCACGCCGGGCGGCAACGAGGTGGTCCGGACCACCCTCGACCCGGCCGCCGGCACCCTCGCACCCCTCGAGCCGGTGCTCACCGGGATCCCGGCGGAGGGCACCCACAACGGCGGGCGCCTCGCGTTCGGGCCCGACGGGAACCTCTACGTCGCCACGGGCGACGCCCAGGCCCGGGGCGCGAGCCAGGACCCGGCCTCCCTCGCCGGGAAGATCCTGCGGGTGACGCCCGACGGCGAGCCGGCGCCCGGCAACCCGTTCCCGGGCAGCCCGGTGCTGAGCCTGGGCCACCGCAACGTCCAGGGCCTCGCCTGGCACCCGGACGGGACCCTCGTGGCCAGCGAGTTCGGCCAGAACTCGCTCGACGAGCTCAACGCCATCCGCCCGGGCGGCAACTACGGCTGGCCCGACGTCGAGGGCACCGGCGGCGCGCCGGACTTCGTCGACCCGCTGGTCACGTGGACCACGGGCGTCGCCTCGCCGAGCGGGATCGCCGCGGCGCAGGACGCCGTCTACGTCGCGGCGCTGCGCGGCGCCCGGTTGTGGGAGGTGCCCTGGGCCGACGGCGGCGTCGCGGGGGAGCCGGTCGCGCACCTCGTCGGCGCGCTCGGTCGCCTCCGGCACGTCGCCGTCGGGCCGGACGGTGCGCTCTGGGTCCTGACGAACAACACCGACGGGCGCGGGGAGCCCCGCCCGGGGGACGACCGTCTGGTGCGCCTCCTCCCGCCGTGACCCGGGCGACACCGGTCAGCGGGGACCTGCCCGCTCACTAGGATCGGTGCCCATGGCCCACATCCTCTCGGCGGTCGCGTGGCCCTACGCCAACGGCCCCCGCCACCTCGGACACGTCGCCGGCTTCGGCGTCCCCTCCGACGTCTTCAGCCGATACATGCGGATGGCGGGCCACGAGGTGCTCATGGTCTCGGGCACCGACGAGCACGGGACGCCGATCCTCATCCAGGCCGACAAGGAGGGGACGACCGCCCGCGAGCTCGCCGACCGGAACAACCGGATCATCGTCGAGGAGCTCGCGGCCCTGGGCTGCTCCTACGACCTCTTCACCCGTACGACGACGGCGAACCACTACGCGGTGGCGCAGGAGCTGTTCCGCCAGGTGCACGCCAACGGCTACATGGTCGAGCGCACCACCCGGGGCGCGATCTCGCCCTCCACCGGCCGGACGCTCCCGGACCGGTACATCGAGGGCACGTGCCCGTACTGCGGCTACGCCGAGGCCCGCGGCGACCAGTGCGACAGCTGCGGCAACCAGCTCGACCCGACCGAGCTCATCGAGCCGCGCAGCCGCATCAACGGGGAGACCCCGCAGTTCGTCGAGACCCAGCACTTCTTCCTCGACCTGCCGGCCCTCGCGGACGCGCTCGCGGCCTGGCTCGACGAGCGGGAGGCGTCCGGGACCTGGCGCCCCAACGTCATCCGGTTCAGCCGCAACATCCTGCAGGACATCAAGCCGCGTGCCATGACGCGGGACATCGACTGGGGCATCCCCGTGCCGCTGGAGGGCTGGGAGGACCAGCCGACCAAGCGCCTGTACGTGTGGTTCGACGCCGTCATCGGGTACCTGTCCGCCTCGATCGAGTGGGCGCGGCGCCTGGGCGAGCCCGAGCGCTGGCGCGAGTGGTGGAACGACCCGGAGGCCCTGTCCTACTACTTCATGGGCAAGGACAACATCACGTTCCACTCGCAGATCTGGCCGGCGGAGCTCCTGGGCTACGCCGGTCGCGGCGAGCGGGGCGGCGAGCCGGGGGCCTACGGGGACCTCACGCTGCCCACCGAGGTCGTGTCCTCGGAGTTCCTCACCATGGAGGGCAAGCAGTTCTCCTCCTCCCGCGGCGTCGTCATCTACCTGCGGGACGTGCTGGAGCGGTACCAGGTCGACGCGCTGCGCTACTTCATCTGCGCGGCGGGCCCGGAGAACTCCGACTCGGACTTCACCTGGCGGGAGTTCGTCTCCCGCACGAACGGCGAGCTGGTCGCCGGCTGGGGCAACCTCGTCAACCGGACCGCCTCGATGATCGCCAAGAGCTTCGGCGAGATCCCCGCGCCCGGCGAGCGCACCGACGTCGACGAGGCCCTCCTGGCCACCGTGCGCGCGGGCTTCGACACCGTCGGCGGGCTCATCGCGCGGCACCGGCAGCGCCAGGCGGTCGGCGAGGCGATGCGCGTCGTCGGCGAGGTGAACAAGTACGTCACGGACACCGCGCCGTTCAAGCTCAAGGGCGAGGACGAGCGCGAGCGGCTCGCGACCGTGCTGCACACGGCGGCGCAGGCGGTGTGGTGCTGCAACACGCTGCTCGCGCCGTTCCTGCCGCACTCGGCCAACGCCGTGCACCGCACGCTGGGCGGCGACGGCGACCTCATGCCGATGCCGCGGGTCGTCGAGGTCGAGGACCTCGACGACGGTCACCCGTACCCGATCATCACCGGCGAGTACTCGACGACGCCGCCGTGGGCGTTCACCGACGTGCCCGTGGGGGCGCCGGTCGCCAAGCCGACGCCGATCTTCACCAAGCTCGACGACTCCGTGGTGGAGGAGGAGCTGGCCCGCCTGCGCGGCGAGGACGCCTGAGGTGGGGCGCGAGCGCGACCGGTCCTGGCCGCCGGCGCCGGAGCCGCTGCCGCACCCCGTCGTCGACGACCACACGCACCTGGACCACGCGGCGCCGGGCGCGGGCGGGTTCGACGGCGGGCCCGCCGCGCCGACGGTCGCCGAGCAGGTGGAGCGGGCCGCCGCGGTCGGCGTGACCCGGATGGTCCAGATCGGCTGCGACCTGCCCGCGGCGCGCTGGACCGACGTCGTCGTGCGCGAGCAGCCGGCCCTGCTGGGCGGCGTCGCGCTGCACCCGAACGAGGTGCCGCTGCACGCGGGCGTCCGCGAGGTCGCCCCCGACGGCCTCGAGCCCGACCCGCGCGAGCACCACGCCGTCCCGCTGGACGAGGCGATGGCCCAGATCGCCGCGATCGCCGCGGGCAACGACCGCATCCGCGTCGTCGGGGAGACCGGGCTGGACTTCTTCCGCGCGGGTGAGCAGGGGCGGCGGGTGCAGCGCGAGGCGTTCCGCGCCCACATCGCCCTGGCCAAGGAGCTCGGCCTGGCGCTGCAGATCCACGACCGGGACGCGCACGCCGAGGTCGTGGAGGTGCTGCTCGCCGACGGCGCCCCGGAGCGCACGGTGTTCCACTGCTTCTCCGGCGACGCCGCGATGGCCCGGCTGTGCGCGGAGCAGGGGTGGTACCTCTCCTTCGCCGGCACCGTGACCTTCTCGGCCGCCCAGGGGCTCCGGGCTGCCCTGCGCGAGGTGCCGCTCACGCTGCTGCAGGTCGAGACGGACGCCCCGTACCTCACCCCGCACCCCTACCGCGGTCGCCCCAACGCGCCGTACCTCGCCGCCGCGACCACCCGCCGGCTCGCCCAGGAGCTCGACGTGGACCTCTCGACGCTCTGCCGGACCCTGTGGACCACCGCCGAGGAGCTCTACGGGCCCTGGTGAGGCGCGGTCGTCGGTGCGCCGCAGGTGGGTCGACGGACCGGGCTTGCGGGCGGGTCGGCTGCTCCTCGGACGCAGGTCAGCGGGTGAGGTCGGGACGTCCGACTACCCGTCGCCGTGTCCGGTCCGTTACCGTCGACCCCGGCCCTCCGTCGTGACGGGCCGTGCCCGCGCCCCCGACGGACGGATCGCCACGTGCCCGAGAGCCCTGCCGGTGCCACCCGCCGGGAGCTGCGTCGCCGGGAGCGGCGCCGCGGCGGGGCCGTCAGGATCGCGCGGTCGACCGCGCAGGTGACCGTGCTCGCGCTCCTCGTCGGCGGCACCGCGGCGTTCGCGACGCAGACGACCGTGCTGCCGTCGGTCGGCCTGGCCGGGGGCGTGGCGAGCGCGGCGGACGTCGCGGCCGAGCTCGGGCTGCGGCAGGTGCCCTCGGCGGCGTCGCGCGCCGCGGCCGAGCGCGAGGCCGTCATGGAGACCCGCACGCTCCACCTGACCGTCGACGGTGCCACCCAGGAGCTCCGCACGTCCGGGGAGACGGTCCGCGACGTGCTCCTCGAGGCCGGCGTGGTGCTCGGTCAGCACGACCGGGTGTCAGTCCCGCTCGAGGCCGCCGCGGTCGACGGCCTCGCCGTCCTGGTGACCCGCGTGACCACCGAGGTGCGGACGGAGACGACGGCCCTGCCGTTCGAGACCGTCCGCGAGGACGACCCCGACCTGGACGAGGGCCGCGAGGTGGTGGTCACCGCCGGCGCGGACGGTCTGCGGACCGTCGCGTACGAGGCCTACCTCGTCGACGGCGTCGAGGTGGACCGCAAGGTGCTCGTCGAGACCGCGGTGTCCCAGCCGGTCACGCAGGTCGTCCGGGTGGGGACCCGCACGGCGCCCCCGGTGCCGGTCGGGCCGGCGGTCGACCCGGGCACCTCCCGGGCCATCGGCCGGGACATGGTCCTGGCGCGCGGCTGGGGCGAGGACCAGTGGGCCTGCCTCGACGCGCTGTGGACCAAGGAGAGCAACTGGCGCGTGGACGCGGCCAACCGCTCCAGCGGCGCCTACGGGATCCCCCAGGCGCTGCCGGGCACCAAGATGGCCACGGCGGGGGCCGACTGGCAGACCAACCCCGCGACGCAGATCTCGTGGGGCCTGGGCTACATCGCGGCCCGCTACGAGACGCCGTGCGGGGCGTGGCAGCACTCCCAGGCACGCAACTGGTACTGAGGCGCTGAGCCGTCCGGGTGACGGCTGGGCACCGCCCGCAGCCTGGGGTTTTGACCTCGACGTGACCCGAACCGGGTCTTGACACGGTCCTGACCTGCACCGACGTCCTGCTGTGACCTCCCTCACGACCCTTGGCGCCTGGTCACGGATCGGTTACGGTGCCGTGTCGCCCTTGGCCGGGGCGGGCTCTGCTTGCTAGGGCCCGACCGGCCGCAGCGGACCCCGCCGCACCGGGGCGACGACCGCACGACCGGCCCTCCGCGGTCGGGATGACGGCCGGATCAGGGACCCGGACCCGATCGGTGCCCGCGCCCCGCGCGGACCCCGTCGGGCGCCACGACGGCGCACCCGCCCCTGTGCCCGGGACGACCGACGTCTGGAACCCCGTGACCTTCCCCGCCCTCCGCCGCGCCGTCCCGCGCCGCCCGCAGCACAGCACCCCGACCACCGACACCGAGCACGCCCAGCACGAGAACGCCCAGCACGAGCACGCCGGCCCCGCGCCGCGCTCCCGGGCCCGCAGGCCCCTCCTCATCGGCGGCCTCGCCGCCGCCCTCGCCCTCACCGGCGGCACCGTCGCCGTCGCCGGCGCGCACAAGACCGTCACCCTCGACATCGACGGCGCCACCACCACCGTCTCGACCTTCGCCGGCAGCGTCGGTGGGGTCCTCGCCGCGCACGACCTCGAGGTCGGCCCCCGTGACGTCGTCGCCCCCGAGCCGGGCGCGGCCCTGCACAGCGGTGACGAGATCGTCGTGCGGCGGGCCCGTCAGGTGGTCGCCCTGGTCGACGGCCAGCAGACGCGCCTGTGGGTCACCGCCCTCGACGCCGACGAGGCCCTCGGGACCCTCGCCGCGCGCGGCGGTGACGTGCGTCTGGTCGCGTCGCGGTCGGCGGAGCGCACGGACCTCGGGGTCCGGCTGGACGCCGAGGGACCGGTGGACGTCGTCGTCGACGGGCAGACGCGCGAGGTCGCGGACGCCTCCGTCGGCCTCGAGGCCGTCCTCGCGGGCCTGGGCGTGGAGCTCGGTCCGCTCGACCGGGTCCAGGTGCACCACGTCGCCGGCGAGGCCGGCCCCCGACTGACGGTCACCGTCCAGCGGGTCGTGGCCGAGGAGCGGTCGACGCTCACCGAGCTGCCGTTCGAGCAGGTCGTCGAGGACACGGACGCGCTCTTCCGCGGCCAGTCCGAGACCGCCGTGGCCGGCGTCCCCGGCGAGCAGACCACGGTCCACCGGGTCGTCCTCGTGGACGGCGTCGAGGAGTCGCGCATGCTGCTCAGCGACGGCGTCACCCGGGAGCCGGTGACCGAGGTCGTGCGCCGCGGCACCAAGGAGCGCCCGCCGCCCCCGCCGCCCCCCGCGCCGGCCGCGACGTCGTCGCGGTCCTCCTCGGGCGGCTCGACCGCTCCGGCGCCCGCCCCCTCGACGGTCGGTGGCGACGTCTGGGCCGCCCTGGCCCAGTGCGAGTCGGGCGGCAACCCGACGATCGTCTCCAGCAACGGCCTCTACTACGGGCTGTACCAGTTCTCGCTGTCGACGTGGCGGTCGGTCGGCGGCTCCGGGCTGCCGAGCGAGGCCTCGCCCGCCGAGCAGACCCAGCGCGCGCAGATCCTCCAGGCGCGCTCCGGCTGGGGCCAGTGGCCGCACTGCTCGAGCAAGCTCGGCCTGCGCTGAGCCGTACCGACCCCGCAGCCCCGGCTGCACCCAGGGCCACCCGGCCGGACCGCTCCCGCGGACCCCGGCCGGGTGGCCCTAGGCTCGTCGGCATGACAGACGCGCTGCTCGGTCCGGCCTCGGTCCGCGACCTCGCAGGGCGGCTGGGCATCCGCCCCACCAAGACGTGGGGCCAGAACTTCGTCGTCGACACCGGCACCGTCCGGAAGATCGTCCGCACGGGGCACGTCCGCGAGGGCGAGCGCGTCGTGGAGATCGGGCCCGGGCTCGGGTCGCTCACGCTGGGGCTGCTCGAGGCGGGTGCGTCGGTCGTCGCGGTGGAGATCGACCCCGTGCTGGCCCGGCAGCTCCCGCTGACCGTCGCGGAGCGCATGCCCGACGCGGTGGACCGGCTCGAGGTCCTCCCGGCCGACGCCCTCACCGTCACGACCCTGCCCGGCCCGCCCCCGACGGCGCTCGTGGCGAACCTGCCGTACAACGTCGCGGTGCCGGTGCTCCTGTCCTTCCTGGAGCGTTTCGACTCCCTCGAGCGGGTGCTGGTCATGGTGCAGGCGGAGGTGGCGGACCGCCTCGCGGCACCGCCCGGCTCGCGGACCTACGGCATCCCGTCGGCCAAGGCGGCCTGGTACGCCGACGCCCGGCGGGCCGGCTCCATCGGCCGGGCCGTGTTCTGGCCGGTCCCGCGTGTCGACTCCGCCCTCGTGGCCCTGGACCGCCGCGAGCCCCCGACGACGACGGCGTCCCGCCAGGCCGTGTTCGCCGTCGTGGACGCGGCCTTCGCGCAGCGCCGCAAGACCCTGCGGGCCGCGCTGGCCGGCGTGGCCGGCTCGGGCGAGGCGGCGGAGCGG
>NZ_AXCW01000124.1 GCF_000603945.1 Actinotalea ferrariae CF5-4 | reverse complement strand
CGCCGCGCCGGAGCCGGGCGCGGGCGTCCCCGACGACCGGTCGGCGCGCGCGAGCGGTGGCGGTCGGCCCCGCGCCAAGCGTGGCCGTGCCAGCGTCCCGAGCTGGGACGAGATCGTCTTCGGCGCGAAGTCCGACTGAGCCGCCCAGCGGGCGACGGCCTCGCGCCGCGGGACACCCGCGGTCCGGGACTCAGCCCCGGTGCGCGTCCTCCACGGTGAACGGCAGCGTCTCGGGGGCGGTGCTCGTGGCCCGCGCCGACGCCACGGTCATCCGGCGCATGTGGTGACGCCGGCAGAGCACCTCGTAGCCGACCTCGGCCGCCGCGCCCGTGTCCCCCACCACGACCTGCGCCCCCTCGACCACCATGACGCCGCGCACGGTCCGCGCGTTGTGGGTCGCGCGGGCGCCGCACCAGCACAGCGACATGACCTGCAGGACCTCGACGCGGTCCGCGAGCTCGATGAGGCGCGCGGACCCCGGGAAGAGCCGGGTCCGGAAGTCCGCCGTGATGCCGAAGGCGAAGACGTCCACCCCGAGCTCGTCGACCAGCGCGGCGAGCTGCTCGACCTGGTCCGGCGTGTAGAACTGCGCCTCGTCGCACACGAGGTAGTCGACCCGCTCCCCGCGCCCGCGGCGCGAGACCACCTCGTCCCAGAAGTCGGTGGCGTCGGTCACCTCCACGGCCGGGTGCCGCAGGCCGAGGCGCGAGGACAGCACGTCCGAGCCTGCCCGGTCGTTGCGCGTGAAGATCACCCCGCCGCGGCCGCGTGCGGCGTGGTTGTGGTCCAGCTGCAGCGCCAACGTCGACTTGCCGCAGTCCATGGTCCCGCTGAAGAACACGAGCTCTGCCACCGGTCGCCCTCCCTCACGCCACCACGAGCAGGGGGATCTCCATCTCCCCCGGCGTCAACGATCCGTGCATGCCCCGCAGCAGCATCGAGTGAGGCGTCTGGGTGCGCGAGTCCGCCACGCCGGCGGACCCCGTCGCGGCGACGACGACGTCGCCGAGGACGGGCTCCACGTGCGCGGCCACCTCGCCGAAGAGCCCGGCCGCGATCGCCTCGGCGCGCTCGAGGACGACCGCGGCACCGCCGAGCCGTTCCCGCCAGCGGTCGGCGACCAGCGGCGCGGCGCCGGGCGCGGTGTGGACGTGGACCGCCCGCGGCTCCCCGGCGACCAGCTCCACGTCCGCCCGCAGGGCCGGCTCCACCGCGACGTCGACGAGCTGGGCCGGGTCGACGTCGACCATCCCGTGGTCGGCGGTGAGGACGACGACGGTGCCCCGGGGCACGGAGCGGGCGAGGCGCCCCAGCTCGGCATCGGCCTCCGCGAGGGCGTCACCCCACTCCGGCGACCGCCACCCGTGCTGGTGGCCGACCTTGTCGACGTGCCCCCAGTACAGGTACACCAGGCCCGGGCCGGACCGCAGCGCGCGCAGGGTCGCGTCGACGCGCGCCTCCAGCGCCTCGGCGGCCACGTAGGTGGACCCGGACAGGGCGGCGTCGGTGAGACCCGAGCCGGCGAACGCCGCCGGCCCGACCGAGTGGACGGTCAGGCCGTGCTCCGCCGCGTGCCCGAGCAGCGACGGCTCGCGCTGCCAGCGGCGCGGCTCGTCCACGCCCGTCCAGGAGACCAGGTTGGCCAGGCCGCCGTCGGCGGGGTTCCGCACGGTGTAGCCGGCCAGACCGGTGCGCCCGGCGCCCCGGCCGGTGCCGAGCAGACCCATCGACGTCGCGGTCGTGGAGGGGAACCCGCAGGTGAGCAGGCGCGCGTCCGGCAGGAGCCGGCGCAGGAAGGGCGCGTGCCCGGCGCGCTCGGCGAGCATCCGGTGGCCGAGGCCGTCGACGAGGACGACGACGACCCGCTCCGCCGCGGGCACACCGAGGCGCCCCTGGGCGGCCGCCGCGTCCGCGACCCCGTCCGGCGTCGTGACCCCCAGGGCACCGAGGGCGGCAGGGAGGACCTGGTCCAGGCACCGGCCGCCGTAGTCGGGCAGCACGAGGCCCGCGGGCACGACCCCGGGGGCCAGGGCCGTCACCGGCGCCCCCGCGCCGCAGCCGTCGCGGTGGACAGCGCCCGGGCGAAGCCGACGGCGGCGCGCACCGCCTCCTTGCCCTCCGCCCGCGCGGAGACGCGCACGACGACGTCGTCGGGCGTGCTCGTGCCGGACAGGCCGTGGTCGGCGTCGCACTCGGGGTCGCCGCACGTCGCGGGCTCCAGGTCGATGCGCCGGACGGCGCCCCAGCCCAGCGCGAGCGTCAGCTCCGCGGGGGTGGCGCCGGGCTTGTGCCGCTCCGGGACGGGCACCACGTGGGTGAGGCCGACGGTGTGGACCTGCTCCAGCGGGACGGACTCGGTGGTCGCGGACGCGCTGGCCGAGGGGTGCACCGCGTCGGCGGGATGGTCGTCCACGTGGGCGAGCACGAGGCGCGTCGGGGTGAGGACGAGGACCGTCACGTGGCGGCGCACCTCGGCGGCGTCGAACGTCGTCTCGGGGTGGACCAGGTGCGCGACCACGTCCTCGCCCCCGAGGGCGACGTCGAGCACGTCGGCGACGAGCTCCGGGTAGTAGCCGGCCATGTCCAGGGCGCTGCGGAGGTCCTTCGTCGTGGGCACCGGCACATCCTCCCACCCCGGGGCCTCGCCGCGGGCGCCACGACGAGGTCGGTGGACGGTGCGGGCGTCAGGCGGGCAGGACGCGCCGCCCGCTGTCCACCCGGTCCGTCTCGGACAGCTGCACCTGCGCGCCCAGGACCGCGGCACCGCGCTCCCCCACGACGACGGGGTGCAGCTCGAGGTGGTGCAGCTCCGGGACGTCGTCGGCCAGGACGCTGACCCGCGCGAGCACGTCCTCGAGCGCAGCCACGTCCGCGGCCGGCAGCCCGCGGTAGCCGAACAGCCGGGGCCCGGCCCGGACCGCGCGGACCATCTCCCGCACGTCGGTGTCGGTCAGGGGCGCGATGCCGTGGCTCATGTCCCCGAGGAGGTCCACCGCGTCCCCCGCGAGCCCGAACGAGACGACGGGCCCGAAGCGGGGGTCCTCCGCCGAGCGGACCACGCAGGCGGCGCCGGGCGGCGCCATGCGCTGCACCTCGAAGGGCCGGTCGGTCTCGCCGAAGGACGCCAGGTGCGTGCGCATCTGCTCCAGCGCCGCCTCGAGCGCGGGGGCGTCGGCGAGGTCCAGGCGCACCCCGCCGAGGTCGATGCGGTGACGCAGGTGCCCGGCCGTGCTCTTCAGCGCCACCGGCCAGCCCAGCCGGTCCGCGGCCGCCACGGCCTCCCCGGCGTCCCGGACGACGACGGTGGGCCACACCTCGATGCCGTAGCAGGCCAGCAGGTCCCGGACACCCTCCGCGTCCATCGTCACGACACCGGGGCCCGCGTCGCGCATCCGGTCCGTCACCAGACGGCGAGCCGCGCCCGGGTCGACGCCCTCGAGCCGCAGCGGTCTCCCGTGGTCCGCGGACCGCCACGCGCCGTAGCGGGCGGCCCCGGCCAGCGCGACGACGGCGTCCTCGGGAGCCGCGTAGGCGGGCACGGTGCGCGCGGTGCCGGCGGCGTCCTCGGCCGTGAGCTCCGGGGTGATCCCCCGCAGGCCCAGGACGGACGCGACGGTCGTCGTGCCGGAGTCCGCGGCCGCGCGCGCCACGGCCCGCGGGACCGCCGGGTCCGTCGGGCCGTCCGTCGGGACGTGGACCACGACGACGGCGTCGTGCGACGCCCGGTCCGCGGCCACCGCGGCGAGCAGCGTCTCGAGGGTGGCCGCGTCGTCGTCGGCGGTGGTCCACCGGCCGCTGACGGTCAGGCCCGCCGAGGCCACCGCCTCCGCCGCCAGCGCGGCCAGCGGGTCGGACCCGGCCACGACGGCGACCCTGCGGCCGGTCGGGAGCGGCTGGTGCACCAGGAGCTGCGCGACGTCGAGGAGCTGGTGCTGGCTGTCCACGCGGATGACCCCGGACTGCCGGAGGAGCTCGTCGAGCGCCTGGCGCGGCACCCGCGTGAGCCGGACGGCGTGGCCCGCCGGGATGACGTGCCCGGAGCGACCCGCCGTGAGCACCACCACGGGCTTCGTCGCGGCAAGACGACGTGCCACACGGGAGAACTTGCGCGGGTTCCCGATCGACTCGAGGTAGAGGCCGACGACGTCGGTGGCGGGGTCGTCGGTCCAGAACTGCATGACGTCGTTGCCGGACACGTCGGCGCGGTTGCCCGACGAGACGAACGTCGACAGCCCGATGCGGCGGCGGCTCGCGGACTCCAGCAGGCCGACCGCCAGCGGTGCCGACTGGCAGAAGAGGGCGAGCCGGCCGGGCTCGGGCAGGTCGCGGGCGAGCGAGGCGTTCACGGTCCGCACGGCCCCGTCGTCGGCGAGGTCGTGACGCAGCAGGCCGAAGCTCGCCGGGCCGAGGACCCGCATGCCGGCCGCGTGCGCACTGCGGAGCAGGTCCCGCTGGTGCGCCAGGCCCTCCGGTCCCACCTCGGCGAAGCCCCCGGAGAGGACCACGACGCCGCGCGGGCGCAGCCGCGCGCACCGGCGCACCACGTCCGCGGCGGTGGCGGCCGGGACGGCGAGGACGACGAGGTCCACGGTGCCGGGCACGTCCTCGACCGTGGCGTGACGCTCGACGCCGTACGGCGGGGACGCGACGTCCTCCCCCGTCCCGGCGGGGTCCACGACGTGCACGACCGGCCGGCGCCCGGCCGGGGCGGCCTCCACGAGGTGCCGGGCGACCGCGGACGCCAGGCGGCGCTCCCGCGCGCTGCCGGGCTCGGCGGCGACGACGACCAGCACGCTGGACGGGTCCAGCAGGCCTCGCATGCTGCGCGCCTCGGCCCGGTGCTCGCGGTCCGCCATGACCTCGCGGGACCGCTCCGTCGGGTCCAGGTCGAAGGAGACGGTGAGGATGCCGTCGTCCAGGCGCTGGCTGACGGCGTACCCGGCCTCGCGGAAGACGGCGATCATCTGCGCGTTCTGCGGCAGCACCTCGGCGGTGAACCGCTCGATGCCGCGTTCGCGCGCCGCCGCCGCGAGGTGCTCGAGCAGGACCGAGCCGAGCCCGCGTCCGTGGTGGTCGTCCGCGACGTTGAAGGCCACCTCGGCCGTGCGGGTCCCCACGCGGTCGTACCGGGCGACGGCGATGATGTGCTCACCGAGGGCGTCGCCCGCGACCGCGACCAGGGCGACCCGGTCCCGGTGGTCCACCTGCGTGAACCGCCGCAGGTCGGACTCCGGCAACCGCTCCAGCGGCGCGAAGAAGCGGAAGTAGATCGACCGCTCGGACTGCCCGACGTGGAACTGCTGCAGCGCCGCGGCGTCCGCGGGCAGGATCGGCCGCACGTGCGCGGTCCCGCCGTCGCGCAGGACGACGTCCGCCTCCCAGTGCTGGGGGTAGGCCGGTGCCGCGCCGTCGACCGTCACCGGACCAGGCTAGACGGCGGTACGGCCCTGACACCGGGCCCATCGGACGGCGCGGCGTCGTCCGCCGCCGCCCGGCCTCCCTGGCTGTCCCGGGCCACCCGTCCCGCCGCGCGCCTGCGCCGGGCGGGCCGCGGCAGCGGGGACAATGGCACCGCACGCCGCACCGACATGTCCCGTCGACCCGTCCCGCCGACCCGTCCCCTGTGAGGAGCACCCGCGCCGATGGCCCGCCGCACGACCGGTCCGACCGGACCCGTGGAACCCGTCGAGGAGCGCATCGTCGACATCGACGTCGCCGCCGAGATGGAGGGCTCCTTCCTCGAGTACGCGTACTCGGTCATCTACTCCCGGGCCCTGCCGGACGCGCGCGACGGCCTCAAGCCGGTGCAGCGCCGCATCCTGTTCCAGATGGCCGACATGGGCCTGCGCCCGGACCGCGGCTACGTGAAGTCGGCGCGCGTCGTCGGCGAGGTGATGGGCAAGCTCCACCCGCACGGCGACACGGCCATCTACGACGCGCTCGTCCGGATGGCGCAGCCGTTCTCTCTGCGGCTGCCGCTGGTGGACGGCCACGGCAACTTCGGCTCGCTCGACGACGGCCCCGCGGCCGCCCGGTACACCGAGGCCCGGCTGGCCCCCGCCGCGATGGCGATGGTCACGGACCTCGACGAGGACACGGTCGACTTCGTCCCGAACTACGACAACAAGCTGACGCAGCCGTCCGTGCTCCCGTCGTCCATCCCGAACCTGCTCGTCAACGGGGCGTCCGGGATCGCCGTCGGCATGGCCACCAACATGCCGCCGCACAACCTGGTGGAGGTCGTCGCGGCGGCGCGGCACCTCGTCGACCACCCGGACGCGACCGTGGACGACCTCATGCGCTTCGTCCCCGGGCCCGACCTGCCCGGCGGCGGGAAGATCGTCGGTCTGGACGGGGTGCGGGACGCCTACCGGACCGGCCGCGGCTCGTTCCGGACGCGCGCGACGGCCCGGTTCGAGAACCTCACGCCGCGGCGCAAGGGCATCGTCGTCACGGAGCTGCCGTACACGGTCGGCCCCGAGAAGGTCATCGAGAAGATCAAGGAAGGCGTCCAGGCCAAGAAGCTCTCGGGCATCTCCGACGTCATCGACCTCACGGACCGCGAGCACGGGCTGCGGCTGGTGATCGAGGTCAAGACGGGCTTCAACCCCGAGGCGGTGCTCGAGCAGCTCTACCGCTCCACGCCGATGGAGGACTCGTTCGGCATCAACAACGTCGCGCTGGTCGACGGCCAGCCGCGGACCCTCGGGCTGCGGGACCTGCTGGTCGTGTGGGTGGACCACCGGCTCGTGGTCGTCCGCCGGCGGTCGGCCCACCGCCTGGCCCGCCGGCAGGAGCGCCTGCACCTGGTCGAGGGCCTGCTCGTGGCGATCCTCGACATCGACGAGGTCATCCAGGTCATCCGGACCTCCGACACGGCGGAGGTCGCCCGCGGGCGCCTCATGGGCGTCTTCGACCTGTCCGAGGCGCAGGCGGAGTACATCCTGGAGCTGCGGCTGCGCCGCCTGACGAAGTTCTCCCGCCTGGAGCTGGAGAAGGAGGCCGAGCAGCTGCGGGCGGAGATCGCGGAGCTGGAGGCGATCCTCGGCGACGAGCGTCGGCTGCGCGCCGTCGTCAGCGCCGAGATGTCCGACGTCGCCCGGACGTTCGGGACGCCGCGCCGCACGATCCTGCTGGAGTCCGCCGGCGGCGTCGCCACCACCGCGCGGACGGCGGCCCCCTTGGAGGTCCTCGACGAGCCGTGCTGGGCCCTGCTGTCGGGCACGGGCCTGCTCGCCAGGACGTCCGGCGACGACGCGCCGGTGCGCGCGGGACGGCGCTCGCAGCACGACGTCGTCGTCTCCCACGTGCGCACGACCACGCGGGCCCACGTCGGTGCCGTCACGAGCCGGGGCCGCGTGGTGCGGCTCAGCGTGCTGGACCTTCCCGGCGTGCCGCCGACCGACGGTCCGCCCTCGCTCTCCGGTGGCGTGCCGGTGTCGGAGGTCCTCGACCTGCCCTCGGGCGAGCGCGTCCTGGCACTCGTCTCCCTGGACGCCGACGCACCCACGCTCGCGCTCGGGACCGCCGGCGGCACCGTCAAGCGGGTCGTCGCCGAGGCGGCGCCGAGCCGCGACGCCTGGGAGGTGATCGGGCTGCGCGACGGCGACGAGGTCGTGGGCGCCGTCACCGTCACGGACGACGACGAGCTCGTGCTCATGACCACCGACGCCCAGCTGCTCCGCTTCGCCGCCTCGGCCGTGCGCCCGCAGGGCCGTCCGGCGGGTGGCATGGCCGGCATCAAGGTGGCGCCCGGCCACCGCGTGGTGTTCTTCGGCGCGGTGCGGCCCGGCGACGACGCCGACCAGGCCCTCGTGGTGACGGTCGCCGGTGCCGCCGGCGCACTGCCGGGGACGCAGGCGGGCACGGCGAAGGTCACGCCCTTCGCGCTCTACCCCGCCAAGGGCCGTGCGACGGGCGGGGTGCGCGCGCACCGCTTCCTCAAGGGCGAGGACGTGCTTCTCCACGCCTGGATCGGACCCGCGCCGGCCCGCGCCGCGGGCTCCGCCGGTCAGGCCGTGGACCTGCCCGGGCCGGTCGATCGCCGCGACGGATCCGGCTCGCCGCTCGCCGCGCCGGTCCACGCCCTCGGCTGAGTCAGATCTCGACGCTGTAGAGGACCTCGCCGTGCACGCGCTCGTAGCCGAGCCGCTCGTACAGCGTGTGGGCGCCGCTCGGGTTGGCGGCGTCCACACTGAGGGCCGCGTACTGCATGCCGTCGGCGCGGTACGCCTCCATCGCCGAGGCGAGGAGCGCGACCGCGAGACCGCGGCCCCGGTAGGCCGGCCGTACCCCCAGGAGCTCCGTGTAGCCGCAGGAGTAGCCGAGCGCGGGCCAGTCCTCCTCGTAGCGGCCTGACAGGAGGTACCCGGCGACGACGGGGCTGCTGCCCGCCGCGGCGTCGTCACCACCGGACGGGTCGAGGGCCACGAAGCTCCACGAGGGGGCGAACCCGCTCTGGTGCCCCCGCCAGGTCTCGGGCGTCTGGGGCTCGGTGCCCCAGTGGTCCAGGAAGGCCTCGTTGTGAGCGAGCCGCACGGCGTCGTCGAGGTCCTCGCTCCAGGGCACGACCTGGAGGCCCGCCGGCACCGTGGCGTCCAGGACCGGAGCAGCGAGGGGGCGGCGCATCTGGGTGTACCACCGGATCGGGCTGAACCCCGCGGCCGCGTACAGCCGACGCTGGTCGCGCTGGTCCTCGTCCACGTAGACCGCCAGGCGACCCGGCACGTCCTTGCCGGACGCCGCGAGCATCTGGCGTCCGCGGCCCTCCATCCAGCGCAGCAGCGCGGGACCGACGCCGCGTCCGCGCCACGCCGGGTGGATGCCACCGCGGAGGAAGGCCCGGACCGTCCGCTGGTCGCCCGGCCGCACCTCGACGATCGCGTACGCGCGCAGCTCGCCCCCCGCGTCCACCCCGGCGAGCGTGTCGGCGGCGAGGTCCTTCCAGTCCCCCGTCAGGAGCTCGCGAGCCGCCGCGGCCGAGGTCCGGGACAGGCTCGCGTCGGCCTCCTCGATCACCCCGAGCAGGCGGTGGAGCGCCGGGGCGTCGGCCACGACGAGGGGGCGCCACTCGAGCTCGAGGTGCGCCGGGGGCAGCTCCACGACCGACGGTGCGTCCGCACGGGCGGCCAGGCCGCCGGGGCCCGGAGCCGTGGCACCCTCCGGGCTCAGGTACGGGTCGGTCACGGGCACCACCGTAGAGGTCCGGCAGCCGCCGTCACACCGCGACGACGACCGGTCGTGCGCAGGATGGCCGCAGCGAGCCCGTCGACCCCGTCCCCGAGGCGGGGTCGCGGTCAGGCGTCGATGCGCGCCCGGTCGAGCTGCGCGGCGCCGGCGACGATGAAGTCGCGCCGCGGCGCGACCTCCGAGCCCATGAGCAGCTCGAACACCCGCTCGGCCGCCGCCGCGTCCTGCGCCGTGACCCGGCGCAGCGTGCGGTGGCGCGGGTCCATGGTGGTCTCGGCCAGCTGGTCGGCGTCCATCTCGCCCAGGCCCTTGTACCGCTGGATGTCGTCCTTGTAGCGCCGGCCGGCCTTGTCCAGGCGACGCAGGGTGGTCGCCAGCTCCGCCTCGGAGTACGTGTAGACGTACTCGCTCTTCCGAGACCCGCCGCCGAGGACCTCCACGCGATGCAGGGGCGGCACCGCGGCGTAGACCCGTCCCGCGTCGACCAGGGGCCGCATGTAGCGGAAGAACAGCGTGAGGAGCAGCGTGCGGATGTGCGCGCCGTCGACATCGGCGTCCGTCATCAGGACGACCTTGCCGTAGCGCGCCGCGTCCAGGTCGAAGCTGCGCCCCGACCCGGCGCCGAGCACCTGGATGATCGCCGCGCACTCCGCGTTGCGGAGCATGTCGCTGATCGACGCCTTCTGGACGTTGAGGATCTTGCCGCGGATCGGCAGCAGCGCCTGGAAGTCGGAGCTGCGGGCGAGCTTGGCCGTACCGAGCGCGCTGTCCCCCTCCACGATGAACAGCTCGCTGCGGTCGACGTCGTCGCTGCGGCAGTCGGCGAGCTTCGCGGGCAGCGCCGACGTCTCCAGGGCGTTCTTGCGCCGCGAGATCTCCTTCTGCTTGCGCGCCGACAGACGGGCCCGCATCTCCGCGACGACCTTGTCGAGCAGGAGCGAGGCCTGCGCCTTGTGGTCGCGCTTGCTCGACGTCAGCAGCGCGGTCAGCTCCTTCTCCACCACCCGCGCGACGATCGCGCGGACGGGCCCGGTGCCCAGGACCTCCTTCGTCTGGCCCTCGAACTGCGGCTCGGCGAGGCGCACCGTCAGCACGGCGGTGAGGCCGGCCATCACGTCGTCCTTCTCCAGCCGCTCCCCGACGTCCTTGGTGGAGACCTTGAGCCGTCGGGCGTTCTGCTCGACCCCCTTGCGCAGGGTCTTGAGCAGGCTCTGCTCGAAGCCCGCGAGGTGGGTCCCGCCCTTCGGCGTGGAGATGATGTTCACGAACGACCGGACCTCGGTCTCGTAGCCGGTGCCCCACCGCAGGGCGACGTCGACCTCGCACTCGCGCTCCACCGCCTGCGAGGTGAGGTGGCCGCGCCCGTCGAGCACGGGCACCGTCTCCGTGAAGGTCCCGGAGCCCGTCAGCCGCCACGTGTCCGTCACCGCGGCGTCGGGCGCGAGGAACTCCACGAAGTCCACGGCTCCCCCGTGGTGCACGAACGTCTCCTCGTGCGGCCCGTCGGCACCGGGCGTCCCGGGCAGACCCCGCTCGTCGCGCACCGTGACCGTGAGGCCGGGGACCAGGAACGTCGTCTGACGCACGCGCGAGACGAGCTCGTCGTACGAGAACACGGCCGACGCGGGGAACACCTGCCGGTCCGCCCAGTAGCGCACGCGGGTTCCGGTGCGCGCCCGCGGGACCTTCCCCACGACGGTGAGCTCGGAGGCGTCGACGAACGGCGTGAACGCCGCGTCGGGATCCGGCCGGTCCCGGTCTGCGTACACACCGGGCTCGCCCCGGTGGAAGGTCATGCGGTGGGTCCTGCCGTTGCGGTCCACCTCGACGTCGAGGCGAGCGCTGAGGGCGTTGACGACGCTGGCGCCGACGCCGTGGAGCCCGCCGGAGGCCGCGTACGAGCCCCCGCCGAACTTCCCGCCGGCGTGGAGCTTGGTGAACACGACCTCCACACCGGTGAGCCCGGTCTTGGGCTCGACGTCCACGGGGATCCCGCGCCCGTTGTCGTGCACCTCGACGGAGCTGTCGGCGTGCAGGATCACCGCGATGCGGTCGCAGTGCCCCCCGAGCGCCTCGTCGACGGAGTTGTCGATGATCTCCCACAGGCAGTGCATGAGACCGCGGGAGTCGGTCGTCCCGATGTACATGCCCGGGCGCTTGCGCACCGCCTCCAGGCCCTCGAGGACCGACAGGTGGCGTGCGGTGTAGCTCGACTCCGACAGCGTGCTCGTCACGTCCCCGAGGGTAGACGCTCGGTCCGACACGGCCGCCGCGACGTGCCGCAGCGCCGCCCGCTCCCCCCGGCGGCCGGGTGGTGGCGCTACGCGGTCAGCGAACCCGGCCCTCTCCGTGAGGCCCCGACGGGGACCGGATGCTTTCATGTTCGCGTGACGACTACGACGAGATCCCCGCTGACCGCGGCTGACCGCTGCGACCGCTGCGGCGCCCAGGCCTACGTCCGCGTGCTGCTGCCCACGGGCGAGCTGCTCTTCTGCGCGCACCACGCCCGTCGGCACGCCTCCGCGTTCGCCGACGTCGCCGTCGACATCCAGGACGAGACGGATCGCCTCCTGGAGGAACACGGCGCACCGGCTCGCTGAGCCCGCCCGACGCCGCACGACCTCGCAGGGCCCGACCGGCACGACCCGGTCGGGCCCTGCGCCGTCCGGCCGGGTTCCCGTCCCCGAGCACGCGCCCCGCCCCTCACCGCCCCGCCCGCTGCCGCAGACCCGAGGAGACCGATGGACCTGGTGGAGGTGCTGGTCGGCATCGGCGTGCTCGTCGGCCTCGTCGGGGTGGTCGTCCCCGTCATCCCCGGATCGCTGGCGATCGGAGGATCGGTCCTCCTGTGGGCGCTGGACCGCGGCACGCCCGGCGCCTGGGGCGTCCTCGCCGTCGTGGTGGTGCTCCTGGCGCTGGGCAACCTGGCGACCTACGTCATCACCGGGAAGCGCGTGGCAGCGTCCGGCGTCCCCCGGCGCACCCTGGTCCTGGCGGGCCTCGCGGGCATCGTCGGGTTCTTCGTCGTCCCGGTCGTCGGGCTGTTCCTCTTCTTCGCCGCCGGTCTCTTCGCCGCGGAGTACGCCCGCCTGCGCGACACCGAGGCCGCGCGGCGGTCGGCCTTCGTGGCGCTCCGCGCCACCGCGCTGGGACTGCTCGTCGAGCTGACCCTCGCGCTGGCGGCCGCCGCCACCTGGCTCGTCGCGGTCCTGCTCGGCGTCGGCGGCTGAGCCGCCGGCCTCAGCTGCCGGAGCCGACCCGGTGTCCCCCGCGTCGGCCCCCGGGGGCGGAGCCCTGCAGGGCGCCTGCCTCGGAGCGGGCCGCCGCGAGGTCGGCCGTGCGGCGCCGGTCCAGGAGGACCGTCGTGACGCCGCCCGCCACGCCGAGGACGGCGATCGTCACGAGCCAGGCGTCGACACGACCGTCCCGCACCCCGAGCGCACCGACGACGACGGCGCCGCTGACGGCGAGCAGGAGCAGGGTCCAGCCGGTGGCACGTCTCGACACGAGCTGCTCAGTCGAGGTAGTCGCGCAGTCGAGGCGCGATATGCGTTGTGCGAGTCATGCGGGTAACCGTACAGGTCCGAGCGCTGTGGGTGCGAATATCTTGGACTGAGGGGCAGACCATGACCACCACCGA
>NZ_AXCW01000123.1 GCF_000603945.1 Actinotalea ferrariae CF5-4 | reverse complement strand
CGGCCCCCGCCCCCGCCCCGGCTCCGTCCACCGGCGCCCGCGACGTGGAGGTCCGCCTGCTGGCGCTCGCCAACGAGGCGCGTCGGGCCGCCGGGGTCCCGCCGCTGCAGGGGCACGACGGTCTCGCGTCCGTCGCCCGGCGCTGGTCGGAGCTGCTGGCGGGCGAGGGTCGCCGGCTCGCGCACAACCCCGACTACGCGACGCAGGTCCCGGGCGGCTGGAGCGCCGTCGGCGAGAACGTCGCGTGGATCGACGACGGCGGGCGGCTGTCCCCGGGCGAGGTGGCGGACCGCATGCACCAGGGCTGGATGGACTCCTCGGGGCACCGCGAGAACATCCTGCGGCCCGGCTACACGCACCTGGGCGTGGGCGTCGGGCACCACCCGGAGCACGGCTGGTACCTCACCCAGAACTTCGCGACCTACTGACCTCGGCGTCCGCTGCCCGGTGGCGGGGACGCCTGGACCGCCGTCTCAGTCGCGCGGCGGGAACGGCGGCGACAGGAAGGCGACGAGCGTGACGTCGTCGTCCCCGTGGTTCGAGGCGCGCAGCTCCTCGTCACCGGTCAGCACGGCGACACCCCCGGCGCCGACCTCCACCGGCCCGTCCTCGCCGTCGAGCGTGACGACGCCCTCGACCACGAGGAGGTCCAGGTCCGAGGACCCGTGGCGGTGGGGCGGGAGATCCTGGCCGGGCGCGAGGCGGATGACGCGCAGGCTCGACGTCGGGGTCTCGACGAGGGACTGGGCGACGAAACGCTCGGCGGTGACGGCGGGGACGTCGGACAGGTGGACGAGGCGCATGGCCCCAGTCTGGGCGGCTGGGGCCCGCACGCGACCCGGACCTACGACCCGACCTCCAGCGCCGTGGCGTACCGCGGGGGGTGCGGGTGGACCGCGTCCCGGCCCTGGAAGGACAGGATCGTGCGGTTCTGCACGTGCCCGTCGCGGATCTCGACGGCCCGGCGGATCGTCTCGTCGGCCTCCCAGGACCACGGGCCGCGCATCACCACCCGCAGGAAGGGCAGCAGCGCCTCGCTGATCTCCCACGTCGCGGAGTTCCACAGGTACGACGGGCTGTGGTCGACCGCGTAGTACAGGACGTGGTCCCCGACCAGGAACGTCGGGTGCGCGAACGACGTCGGCCGTGCCCACTCGAACCCCATGCCGGTGTCGCAGGAGACGTCGACGACGACGCTCCCCGGGGCGAAGAGCTCCAGGTCGGCGGTCCGCAGGTACATGTGCGGGTGCTCCGGGTCCTGGAGCGTGCAGTTGACGACGACGTCGTGCTGGGCCAGGAACGTGGCCAGCGGCATCCGCCCGTGGTCGCCGACGACGTCGCTGAGGTGCGTCGCCGGGTCCTCGTCCTCGATGTGGACGAGCCGCGCGGCGTGGATGGGGGCGTTGACCGCGGCCACGGCGCGGTGGGTGAGCACCACGACGTCCGTGACGCCCTGCCCGAGCAGCGCCGTGACGGCTCCGCGCGCCGTGGCGCCGAACCCGATGACGACGGCGGTGAGCCGGCGTCCGTAGTGCCCGGTGCACCCCGCCAGCTGCAGGGCGTGCAGGACGGAGGCGTAGCCGGCGATCTCGTTGTTGGCGTGGAAGACGTGCAGCGAGAAGCGGTCGCCCGCCCAGTGGTTCATCGCCTCGAACGCGATGAGGGTCAGCCGGCGGTCGATCGCGACCTGGGTGAGCGCGTGGTCCTGCACGCAGTGCGGCCAGCCCCACAGGACGCCGCCGTCGGGCAGTTCGGCGAGGTCCGCGACCTGCGGCTTGGGCAGCAGCACGACGTCGGAGCCGCCGAGGACGTCGTCGCGCGGCCGGACGGCGCCCACGAGCCCCCTGAGCTGGTCGTCGGACCAGCCGAACCGCTCGCCGTACCCGGCCTCCAGGACCAGGTGGCGGCGCAGGTCCTCGTCGACGCGCTCGAGGTGGCGCGGGTGCAGGGGGACGCGGCGCTCGTCGGGCTTGCGCGAGCTCCCGACGACGCCGAGCGTGAGGAGGTCGCGGGGGGCGCTCATGGCGACGTCGTCGTCGGTCGGATGGCGGTCATGACCACTCCCCTTCCGGGCAGCGCTGCCCGTCCTTCGACGCTAGACCGGTGTCGGGGGAGCGGGGGCGGGAACGGTGACCCGAGTGACCGACGCCCGCACGGTCCGCGCTGACGCGGACGGAGATGACGGTTCGACGAAGAGGCGCACGGCGGGAATGGACCCGGGGTCGACATGGTTGTCGCAGGTACCCCCTGGGGGTATCGAGAGAAGCGGACGATGAGCACGCACGAGCACCACGGGACGGCGGCCGCGAAGGACCACGCCCCGGCGAGCACCCACGAGCACCACGAGGCGGCGGCCGCGCAGGCCCACGCCGGCCACGGGAACGCGGGTCACGGCGGCCACGTCGCGCAGTTCCGGGACCGCTTCTGGCTCAGCCTCGTGCTGGCCGTCCCCGTGGTCCTGTTCAGCGAGATGTTCGCCGACCTGCTCGGCTACATGCCGCCGTCGTTCCCCGCGTCGGCGTGGATCTCACCGGTGCTCGGCACGGTCGTCTACCTGCACGGCGGCCGCCCGTTCCTGACCGGCGCGGTCACCGAGGCGCGGTCCCGCCGGCCGGGGATGATGCTGCTCGTCGCGCTCGCGATCACCGTCGCGTTCGTCGCGTCGTGGGCGACGACCCTCGGGTTCACGGACTCCCTCGACTTCTGGTGGGAGCTCGCGCTCCTCGTCGTGATCATGCTCCTCGGGCACTGGCTCGAGATGCGCGCGCTCGGCGCGGCGTCCGGTGCGCTCGACGCGCTCGCGGCCCTGCTGCCGGACCTCGCCGAGAAGGTCACCGACGACGGCACGGTCGAGGTCCCGCTCGACGCGCTGCGCACGGGCGACGTCGTCCTCGTCCGCGCCGGTGGGCGCGTGCCCGCGGACGGCGTCATCGTCGACGGCAGCGCGCACCTGGACGAGGCGATGATCACCGGGGAGTCCCGTCCGGTGCGCCGCGGCGTCGGCGACCAGGTCGTCGGGGGCACGGTTGCGACCGACTCCACGCTGCGCGTCGAGGTGACCGCGATCGGCGCCGACACCGCCCTCGCCGGCATCCAGCGGCTCGTCGCGGACGCGCAGGCGTCGAGCTCGCGCGCGCAGGCGCTCGCCGACCGGGCCGCGGCCTTCCTGTTCTGGTTCGCGCTGGGCGTCGGTGTCATCACCTTCGTCGTCTGGACTCTGATCGGGGACACCTTCGACGCGGTCGAGCGGACCGTCACGGTGCTGGTCATCGCCTGCCCCCACGCCCTCGGACTGGCCATCCCGCTCGTCATCGCCATCTCCACGGAGCGGGCCGCCCGCGCCGGCATCCTGGTCAAGGACCGCCTCGCGCTGGAGCGCATGCGCACCGTCGACACCGTGCTCTTCGACAAGACCGGCACGCTGACCACCGGCCGCGTGACGCTGGTCGGGCACGCCGCGACCGGCGGCACGACCGACGACGAGCTGCTGGCCCTGGCCGCGGCGGTCGAGGCGGACAGCGAGCACCCGGTCGCGCGGGCCGTCGTCGCCGCGCACACGGGCGCGCGTCCCGGTGTGAGCGACTTCCGGACACTGCCGGGCCGGGGCGTGCAGGCCGTCGTCGGCGGCCGCACGGTGCACGTCGGCGGACCGGCCCTGCTGGCGGAGCTCGACGCGGCGGTGCCGGAGGACCTCGCGGGGCCGACGGCGCGCTGGACCGAGCAGGCGGCGAGCGTGCTGCACGTCGTCGTCGACGGCCGGGTGGTCGGGGCGCTGGCCGTCGCGGACGCGATCCGCCCAGAGTCGAAGGCCGCCGTCGACGCCCTCCACCGGCGCGGGGTCCGCGTCGCGATGGTGACCGGCGACGCCCGGCACGTCGCGGAGGCGGTCGGCGCGCAGCTGGGCATCGACGAGGTGTTCGCCGAGGTCCTGCCGACCGACAAGGACGCGAAGGTCGCCGAGCTCCAGGCGCGCGGGCACACGGTCGCGATGGCCGGCGACGGCGTCAACGACGCGCCCGCCCTGACCCGAGCCGACGTCGGCATCGCGGTGGGCGCCGGGACGGACGTTGCGATCGAGTCCGCGGGCGTGGTGCTCGCCTCGGACGACCCGCGCGGGGTCGTGTCCGTCATCGCCCTGTCGACGGCGTCCTACCGGAAGATGTGGCAGAACCTCGTCTGGGCGACCGGGTACAACCTCGTCGCCGTGCCGCTGGCGGCGGGCGTGCTGGCGTGGGCCGGGATCGTGCTCTCGCCGGCGGTCGGGGCGATCCTCATGTCCGTCTCGACCATCGTGGTCGCGCTCAACGCCCAGCTGCTGCGGCGGCTGGACCTGGACCCGGCGCGGGTCACGGCGGACTGACGCGGCATCCCGATCCGACCCCCTCGACCCACCCGGCGAGGGGGTCGGTCGCTGCCCGGGAGTGGCTCCGGCGTGCGGGCCTAGCGGTCGCAGACGTCGTCGTCGGCCGGGACGAAGAGGTAGTCCATCCCGGGGGAGGAGAGGACGAGCGCCTCCTTGTCGATCGGCGAGACCCGCAGCTCCTGGCCCTCCTGCTCGGCCCACTCCGCCTCGCCGTCGGCGAGCCGCCACAGCGTGCCGGCGAACGGGCCGACGACGACGCCCCGGCACTCCGGGCGCGGCCGCCACACGTAGCGGGCTCCTGCGTCGGGGACGCCCGCGGCGCCGTCCTCGAGGAGCGCGGCCTCCTGCAGGCCGGCGTCGGGGTCCAGGTGGATCTGCTCATCGGAGGCCGTCGCGCCCGGGGCGGAGAGGTCGACGTCGACGACGGTGCGCTCCTCCGGGACGCCGGACGGCGGGTCGCTGCTGCTCAGCTGAACCCTGAACGGGCCCTCGGGGAGCACGTCGCGCTGCACGGCCACGACGAACGCGTGCGGGTTCGCGTCCCCGGTGCACGCCGTGCCCGGGCCGGAACCCGGGACGACGATCTCGCCGTGCAGCGTCGTGCCCGTGACGGCGACGTCGTCCAGCCGCACCGGGCAGGAGCTGCCGTACACCGCCCCGAGCCAGACGACGACCTCGGTCTGCCAGTCCACCTGCGGCGGCTCGCCGCCCAGGCCGGACCGCGCCCACAGCGCGGCGAGCTGCTCGTCGGTCGTGGCGACCCCGGTCCGGTAGGCCTCGCCGGCCCCCTGCTCGTGCCCGAGCAGCCGCCAGCCGTCGCCCTCCGTGGGCTGGGGGCCCTCCGGCACGAAGGCCGCGGTGTCGACGACGTCGACGCAGAGCGGCTCGCCGGCGTACTGCCGGAGCGCGTCCTCGGCCTCCGCGGTCATCGGGACGCCGGAGAGCGCCAGCCGGCCGCGCGGGACGTCCAGGGCGAGGCCGCCGGTCGGCGTCGCGCCGGCCTCGGCGAGCACCGGCATTACCCGGTCCATGAGCGACTCGAGCTCGGCCAGCGAGTACGGCACCTCGACGACGACGACGCCCTCCCCGGGGAAGTCCGCGGCCAACTCCTCCTGCAGCGCGGCGACGTCGACGTCGTCGCCGTGGACCCCGACGGTGACCCAGCCGTTGCGCTCCCGGTCGAGCCAGAGCTGCTCGAAGCCGTCCTGCCGCACCGCCCAGGTGTGGACGGCCTCGACGAGCTCGGTGGCGTTCCCGTACTGCGGCTCGTCGCGGTACAGCGCGGGGTCCGCGGCGATGGTGGTCATGTCGGCGCAGGACGGGAAGCCGGCGTACCCGTCGGTCGTCGCGCCCGGGGCGCCGGGCGTCGTCGGGCCGGCGCAGGCCGCGAGGACGACGGCGACCGAGGCCGCTGCGGCCCCCAGCGCGGGGTGCCTCGGGCGGGTGAGCGTCATGGTGGTGCCCCTCTCGTCGACGCCTTCGTCACTCCGCGGGCCAGGCCTCGGGGACCTGCCCGTCGACGGTAGCGGGCACGACGCCGTGCTCGGGGGTGATCGTGCGCCAGGCGCCGGTGTCCTCGTCGCGGTGGAGGAAGACGATGAGCGTGCCGGGGGCGTCCAGGGGGTCACCCTCCGGGTAGACCTCCCCGCCGGTGCAGGTGATCGGCGTGGAGGCGACCTCGATCTCGTCCCCGACGCGCACGTCCGTGCCCTTCAGCACCTCGGCGACCGTGACGGCGTGGACACGGGCGTCCGCCCCGAAGAGCTGGACGGTGCCGACCGCGGGTGCAGGGTCCTCCGTGCGCACCGCCGCGGCGGCGTCGTCGAGCGCGTCCGCAGGCGTGTCGAACCCGACCCAGCTCACGCAGGTCTCCGCCTGCTCCCCGACCACCGCACACCCGGCGGCGGGGAGGGCCAGCGCGAACAGGGCCGCTGACGGCCGGACAGCGCGTCGGTGACTCATGTCGGCCATCACCTCCCCCTCATGAGGTCTGTGTCCTGAGGCCGCTCGGTCCTTCACCGCGGGGTCTCGGGGCGGCGCACGACGTCAGGCGGTGAGCCGTCGCTCGGTCGTCCCCTGCCACCCACAGGCCCCGGTTCTGCCGATCGCGTCCGGTGAGAGCAGGTCACACGGTTCGGGCCGGCTCGCCTGCGTGCGCGGCGGACGTCCTCCGTCGGGCGTCAGGGGCCGGCCTGGCCCTGAGCGAGGACGGCGAAGACGACCGTCGCGGCGATCAGCCCGAGCTTGAGCGGGGACTCGTCCAGCAGAGCTTGCGTGACGCTGGTGCGGTCCGGATCCCGCCGCCGCACGGACCGGAGTGCCGCGGCGACGACGGCCACCGCACAGACGATGGCCTGCACGGAGAAGGGCGAAGCCTGCACGTCGTGATGACCCCCCGACTCCCTGCGGGAGCTCATCAGCGACCCCACGCACGACTACCGAACCAGCCGCCCCGTATGACGAACGCCCGGACCCACGATCACGTGGGCCCGGGCGTCCTCGATGTGCTGCGACATCACATGGCGGGGTGTTGACACAACCACCTGACCTGCGGCGCAAGGAGGTAGTTGATCACCGCGTCACATGAGAGTGGTCGTGGTGCTCACATCCCAACCCTCTGAACTGCGACAACGTCGCCGGGTGGTGGCCCACAGACGAGGCGCGCTCAGAGAGGCCGCCGCTCCCGGGGCGTCAGGTTGACAGTCGCTCCTCGACGAGGGCGGATGCTTGGTCGTCGATCTCGATGCGCGCCCAGTCCCGCATGCAGAGCAGCGCCACTGCGTCGATGGCCTCGTTCGTGGTGAACCGTCCTGGCTTCCACGCCTTGAGGTGGTCGAGCACTTCGGTCACCGTTGCGGGCCTGCCTTGCTCGCGCTCGAGGTCGCCCGCGAGGTAGTGAACGGTGGCAGCCACCTCGGCGGAGCGGGTGTCCATGCGCGCCATGAGGTCGACCGTCCGCTCAACCGCGGCGCGGTAGGGCTCCATGTAGTCGCGGGCCTCGACGACAGCGTCACCGTAGGTCGGTCCAACCCTGACCTCCAGCATGCGGCCCAGCGATCGCTCGACCGCAAGGCCGTTGTTCTGGAGCTGAGCGATCCGGCGCTTCAAGTCGGCCGCGAAGGGGCCGTACGACGCCCGCTTGAAGTCCAGCCCGGTGGGGATGCCGGCCTGGGTCGCGAAGTACGCGAGCTTCTGGAACGCGACGCGGCCAACCGGCCAGTGGTAGGGCTGCCTTTGAAGGCGATCGAGCACTGCCACGACGGCTACCCACTCGGCTGGCACCCGCCGGTCCGGCTGACGCTCGTCGTGGAAGAGCACGTCCTGCGCGGCGTGGCCGGACTCGACCCTCACGCCAGATGGCGCGTACAACTCGACCGGCACGTCCAGCCGCGCAAGATGCCGTACCAGCGTGGGTCTCACCACGTCCCACTCGAGCTGCCCATTCCCGCACCCGAGCGGTGGTACCGCCAAGGAGGTGATCCCCCACTCCTTGTAGTGGGCCTCCAGGTGCTCCAAGCCAGCAACGATGTCCGAGAGCCTGCTGACCGCTCTCCAGTGCCCCTTGGTGGGGAAGTTCAGGATTAGACGGTTGCCGGCTTCGAAAACGTACGGGCGGCCAAGTTGGACCTCGTGACGCTCGCACCGTCGCCGGTAGTCCTCGTACATCTCGGGGTACGCCTTCTTGAAGGCGAGGGCAATGCCCTTGCCCATCACGCCGACCGTGTTGACGGTGTTGACGAGCGTCTGCATCCGGGAGCGCAACAGGTCCCCGGAGACGATCGTCACGTTGCTGGCGTCAGCCGAAGTAGACACGCGAGTTCACCTCCACGCTCCAGTGTCCGACCAGCCGCTGACACGCCTCCACACCTCCAGTCTTCCAGGTGTAGCAGCCCAGGATGAGACCTGGGGGGACGGTGTCGGGCACCAGGACCTCTGCCTGGCGCTGGCGCTTGCGCTCCTGCTTCACCCACGGGTCCGGGTGGTCCCACCACTCCGCGAAGACGCGGTCTTCGTCGAGGTTCGACAGCCCGCCGGGCGACGGGTAGAAGGCGGTGCCGTTGTTGGCCGCGTTCCCGTCGGTCACGACGACTCCGGGCAGGTCGAGCACCGCCGCGCTGACTCGCACCACAGCGAGGTCGTCCGAACGTCGCGAGTACATCATGGCGTTGCGTGCGTCGAAGTACAGGTTCACGTACTCGTGCAGGGCGCGCCCCTGCGGAACCATGCGCGCGTCCCGCCGCACCTGGACGTCCTCGAGCGCGACGGACCTGTGGGGAAGTTCTGCCGCGCGGACGTGGCTGAGGATGCCGTGTTCCGCGATGGACGGCAGGTTCTCGAACGGCGCCATGTAGTGCAGTTCGATGACACGCGATCGCTCCATGACGCCTCCCTTCGCCCTGTCCGTCTCCCCGGCCCAGTGCCGTGCGTCGAGAAGCCTCGCGCGGGTTCCCGCTGAAAGCAATGCGTGTTGTTGATAAGGGCCCTTATCACCGACACGCCACACGGACGCGTGGGCCGGGTTTGCGACACTGGCGTCACGGGGACGTCGGACGAGGTAGAGCAACCGTCGCATTCGGCCACCCTTGCCGGCGTGCGGTCGCGGCGGCGCTCGCGTGGGTTGGTCGCGGCGGCGCCCGCGTGGGTTGGCAGGCGGCGGTGGACCTGCACCGCCGTCGCGCTCGGGTCGTCAGGACCAAGAGCGCCCGCAGACCTCCGTCGTGCGAACGAGGATCTGTCCAGGTCGAGCGCGTCGCTCACTGACGACCACCGCCATGGAAGGCTGAGGCATGGCCAAGCCGCGATGGCGAGACGAGAAGGGGATCCGCTGGCTGCCGGAAGCCAGCCGGATGGCGCTCCCTGAAGCTGAGCGGGCCGAGTACAACGCGGCCCTCGCGCGAGAGGTGCGCAAGCGGAAGCGGGCCAGGCTGAGCGCGAAGACGCCAAGCGCCACCTCAACATCCGTGCGCACCGTCAGTGGTGGACTGCCGACGCTCGGCAGCGGGCGCCGCTGAGCCAGCCGAAGCAGTGCAAGGACGCGCTTCGGCACCGGGGAGCGCGGCCGCCAGCGCGCCCGTCGAGGCCACCGTCGACGCGGTTTGGGCGGGCACGTTGGCGTCGAGCGCAACGCCGAGTGCTCGGGCTGGTCAGCGCGGTGTGTAGGTTCCGTCCAGCCAGCGCAGGAAGATCTCCGTGCGGCCGACGTACGTGGCGACGGTGTTCGGGGTCTTGCCGGCGGCGACCAGCTCGCGCCCCCACCGGGCTAGTTCGTTGCGAAGCTCATCGAGAGTCCAGGACTGCTCCATGATGCCGACCGTAGCCGCAGGGCCAACAGGCGTCTCCGCGTTCGACGTCTTCAAGCCTGGTTGCGGGCGGCCAGCTCGCGCCGCAGTCCGCGCATCAGCGCGGTCGACTCGAGCCACACGGTCGGCTCGATGTCGGCGATGCTGCGACCGGTGAGCTCCCAGACGAGTCTCTCCGCCGCGACCTCACCGGAGGCGTCCGCGAGGGCCACGGCCCAGAAGGAGTTCAGTACCGCGGCGGTGTAGAGCTCCTCGGCGCGCCTGGTCAAGAACGTGACGATGCTCTGCAGGTGCGGGGTGGGCACCTCGGCGATCCGGAGGACCACCGCCTCGGCCGTCACCCAGCACTCCGCCTGGTCAAGGACCCGGAGGTCCAGGACGCCGGGTGTCACCGGTGCCCAGTCCGGCGTCGTGGCCGGGTCACGGTCGCTGCTGCTCATGTGCCCGACGGTGCCGGGCGCAGTCCGACGACAGTGGCCGTGGTGGGACCAGCCCCTGACGAGCGTCTTCTCCGCCAGTTGGTGCGGGGACCGTACGCCAAGGGCCGGGCGTCTACAGCGAACGGCTGGCGCTGAGCTCCCCGGCGGCGGGCAGGCCGACGAGGTCGGCGAGGGTCTCCTCGGCGAAGCCGAGGCTGTCGATGAACTCGATGATGGTGTGACCGTCCACGGTGCGCTCCTCGCTCGTGCGACGGGTCGGTCCCGCCTGCCCGGCGCATGGTGAGATCCGGGCGGAGCGCGGCAGTCCCCCGCACGGCACAGGGCTCGCACACCGCTCACCGCCTGCAGTAGCGAGCAGCTGGCTCAGCGGTCCGGCGCGCTTGCCGGGCGACGCACGGCGGTTGCAGCGGAGTGCGCCACCTGGGGGGTCGGCCGTCAGGTTGCGTCGCAGGGGACGACGACGACGCCCAGGCGCTTCCACTCCCGCAGTCGCCGGGGCATGACTGCCTCGACGAGGGTCGTCAGCCGGTCACCGGTCAGCAGTGATCGGTCCGCCGCGTGAGGGCACAGCATGCCCGCGCCTCCCGTGTCACCTCCCAAGGTCCCGTGCGCGGGGTGGTCGCAGCGCAGGAGGGGGTGCACTCCGGTGCGGACCGGGACGCACAGCTTCAGGGCGAAGCCGCAGCGGCTGCACTCCAGTCGGGTCTTGACGAGGTTCGGTTGTCCGGGCATGGCTTCCTCCGATGGTGTCCGTGGTGGGTGCCGGCGCAGGTGGCGCGGCTGGAGGGGCGTGCCCGGCGCGTCCCCCTGCGAGGCGCCGGGCACGTGGTCACTGCTTGACGAACACGCCGCAGCCGTTCTCGAAGTCCTGGCCCTCCTGGAGCGTCACCGTCGGGAACCCGCCCTGGACGATGTCGTTCTGGATGATGTCGTCGCCGTTGGTGCCGCTGCGGTAGATGCCCCAGTAGCAGGTGCTGGTCACCGCCTCCGCGGTGCGGTAGGTGCCGGGCTGGATGTCGACGCCCACCGTCCAGGTGCCGATCTCCACCCGGCCGGCCGCGACCGCCTCCTCCGTCTGCGTCACGGCGGCCTCGCGCTCGTCCAGAGCCGTACTGCGCTCACCCAGCTCGGCCTCCCGATCGTCCAGCTCGGCGGCCCGGGCGTCGATCGTCGTCTGCTGCGCGGAGAGCTCGTCCTGGGCCCGCTGCCCCGCGTCCTGGGCTTCCTCGAGCTGCTGCGCGAGGGTGTCCCGCTCGTCGGCGACGACGTCCAAGTCCTCACTGGTCACCTCGTCACCGCCGGCGCCGCCGATAGCGACGCCGAGGACCAGCGCCCCCGCGGTCGCTGCGGGCCACACCCAGCGTCGCCGCTGGGGACCTGGGGTGGGCGCGGGGGCCCTGGGGGGCCGGGGAAGCGTGTCCTGACTGCTCATCGTGTGCTCCTTCGTCCGATGGGGTGGTGGCCCTACCGTCGACCTTCGCCGCGTGCATGGAAATGGCTGCATGCGATAAGGCCCCTTATCGCAGGGGACGTACCGCCGGGCCCCGCGTGGTCCGTACAGTCAGACCGTCGACGCCGAAGGAGGTGACTCGGGATGAGCAGCACGGTGCAGCTCGCGACGCTCAGCGACATCGCCGAGCTCGCCCGTGTCCGGCGTCCGGTCGTCTCGGTGTGGAGGTCTCGCTTCGCTCGCGGCGACCGGCCCTTCCCCGCTGCGGTGGACCGCCGCGGCGGCCGGGAGGTGTTCTCCCTCGACGACGTCGTCACGTGGCTCGAGGGCACCGGCCACGGCAACAACCCCTCGGTGCGGCAGGACGCGGCCGTGGCCGCCGCGCTGGACGTGCTCGATCCTGCGGAGCAGGCCACCGTCACCCATGGACTGGTCGCGCTCCTGGCGCTGAAGAGCCAGCTCGGCATCGCCCTCGGCGGTCTGGACGCCGCGGACCTGCTGGACCTCGCCGACGACGTCGACCCGGACGACCGCTGCCTGTACCGCGAGATCGCGGCCCTAGGCGCCGACGTCGTCCTGTGGGCCGGCCACGCCGACGCGCTCGCGTCCGCGGCCTTCACCCCGGCCCACGCCGTTACCACGCTCGTCGCCCGGCACCGCCGGTTGGGCTTGACGGCGGTGAGCGACCACGCCCTCGCGCCTGCGGCCACCGCGCTGCTCGGGCAGCTCACCGCAGAGCTCGTCCCGACCGACCCGGCAGCGCCGCTGGTCGCGCCCTACGGCGAGGCAGACCTCCTGCTGGCCCTCGCCACGCACCGCGCCGAGCCGGGCACCGTGGCCCTCCCGACGCCCGCCGGCCCCGAGGCGCGGCACGCCAGGAGGGTGCTGCTGGCTGGCGGCTGGGAGATCACCGAGGCCGTGGTCGACGACGGCGCCGTCCAGCCGCCCCCGGGCGCCGCCGTCCTGGTGTCGCTCCCGTCCGCCACCCGGCCGCAGATGACCGACGCAGACGTCGTCGCCGCGCTCCTGCAGACCGAGGCAGACCTGCCCCCGGACGGGCGTGCCCTGGTCGTGGGACCGGCGTCCGCCCTGTGCGGGGGCCTGCCCGGCCGGCTCCAGGCCGACCGGGCGACCGTCCTGCGGTCCGGCCGGGTACGGGGCATCGTCCGACTGCCGGCCGGGCTCTGGCCCAGCCGGGTGCGGCAGAAGATGGGCCTGTGGCTCCTCGGCCCGGGTGCCGCGGACGTCCGCGACCCCGACCACCGCACCGCGCTCGCCGACCTCAGCCCTGATCCACCGGTC
>NZ_AXCW01000122.1 GCF_000603945.1 Actinotalea ferrariae CF5-4 | reverse complement strand
GGCCGCCGCGGCCGCCAGCGCCGCGAGGGCGCCGTCGTCGGGCGACGCGGGCGCGGTCGGAGGGAGCGCCGCCGCGGATGCGCCCACCGGTCGGGCGTCGGCGAGCACCGTACCGGAGGCCGGTGAGCCGGGGTCGGTCGGGAGGGTCATGACACCTCCCGCAGGGTGCCGTCGGCGATCCGCACCCGGCGGTGCGCCCGCGCGGCGACCTCCGGGTCGTGGGTGATGACGACGAGGGTGAGGCCGTCACGGTGCAGCTCGTCGAAGAGGTCCAGCACCCCGGCGGAGTTCGCCGAGTCGAGGTTGCCGGTGGGCTCGTCCGCCAGGAGCACCCGCGGTGCCGCCACGACCGCGCGGGCGACGGCCACGCGCTGGCGCTCGCCGCCGGAGAGCACGGGCGGGAGGAAGTCGAGCCGGTGTCCCATGCCGACCCGCTCCAGTGCCTCGAGGGCACGCCGCCGGCGCTCGGCGCGCGGCACGCCGCTGTAGAGGGTCGCCAGGAGCACGTTGTCGAGCACGGAGCGGTGCGGCAGCAGGTGGAACGACTGGAAGACGAACCCGATCCGGCCGCCGCGCAGCGCCGAGCGGTCGGCCTCGGACAGGTCGCGCGTCGGTGTGCCGTCCAGCAGGTAGTCGCCGGCGGTCGGGCGGTCCAGCAGCCCGAGCAGGTGCAGCAGCGTGGACTTGCCCGAGCCGGACGGCCCGACGACGCCCACGTAGTCCCCGTGGTGCACGACCAGGTCGACGTCGCGCAGCGCCTCGACCGGTGGCGTCCCGGGGAACGTGCGCCCCACGCCGCGCAGCGCGAGCACCTCGCGGACCGGGTCCGCGAGGTGCTCCGCCGTGCTCGCGACCGCACCCGGCGCGGACCCGACCCCCTGCGGCGGGTCCGCGGCGAGCACTGTCACGCCTCGTCCTCCGGGGTGTCCTCCCCGGAGGGGTCCTCGTCCGCGTCCGGTCCGCCGGCCACGCCGACGGACACGCGGTCACCCTGCTCGAGGCTGCCGTCGACGGCGCTCACCTCGACGTACCCGCCGGCGGCCAGGCCGGTCCGGACGACGACGACCTCGCTCGAGCCGTCGTCGGCGACCACCTCGACGCGCGCCTCGCCGGCCGCGCCGGTGTCGAGCGCCGCGATCGGCACCGCGAGCACATCGCCCGCGGTCGACCCCACCGGCACCGTGACCCGGACGTTCATGCCCTGGATCGTGAAGCGCTGCTCCTCGGTGAGGTCCCCGGGCACCACCACGACGCGCGTGCGGCCACGGTCCTGGGCCCCGGCGTCCTCGCCGCCGCCCGCGCCGTACCCGTCGCCCTCGCCGGCCCCGCCGGAGGCTGCGGCGGGGTCCTCGCCACCGATCTCGGCCACCGTCCCGCCGACCTCCGCGCCGTCGGGCAGCTGGATCACGACCGGGGCGTCGACCGTGAGCAGGGCCGCGTCGGCGGCCGTCACGGAGCCGACGACCTGAAGCGTCGCGCCCGAGACGCTCATCACCGGTGACCCGCTCACCGTCGAGCCGCGTCGCACCTCGACGCTGTCCACGCGACGGGGCAGGGCGTCGAGGAAGACCACCTCGCCCGCCGGCATCGGGGTCATGGCGTCCGTCAGCGTGTCCGCCAGGTCGGCCTGGGCCTCGCCGACGGCGCGCTCGGCCGCCTGGACCGCGCTCCGCTCGGCGGAGGTGTCGGGTGCGGTCTGGCCCTCGGCGCGGGCCGCGACCGCGACCGCGAGGGCGCCCTCGGCGTCGATGACGGCGCCCCGGTCGCAGGGCACCTCGGGGCTCGGGGTCGCGCACGCCGCGCGCGCCACGTCCAGCCGGTACTGGGCGCTGTCGACCTCCGCCTGGAGGCGCACCTGCTCGGAGCGCGGACCGCCGGCCTGGGCGCGGCCGAGGTCGGCGCGGGCCTGGGTGAGCTGGTCCTGGGCGAACCGCAGCGCGTCCCGCGCGGCGTCCTCGGCCGCGGCGACGTCCTCGCCGGGGGAGGGCGCGGGGTAGCCGACCCGCGCGTAGAGCGCCTCGACCCCGGCGGCGGCGCGCGCGTCGTACACGGGCGACGTGACGTCGCCGGCGTCGATGCCCAGGCCCGCCAGGGCCTCCTTGAGCTGCACGACGTCCGGGCCGGAGACGCCCGCACGCAGCGTGCGGTACACGGGCAGCTCGCCGTCCAGGGCGACCACCGGCCGGCCGCCGACCTCGAGCATCACGTCGCCCGCGGAGATCGTGGCACCCGGCACGGGCACCTGCCCGGTCACGACGGCCGGGCCGCCGAGGTCGCCGGTCTCGACCGTGACCTGCACCGGGTCCTCGTAGAGCACGTCCCCGCGCAGCACGACGTCGTTGGTCAGCGACCGCAGCTCGACGGGGACCGTGATGAGCCCGGCCTCCGGCGGCGCCGCGGCCGCGGCCGCCTCGGCGGGGGACTGGACGAGGCGCCCGAGCCCGAGCCCCGCGCCGAGGCTGACGACGGCCGTGACGGCCAGGATCGCGATCGTGCGGGTCGAACGGTCCATCAGGAGCGGGCCGCCTCGACCGACTCCACCCAGGCGTCGAGCTCGGCGCGGTGGGCGTCGACGAACGTCTGCTGGTACTCGTTCGTGACCTCCACCTGCACGGAGTCGAACTCGACCTCCTCCCGGCACTCGAAGTCGGCGACCGCCATCGCGATCTCCTTCTCCGTCAGCCCGGCGGTGCGCTCCTCGACCTCGGCCTGGAGGGCCTCCCAGTCCGCCGACTCGTCGGCGCCCGCGAACACCTCCTCCTGGATCGCGTTCTGCTCCTCCATGATCGCGTTCTGGGCGTCCTCGACGGCCGCCAGGCCCGGGTAGCCGGCGTCGGCCATGCAGTCGGCCCACCGGGTGGTCAGCGCGGTGATGCGCTCGTCGGCGGCCACCTGGCCCCAGAGGGCCTCCATCTCCTCCTGGAGCGCGGTCATCTCCTCACCGCCGAGGCCGTACTTCTCCTCGATGGCGTGCTGGGAGCTGCCCTGGCAGCCGGCCTGCGTCCAGTCGTAGACCCACTCCTCCTCCTCGCCCGGCTCCGGTCCGCTCTGGGCGCCGTAGAGCGCGACGTAGTAGGCCTCGCGCTCCGTCTCCGACATCGCGTCCACGTACACCTGGTTCGGGTCCTCCCAGACCTGCTCCTCGGGAGCGGGCTGCTCGTCCATGCCGGGGTAGGTGGTCATGCCGTACCCGTACTGCTCGGCGAACTCGCGGGTGCCCCACTCGACGTCCGGCTCCTCGACGGGGGTCTGGCTCATGCTGGAGTAGTCGACGGGCACGTACTCGAAGCCCTGCTCGGCCATGCACTCGGCCATGAGCGCCTCGACCTCGCGCTGCTGGTCCTCCCAGGCGTTCTCGTCCATCCCGCCGTAGATCCGCTCGAAGTAGGCGTCGAGCGGGCCGCTGCCGAACGGCGCCGCGTCGCCCTCGTCCTCCTTCTCGCCGTCGGTGCCCACGTCGCCACCGCAGGCGGTCAGGAGGAGCGCGAGGACGCCGACGGCGGCCGTGGTGGCGGTGGTCCGGCGCCGCGTCGCGGGGCGCGCTCCCGGCGTCGAGATGCGTCGGGTCATGGAACGTGTCATGGTGCGGATCCCCCTCGTGTGACCGGCTGCACGGCGACCCTAGCGGCGGGTCGAGGGGCGCCAGATCATCCCGGAGGATGAGATCGATCTCCTACGGGGCTCGTGCGTGCCCGCTCACCCGAACGGACCAGCGGCTGCGGCCGACGGCGGTGCGAGGCGTCGGCGGTGCGAGGCGTCGGCGGAGCCAGGTGCTCAGCGGAGCCAGGCGAGGAAGACCGTGCGCCCGGAGACCTTCGTCGCCTCCAGGTGCACGCGGCACGGCGCCTCGCCGCCGTCGCCGCGCAGGACCGGCAGGACGAAGTCCCGCTCCAGGACCGCGCCGCGACCCGCCACCTGGTGCCGCGTGAAGGCGGCGACGTGGGCGTCGCGCAGGCGGGCCGGGACGAGGGAGACGACGCGACGACCCTCGAGCTCGGCCGGTTCCCAGCCGAAGCGCGCCGCGGCCGGGGCGCTGACGGCGAGGACCCGGTCGTGGTCGTCGACCGCGACGACGGGGGCGGCAGCCCGGCGGACCCCGTCCGCGTCCCACTCGGGTGCCAGCACCGCCTCCCGGACGTGCCGGCCGTGCGGCCGGGCGACGTCGTCGTCGGCGAGGACGTCCGGCCAGGCGCGCGGGGGCGCGCCCTGGGCCTGGGCGATGACCTGCTCGCAGCGCCAGTCCCGCAGGGCCACGACCTCGCGCAGGGCCGGGCGGATGAGGAGCTGGCCCGCCGCGGCCCGCCACTCGGCCTCCTCGAGCGTCCGCAGCAGCTGCGCCAGGCGGTCGGGCAGGTCGTCCTCGAGCGGCACCGGGACGGTGACCGTCTCGATGCCGGGCAGGGCGGGACGCGCCCGGGGCCCCGTGAGCTCCGCGGCGGCGCGGCGCTGCTCGTGGACCTGGTGCTCGACGGCGCGGTCGACCTGCGTGTGGGCGGTCATCGCGGCGTTGAACCACTCCCAGGCGTCGAAGGCCTCGGGCAGGCGCTCGCCGTGGAACAGGGCCATCTCGCGCAGCGCGGCCTCCTCGTGGCGGCGCGCCGCCTCCCACAGCGCCACGGGCAGGTCGATCACGACGGCGGTGCGGCCGGCCGGTGCCCGCCCGTGCGCGACGGTCGGCAGGCCGGGCAGCACGGGGGTGGCGGGTGCGGTGTCCGGCGCCGTCCGCAGCGTGAACCAGACCCGCTTGCCGCCGGGGCGGGGCTCCGCGCCGACCTCGGCGGCCAGCTCGCTGACGACGGCGAGCCCCCGCCCGGTCGTCGCGGTGCTGCCGTAGTCCCGCAGGACCGGGAGCGAGGCGTCGTCGTCGTCGACGCAGACGCGGACGACGCCGTCGGAGAGCTGGACGTGCACGTCCAGCGGGGTGCGGGCGTGCAGGACCGAGTTGGTGACGAGCTCGCTGGTCGCCAGCGCCGCGTCGTCGACGAGGTCGTCGTCCAGACCGAGGGCCTCCAGGGCGGCCGTCACGAAGCGGCGGGCGGCCCCGACGCTGCTCCCGTGCGGCGGGAGCCGGAGGTGCGAGAGGTCGTCGGGGCGATGCGTCGTGCTCACGCCGACCTCCCACCGTCCGACGACCCCGAGGCCCCGTCGCCCCGGCCGAGGTGCCTCGAGTCTAGTGATCGACGGTGGGGACGACCCCGGCATTCCGGTCGGCGGGTCGAGCGGGGGGCCGACGCACGACGACGGCCCCCCGCGTGGCGGGGGGCCGTCGTCGTGGTGGTCGTCGCGAGGTGCTGACGCACCGGCGGGACCGGGGGAGCGAGGTCAGCGGCGGTTGCCGCCGTCACGCTCCGTGTCGATCTCCTCGTGGCGGACCTGCTCGCTCACGGTCTCCTCGGTGGTGACCTGCTCGGTGCCGAGGCGAACGCGCTCGGTCGGCACGGTCTCCTTGTGCACGACCGGCCGCTCCTCGTGGAGGACGACCTCGTGCTCGTTCTCCGTGATCTCCGGCCCGTCGACGGCGCGGTCGCGGTTGGCGTCCGTGATCGGCTCGCGCTCGATCCGGACCTCCTCGCGGGTGACCGGCACGGTCTTGGTGACGTTCTCGGTCACGACGTGCTTGCGCAGCCGCGCACGACCGGTCTCGACACGCTCGGTGCCCACGTCGACCCGCTCCTCGGAGAGGGTCATCGCGTCGTCGACGTCGTCGCCGTGGCGAGCCGTCTTCGAGTAGTCCGTGGTGTCCGTCTGGGCGTACGTGTCGGTGCCCGCGCTGCTGTACTCGACGCCGTAGTAGCGGTAGAGCTCCGCCTCCTCGGCCTCGCTCAGGTGCTGGTCCGCGGCGACGTTCGGCGCGTCCTTGACCTTGTCCTTGGAGAAGGGCACGGTCAGCTCGCCGTCGCGCACGTCGGCGCTGTCGACGGGGACGAAGGACTCGTTGGAGCCGAACAGCCCGGTGGCGACGGTGACCCAGGCCGGCTGGCCCGTGACGTCGTCGAAGTAGACCTGACCGACCTTGCCGATCTTGTCGCCGTCGGAGGAGCGGACGGTGGTGCCGATGACCTGCTGAACCTGCTCGGTGGTGATCATGGGACCTCCTGGTCTCGTGGTGGTGACGTCGACCGGGCGCTCACCGATGGTCCGGGAGGCCCGGACCGGCGTCGTCCGTTGCTCCATGCGAACACCGCGGAGAACGCCCCGCAAACGCTGCACTAGATCACCGAGGTGAAGGAGTTGTGACGGTGATCAACGCATTTTCCGGAGCCTCACCTTGGTCATTCCCAGAGGCTCAGGACGATGCGCCCGGGGGTATGTATCGAGCGCGTAGCCGCAGGTCAGGCCCGTGAGGTGAAACCCGTTTCCGGTGAGCGAGCGTTCTTCTCCGAACGCGCGCACAATACCCGCGCACCCCGGCGACCCGACTGCCCTGGAAAGGGGATCACCCGTCCTGTCATCCGGACGGGGCAGGGTCTGGGACGGCCGTCAGGCCGAGCGGCCGGCAGGTGCCTCCGCGGTGGCGACGAGGAAGGCGGGCGCGGCCGGACCGGCCTCCGCGAAGGCGGTCGCGACCGCCGTGGCGACCGCCTCGACGTCCTCGGCCCGCACGAGGGCGACCGCCGATCCGCCGAACCCGCCGCCCACCATGCGCCCGCCCAGGGCGCCGGCGGCGACCGCGCTCTCCACGGCGAGGTCCAGCTCCCGCACGCTCACCTCGTAGTCGTCCCGCAGGGACGCGTGGGCCTCCGTCAGGACCGGGCCGACGGCCTCGACGTCGTCGGCATCCAGCAGGCGCTCCACCAGCTCGACCCGGCGCGTGTCCGTGACGACATGGTGCACGCGGCGGCGGATGACGTCGACGTCGGTGCCCCCGGGCAGCGTCCCGGCGAGGCGCTCGAGGGCGGCGTCCAGGTCCTCGACCTCGCGGAGCGTCTCGAGGCCGAGCGCCTCCGCCGCGGCGTGGCACTGCGCCCGGCGCGCCGCGTACTGCCCGTCGGCGAGCTGGTGCGGGGCGCGGGTGTCGACGACGAGCAGGGCGAGGCCGTGCTCCGCGAGGTCGAGGGGGATGTGCCGGGTCGACCCGTCGCGGTTGTCCAGCAGGAGCGCGTGGCCCTGGGTGCACCGCAGCGAGGCCGCCTGGTCCATGCCCCCGGTGGGCGCGCCGGCGATCTCGTTCTCGGCCCGGATGCAGGCCGCGGCGAGCCGGGCCCGCCCGGCGTCGTCCCCGCCGAGCCCGAGCGCGTGCACCTCGTCGAGCGCCACCGCGACGGCGCACTCCAGGGCGGCCGACGACGACAGGCCCGCGCCGTAGGGCACGCAGGAGTCGACGACCGCGTCGAAGCCGTGCACCGCGTGCCCGGCCTCGCGCAGCGCCCAGGCCACCCCGACGGCGTACGCGGCCCAGCCCTGCACCGAGCCCGGCGCGACGTCGGCGATCTGCCCTTCCCACGTGCCCTGCTCCTGGGCGGACGCGAGCCGGACGCGGTCCGGGTCGCCGTCGGTCGCCGCGCGGCTCGCCAGGGCGACGTACGTGCGGTGGGGCAGGGCGATCGGCAGGCAGAGCCCGCCGTTGTAGTCGGTGTGCTCGCCGATGACGTTGACGCGCCCGGGGGCCGACCACACGCCGTCGGGCTCGGTCCCGAAGCGCTCCCGGAACGCGGCGGCGGCACGGGCCGCGCCTTCCGCCTGGCTCCACGCGGGCAGCATCTCGACGGCGGGGTGGTCGGTCGGCTGGTTCGTCGGCTCGCTCATCGGGCGTCCTCGCTGTCGTGGTGGGAGGCGGTGTCGTCGTCGGGTGCTGCCGGGCTCAGACGCACGGGACCCAGCTCCTGCAGCCGCGCGGCCACCCGCTCCGGCGTGGTGTCGCTGATCCAGGCGGCCATCCCGGACTCGACGCCCGCGAGGTACTTCAGCTTCCCCGGGGCGCGCAGGACGGACAGCACCTGCAGGTGCAGGCGGCCCAGGTCCCGCCCCGCGCCGACGACGGCCTGGTGCCAGCCGGCGATGTAGGGCAGGGGGATCGGGGCGCGGGTCGCCGGGTCCACGAAGAACCGGTCCAGCCGGCGCAGCAGCTCCAGGTAGACGACGGCGAGGTCGTCGCGCTCCGGCCCGGTCAGGCCCGGCAGGTCCAGGACGTCGCGGTGCGGTGCGAGGTGCACCTCGACGGGCCAGCGCGCGGCCGCCGGGACGTAGGCGGTCCAGTGCTCGGACTCCAGCACGACGCGGGTCCCGGCGCGCCGCTCCGCGTCGAGCACGTCGCGGAGCAGGTGACCCCCGGTGGACTCCCGGTGCTCGGCGGCGCGGCGCAGCATCGCCTGCGTCCGCGGTGTCACGAACGGGAAGGCGTAGATCTGCCCGTGCGGGTGGGGCAGCGTCACGCCGATCTCCCGCCCCCGGTTCTCGAAGCAGAAGACCTGCTCGATCCCGGGCAGCGCGGACAGCTCCCGGGTGCGGTCGGCCCACGCCTCGACGATCGTGCGGACCCGCGCGGGGGTGAGGTCGGTGAACGACTGCTCGTGATGGGAGGAGAAGCACACGACCTCGCACCGGCCCGCCGCGGGGCGCGCGGGCCACAGCGGGTCGTCGTCGACCTGCCAGGTGTGGTCCACCGCCACGCCGGGGAGCTGCATGAGCGCCGGGAAGCGGTTCTCGAAGACGACGACGTCGTAGTCGGTGTCCGGGACCTCGCCGTCGCTGTACTGCGCGCCGGGGCGGGCCGGGCACAGCGGGCAGGAGTCCGCGGCGGGCAGGTGGGTGCGGTTCATCCGGTGGGACGCCATGGGGATCCAGTCCCCGGTGAGCGGGTCCTGGCGCATCTCCGGGCCGGTGACCGGTCGCACCGTGCCGTCCTCACCCGTGCCGTCCTCGCCGACGGCCGGGGCGAACCGGTCCGGCAACGGCCGGGGATCGTCGAGCCGGCGCGTCGCGCCACCGGAGACGTAGGGCTCGGAGTCGTCGAAGTAGAGGAGCTCGCGACCGTCAGCGAGCCGCGTGGCCGTCCGGCGGACGGCGGCAGGGCCGGCGCTCTCCCCGGTGGGGACGGTCGTGGTCACGGCTGGGCCGCTCCGTTCGTGGGGGTGGGTGCCAGGACGAGGGCCCCGACGGCGTCGCGCAGGGCGTCCGCGGCCTCGGGCGGCAGGGCGTCGTCGGTGACGAGGACGTCGACGGCGCCGAGGTCGGTGATGCGGCTCAGCGCCACGGTGCCGTTCTTCGAGTGGTCCGCGACGACGACGACCTGCCCGGCGCAGGCGATCAGCGCGCGGTCCGTCTCGGCCTCGAGGAGGTTGGGCGTGGTCAGGCCTGCCTCGACGTCGAAGCCGTGGACGCCGAGCAGGAGGACGTCGACGCGGAGCGTCTCCAGGGCGCGGGAGGCGACCGGCCCGACGAGGGCGTCCGACGGCGTGCGCGTCCCGCCCACGAGGACGACGGTCAGGTCGTGGTCGTCGGGCAGGTGCAGGGCCTCCGCGGCGGGCAGGGAGTTGGTGACCACGGTGAGCGGCCGCAGTGTCGGATCCTGTGCGATCAGCCCGGCCACGAGCGCCGTCGTCGTGCCTGCCGAGAGGGCGATCGCGCTGCCGGGGGTGACGTGGGCGAGGGCGGCGCGGGCGATGGCCGCCTTCTCGGCCGCGGCGAGGTCGCGCTTGGCGAGGAAGCCCGGCTCGTGCGCGGCGTGCCGTGCGTCCACGGCGCCGCCGTGCACGCGCTGGACCAGGCCGCGCCGGACGAGCTCGGAGATGTCCCGCCGGACCGTCATGTCCGAGACGTCGAGGCTGACGACGAGGTCGGCGACGCGGACCGCCCCGCGGGTACGGATCTCCTGGAGGATCAGGTCCTGCCGCTGCTGTGCCAGCACCCGAACATCATCCACCGTGACCGAACAGAAGACAACACCGCTCCCGCGAGCGGCTCAGGCGTCGGTGACCCCGGTCCGGGCGATGAGCGACTGCAGGGCGCGGATCTCCACCCCAAGGGCGGCGCGACCGTCGGGGGTGATGCTGCCCCAGGTCCGCGCCCGCCCGCCCGTGACGTCCTTCTCGGTGCGCACGTAGCCGGCCTGGACACGGACGCCGAGGTGGCTGTTGAGGTTGCCGTCCGTGAGACCCAGCACGCGCCTGAGGTACGTGAAGTCGCACCGGGACTCCGCGAGGACGCTGACGATGCCGAGGCGGGTCCGCTGGTGGATGACGTCGTCGAGCCCGGCGGCGGGGTGCGGGCCGTCGTCCGCCCGGTAGGCATGGCCGACGGGCGTGGCCACGGCGCGCCGCTCGTCGCGCCGGCGGACGGCGCCGACGGCCAGCACGACGACGGCGCACGCGGCCATCGCGGCGGCTGCCACCTCGCCGGGGGAGTCGACGGTCCGCCACGACGCCCACAGCCCGACGACGACGACGCCCAGGCCCGTCCACCCCAGCAGGAGGTCCCGCGAGCGCCCACCCACCGCGACCAGCGCACCGCCGAGCCACACCCCCGCTCCGAGGAGCAGGACGGTGACCGGGGTGACGACCATGACGGCCAGGATCGCGATCACGAGGGTGCCGGTGCCGGAGCCGCGAGGGTGCAGCCCGAGGACCGTGCGGCGGCGGCGGGTCAGGAGCCAGAGCAGGGCCAGCGCCACGACGGGGATGAGGAAGGACACGACGCCCGACACCGCGGCGTTCCACAGGGAGCTCGGGAGGCGCTGGAGGGCGGCCGGGGAGTGCAGGAGCGCCTCGACGGCGAGGCCGGTGCCGAGCACCAGGCAGGCGGTCGACACGGACCGCTGCTCCGCGACGACCCGCCGCTGCAGGGAGCGGGACAGGGACACGGCGGGGTCGGCGGTCACGCGCCCACTCTGTCGTGCAGAGTGACCGCGGACCAGGGCCGCGCGGGTGACCGTCAGCGGCCGGCGGGGCTGAGACCGAGCGAGCGGCCCGCGAGGCCGCGGGAGCGGCGGGTGAGGGTGCGGGCGACGTCGCGCAGCACGGTCGCGGCGGGGGAGTCCGGCGCGGTGAGGGTCACCGGGGTGCCCGCGTCGCCGGCCTCGCGCAGCGCGAGGTCGAGGGGGATCTGGCCGAGCAGCGGCACGGCCGTGCCCGTCGCCGTCGCGAGGTTGTCCGCGACCGTCTGACCGCCGCCGGAGCCGAAGACCTCCAGGCGGGACCCGTCCGGCTGCTCCAGCCAGGACATGTTCTCCACGACGCCGACGACGTGCTGGCGCGTCTGCAGCGCGATGGAACCGGCGCGCTCGGCGACCTCGGCCGCCGCCTGCTGGGGCGTCGTGACGACGACGAGCTCGCTCGCCGGGAGCAGCTGCGCGACGGAGATGGCGATGTCGCCCGTCCCGGGCGGCAGGTCCAGGAGCAGGACGTCGAGGTCGCCCCAGAAGACGTCCGCGAGGAACTGCTGGAGCGCCCGGTGCAGCATCGGGCCGCGCCACACGACCGGTCGCCCGGCCGGCACGAACATGCCGATCGAGATGACCTTCACCCCGTGCGCGATGGGCGGCAGGATCATGTCGTCGACCTTGGTCGGCTGCTGCGTGATCCCCAGCATGCGCGGGATCGAGAAGCCGTAGACGTCCGCGTCCACGACTCCCACGGCCAGTCCGTCCTGGGCCATCGCGACCGCCAGGTTGGCGGTCACCGAGCTCTTGCCCACGCCGCCCTTGCCCGAGGCGATCGCGTAGACGCGGGTGAGGCTGCCCGGCTGGGCGAAGGGGATGACGGGCTCGGCCGTGCCGCCGCGCAGGGTCGACCGCAGCGTCGCGCGCTGCTCCTCCGACATCACGCCCATCGCGACGCTCACGTCGCCGACGCCGTCGAGCGCGCTCACGGCCGCCGTGACGTCGCGGGTGATGGTGTCGCGCAGCGGGCAGCCGCCCGTCGTCAGGTCGATCCCGACGGTGACCGCGTGCCGGCCGTCGGCGTCGGCGTCGGCCACCTCGACCGAGCGCACCATGCCCAGGTCCGTGATGGGCCGGCGGATCTCGGGGTCGAGCACGGTGGCGAGCGCAGCGGTGACGGCCTCGACGGTGGGGGTGGGCATGCGTCCATCGTAGGTCGGCCGCGCCGGTGCCTCGTGGGCCGGTCCCCGCGGGCCTACGCTCGCAGGATGGAGTACGAGGCGTACGTCCTCACCGTGCGTGAGGAGACGGAGCGGTTCCTGGAGGCGCTCGGGCCGGTGGTGCCGGAGGCCGCGGTCCCGACGTGCGAGTGGACGGCCGCGGACCTGCTGTGGCACGTCGCGGAGGTGCAGCACCACTGGGCCGCCGTCGTGCGTGGGGCCCACGGCGAGGCCGTCGTCGCCCCGGAGCGTCCGTCGGACCCGGCCGATCTGCGCACGCTCGTCGCGACCGCCGGGACCGAGCTGGCGACCGCGCTCGCGGATGCCCGGCCCGACGACGCCGCCTGGTCCTGGCACGAGGACGGCGGCACCGTCGCGTGGGTGGCCCGGCGGCAGGCGCACGAGGCGCTCGTCCACCGCGTGGACGCGGAGCTGACGGCCGGCCGCGCCGTGACGCCCCCGACGGTCGAGCTCGCCGTCGACGGCGTCGACGAGGTGCTCCACGTCATGCTCGACGGCGTGCCGGCGTGGGGGACCTTCACGCCCGACGGCGTCACCGTGCGCCTGGAGTGCTCCGACGTCGACGCGGCCTGGCTGCTGCGGCTCGGGCGCTTCACCGGGACGGGGCCGGAGTCGGGGACGGCCTACGACCTCGACGCGGCGGCGGTGGAGCGCATCGGTGCCGCCTCGGTCGGCGCCCCGGACGACCCGGACGCCCCGGACGCGCCCGACCCCGTGGAGGCCGTGGACCCCGGCACCGACCCCGCCCTCGTGGTCCGCGCCCCCGCGTGGCACCTCGACCTGTGGCTGTGGGGCCGGGGCGGGCCGGAGGGCTTCGAGGTCAGCGGCCCCGGCGGGGCCGACCTCGTCGAGCGGCTCCGCCTGCTGCTGGCGGACGCGACCCAGTAGCGCGCGGCGTCAGCCGCGCCGTCGG
>NZ_AXCW01000121.1 GCF_000603945.1 Actinotalea ferrariae CF5-4 | reverse complement strand
CGCCCGTGGCCGCGTCCCGGGCCGGGCCGACCCCGCGCCGGCTCACGCCCCGGCCCCCGTCCGGACGACCGCCACGGAGCGGCCGGGAACCGTCACGCGCCCGCCGTCCAGGTCCGCGCCGTCCCAGGCGGCGAGCACCTCGTCGGCCTGCAGGTCGAGGGTCACGGGCTCGTCCCCGAGCACGAGGACGACGGCGACGGACCCCCGGTGCAGCACGAACCAGGCGCCGCCGTCGTCGTGGCGGGTGCTCGTGGCGGCCAGGTCCCCGGACGCGAGGTCGGGCTCGGCGCGCCGTAGCGTGATCAGCCCGGAGTACCAGCGCAGCATGCGGGCGTGCTCCGGCCGGTCCCGCTCGGCGCGGTCGAGCCGGCTCGCGGCGACCGTGGAGGCGGCCTGCGGGTCCGGGACCGCCACGGGTCCGCCGTAGACCTCCTCCCAGCCGTGCCCGCCGAACTCCGCCGTCCGGCCACGGCGGATCGCCTCGGCCAGCTCCGGCTCGGCGTGGTCGGTGAAGAACTGCCACCGCGTCCGGGCGCCCCACTCCTCGCCCATGAAGAGCATGGGGGTGAACGGGGACAGCAGGACCAGCGCGGCCGAGATCGCCAGGCCTCCCGGGTCGACCCGCTCCGACGGCCGGTCGCCCAGCGCCCGGTTGCCGACCTGGTCGTGGTCCTGGGAGAACACGACGAAGCGTCGACCGTCCGTCCCGGCGGGGACCGGCCGCCCCCAGTCCCGTCCGCGGAACCGGGAGTAGCCGCCGTCGTGGCGGAACACCCGCGTGAGGACCGTGGCCAGCACCTCCAGGGGCCCGAAGTCCACGTAGTAGCCGTGGCGCTCGCCGGTGATCGTCGCGTGGACGGCGTGGTGCACGTCGTCGGCCCACTGCGCCGTCATGCCGAGGCCCCCCTCGGCGACCGGCGTGACCATCGCCGCGTCGTTGAGGTCGGACTCGGCGATCAGCGACAGCGGCCGGCCCACCTCCTCGGCCAGTGCGCCGACGGCGGTGGCCAGCTCCGCCAGGAGGTGCACGGGGGAGTCGTCCTTGAGCTCGTGCACCGCGTCGAGGCGCAGGGCGTCGACGTGGAAGTCGCGCAGCCAGCGCAGCGCGCTGTCCAGGACGAGGCGGCGCACCTCCCCGGCGTCGGGACCGTCCAGGTTCACCGCCTCGCCCCAGGGCGTCTCGTGCCGGTCGGTGAAGTACGGTCCGAAGACGCTGAGGTAGTTGCCGGAGGGCCCGAGGTGGTTGTGGACCACGTCGAGGCACACAGCCAGGCCACGGGCGTGCGCGGCGTCGACGAAGCGCTGCAGCGCGGCCGGGCCGCCGTACGGGTCGTGGACGGCGAAGAGCGCGACGCCGTCGTAGCCCCAGCCGTGCACGCCCGGGAAGGCGGCGACCGGCATGAGCTCGACGACGTCGACACCGAGCGCCACCAGGTCGTCGAGGTGCTCGACGGCGGCGCCCAGGGTGCCGGCGTCCGTGAACGTGCCGACGTGGAGCTCGTAGACCACGGCGCCCCGCACGTCCCGACCCGCCCAGCCGCCGTCGCCCCAGGGGTACGCCGCAGGGTCGTACGTCCGGCTCGGTCCGTGCACGCCGTGCGGCTGCCACGGGCTGCGCGGGTCGGGACGCGCGTCGCCGCCGTCGACGGCGAAGCCGTAGTCGGTGCCGTCGGGCAGGTCGAGCGGGGCCTCCCACCAGCCGCCCGCCGTGGGCGCCATCGGGTGCACGGCAGCGTCCTCCCACGAGCCCGAGCCGTGCTCACCGGGCAGGTGGAGGTCCACCCGCGCGGCGTACGGTGCCCAGACGGCAGGTCGGCTCGCCCGACCCTGCTGGGAGCGGTGGCCGGGGGTCGTGGTGGTGTCGGTCGTCACCCGGTCAAGCCTGCCCGGGGCGGACCAGCAGGGCCACCGGGGCGGTCCCGAGCAGCTCGGCCAGGGGGACGAGGCCGCCCGCCACCTCCCGTCCGCTCAGCGCGTCGTGCCACGCGCCCTCGGGCAGCGCGACCGTGTGGTCGCCCCACCCCCCGAGGCGGTCCAGCGCGAGCGCCAGGCGCGTCGCCACCGTGACGACCTGCGGCTCGCCCGCTGACGTCCGGGCGAAGGCGAGGGCGTGGCCCGACGACGACGGCAGCGGCTGGTAGCCCGCCGACTCGCCGACGAACGCCTCCGGGTGCCGGCGTCGGGCCCGCAGCGCGCGTGAGGTGACGAGGAGCTTCTCGTCCGCGAGGCCGCGGGGCTGCTGCTCCTCGAGCCGCTCGAGGGACCGGCTCAGGGCGGCGTAGTCCACGGGGCGCCGGTTGTCGGGGTCCACGAGCGCGATCGCCGGCACCTCGGTGCCCTGGTACACGTCGGCGACGCCCGGCATGGTGAGCTGCACGAGCTTCGTGCCGAGCGTCGTCGCGCGGACGCCCGGGGCGGTGCGGCGCAGCCACCCGGTGTAGGCGTCGTGCACGGCCGGCAGGTCCCGCACCTGGCGGGCGAGGTCCAGCACGGCCTGCTCGTAGGCCTCGTCCGGCGTGGTCCAGGTGGTGCGGGACTTCGCCTCCCGCACGGCCTTCGTGAGGTACTCCGTGAGGCGGTCCGCGTCGATCGGGCCGTCGTCGTCCCAGGTGCCGGCGAGCGTCTGCCAGAGGATGTTCTCCGTCCGCCCGTCGAGGATCGACGGGCGCAGGTCCGCCGTGGCGGCACGCAGGGTGTCCACGAGCTCGGACCACTCGACCGGCAGCTCGGAGAGGACGGCGAGCCGCGACCGGACGTCCTCGCTGCGCTTCGTGTCGTGGGTCGACAGGCCGGTCATCGCGACGGGCGCGTGCTGCTGGGCCCGCAGGGCGAACGCGTGGAGCTCCTCGGGGCTGATGGCGAAGCGCTCGGGCGCCCCGCCCACCTCGGCCAGGCTCAGCAGGTGGGTCCACCGGTAGAAGGCGGTGTCCTCCACGCCCTTGGCCATGACCGCGCCGCACACCTGCTGGAAGCGCACGATCAGCTCGTCGCGGCGCGGCTCCCGCGTCCGCCCGGCGGAGCCGATCTCGTGGCCCAGGAGCATCTCGGCCAGCAGGTCCAGGGTCTCCAGCCGGTCGCCCTCCAGGTGCCCGCGGGCGCGCTGCACGCACTCGGCGAACGCGGCCGCGGAGTCGGGGTGGACCGGCCTGCCGGGGGCGACGTAGTAGCGGTAGCGGTCGGCGGCGACCAGCAGCTCCACGAGGCAGTCCTGCAGGGACCGGCGCGTGTGGTCCCGCAGTCGCACGTCGTCACGGCAGATGTCCGCCGCGAGGCCGGCGAGGCGGTCGACCTCGGCGTAGAGCGGCCCGCCGACGATCTCCCGCTTGGCCTCGTCGATCATGCCGGGGAGGGCGTCGGTCGTGTCGCCGGTGAGGCGGTGCATCACCGCCCCGAGCTCACCGCCGCCGCCCGGGTCGACGAAGGCCGCCTCGATGCGCCACATCGCGTCGTAGCCGGTGGTGCCGGCCGTCGCCCAGTCCTCCGGGAGCTCCTCGGTCGGGGCGAGGATCTTCTCCACGACCACCCAGGCGTCGTCGGTCGCGGCCGCGAGCCGGTCCAGGTAGCCCTGCGGGTCGGCCAGGCCGTCCGGGTGGTCGATCCGCAGGCCGTCGACGGTGCCGTCGGCCACGAGGCCCGCCAGGAGCCGGTGCGTGGCGTCGAACACCTCCGGGTCCTCGACCCGGACGGCGGCCAGCGTCCCGACGTCGAAGAACCGCCGGTAGTTCAGCTCCTCGTTCGCCACGCGCCAGTAGGCGAGCCGGTAGTGCTGCCGGTCGACCAGCTCCGCCAGGGGAAGGCTCTCGGTTCCGGGCCGGACGGGGAACACGTGGTCCCAGTAGCGCAGGACGGGCTGCGGCTCGGCGCTGCCCGGGACGACGGCGGTGTCCAGCGAGAGCTCGTCGGCGGCCAGGACCGCGCCCAGGCGGCGACCGAGGACGGGCATGAGGAGCGCGCCGTCGCCGGCGCTCCAGTCCACGTCGAACCACGCCGCGAACGGGGACTCCGGTCCGTGCGCGAGCACCGACCACAGCGCGTGGTTGTGCCACACGGGCGTGGGCACCGCCATGTGGTTCGGCACGACGTCCACGACGAGGCCGAGGCCGTGCTCCCGGGCCGCGGCGTGCAGCCGGCGCAGGCCGTCCTCCCCGCCGAGGGCGGCCGAGATGGCGTCGTGGTCGACGACGTCGTACCCGTGCGTGCTGCCCGGCGCCGCGGTCAGGACGGGGGAGAGGTACAGGTGCGTCGCTCCGAGGCGGGCGACGTACGGCACCTGGGCCGCGGCGTCGTCGAAGGTGAAGTCGGCGTTGAGCTGGAGGCGGTAGGTGGAGACCGGGACGGGGCGCCCCTGCGGCGGTCGACGCCGCGCGGGGCCCGGGCGCACGTCCGTCATGCCGCTCCGCCGGTCGCAGGACGCTCCAGCACCACGACGGACCGTCCGGTCACGTCGAGCGTGTCACCTGCCTTGACGTCGTCCCCGACCTCGAGGTTGTGGTCCGTGTCGAGGACGCACGTCCACACGGTGCCGTACTTGCGCCGCGGGATCGTGAAGCGCACCGTCTCGGGGGCGGCGTTGTAGAGCATGAGGAAGCTGTCGTCGGTGACCCGCTCGCCGCGGACGTCCGGCTCGTCGATGGCCTCCCCGTTGAGGAAGACCATGAGTGCCTTGGCGTAGCCCGCCTGCCAGTCCTCGTCCGACATCTTGGTCCCCGCGGTCGTGAACCAGGCGATGTCCTTGAGGCCGGACTCGCCCCCGTGCTGGACGTTCCCGGCGAAGAACCGGCGGCGGCGCAGGACGGGGTGGTCCCGGCGCAGGTGGATGATCCGGCGCGTGAACTGCAGGTGCGCCTGCTCCTCCGCGTCCAGGTCCCAGTCCATCCAGGTCGTCTCGTTGTCCTGGCAGTACCCGTTGTTGTTGCCGTCCTGGGAGCGACCGATCTCGTCGCCGTGGGAGAGCATCGGGACGCCCTGCGACGTGAGCAGCGTGATGAGGAAGTTGCGCATCTGACGCCAGCGCAGCGCCTCCACCGTCTCGTCGGTCGTCGGCCCCTCGACGCCGCAGTTCCAGGACCGGTTGTGGCTCTCGCCGTCGGCGTTGCCCTCGCCGTTGGCCTCGTTGTGCTTGTCGTTGTACGAGACGAGGTCGCGCATCGTGAAGCCGTCGTGGGCCGTGACGAAGTTGATCGACGCGATCGGCTTGCGGCCCGTGTGCTCGTACAGGTCCGAGGAGCCGGACAGGCGGCTCGCGAACTCCGCCAGCGTCGCCGGCTCGCCGCGCCAGTAGTCCCGCACGGTGTCGCGGTACTTGCCGTTCCACTCGCTCCACAGCGGGGGGAAGCCGCCGACCTGGTACCCGCCCTCGCCGACGTCCCACGGCTCGGCGATGAGCTTCACCTGGGAGACGACCGGGTCCTGCTGCACCAGGTCGAAGAAGGCGGAGAGCCGGTCGACCTCGTGGAACTGACGGGCGAGCGTCGAGGCGAGGTCGAACCGGAAGCCGTCGACGTGCATCTCGTTGACCCAGTAGCGCAGCGAGTCCATGAGCAGCTGGAGCACGTGCGGGTGCCGCATGAGGAGCGAGTTCCCCGTGCCCGTCGTGTCGTAGTAGTGCCGCTTGTCCTCGTCCACGAGGCGGTAGTACGCCGCGTTGTCGATGCCACGGAAGGAGAGCGTCGGGCCGAGGTGGTTCCCCTCGGCCGTGTGGTTGTAGACGACGTCGAGGATGACCTCGATGTCCGCCTCGTGCAGCGCCTTCACCATCTGCTTGAACTCCTGCACCTGCTGGCCGGGCGTCGCGGACGACGCGTAGCCGTTGTGCGGGGCGAAGAAGCCGATCGTGTTGTAGCCCCAGTAGTTCGACAGCCCCTTGTCCTGCAGGGTCGGGTCGTTGACGAACTGGTGGACGGGCATGAGCTCGATCGCCGTGATCCCGAGCTCGCGCAGGTGGTCGATGATCGCCGGGTGCGCCATGCCCGCGTACGTGCCCCGCTGCTCCTCCGGGATGCCCGGGTGGCGCATGGTCAGGCCCTTGACGTGCGCCTCGTAGACCACGCTCTCGTGGTACTCGTGCAGCGGTGGCCGGTCGTGGCCCCAGTCGAAGAACGGGTTGATGACCACCGAGGTCATGGTGTGGCCCAGCGAGTCCTCGGCGTTGAACGACTCCGGGTCGCCGAAGTCGTAGGAGAAGAGCGAGGGGTCGCCGTCCACCTGCCCGTCGATCGCCTTCGCGTACGGGTCCAGGAGGAGCTTGGCGGGGTTGCAGCGGTGGCCGGCGGCCGGGTCGTAGGGCCCGTGGACGCGGAACCCGTACCGCTGGCCCGGCTGCACCGTCGGCAGGTAGCCGTGCCAGACGAAGGCGTCGACCTCGGGCAGGTCGACCCGTTCCTCCGTCCCGTCGTCGGCGATGAGGCAGAGCTCGACGCGCTCGGCGACCTCCGAGAAGACAGCGAAGTTGGTGCCCGTTCCGTCGAAGGTCGCGCCGAGGGGATAGGGCCTGCCGGGCCAGGTCTGCATGCGCCAAGAGTGCCAGGCACCTGAGCGATCTGCTCACCTTGCGCCCGGTTCGCCCCTGTGCCGATGATCACGCCCGCCAGGGCGCGCGGAAGGACGGCCGGGGCCGTAAGGGGTCCCGGCCGACCCGCGCGCGCGTCGTCAGGCGCTCAGATGAACAGCAGCTGCGCACCCTCCGTCAGCTCGATGAAGTCGCTCGCGCTGATGATCGCCTCGACCTCGTCGTACAGGTCCGCCTCGGTGAGCCGGTTCATGTCGGCGCTCATCCGGCAGGCCCACAGGTGGCCGCCGGCGGCCACGATCTGCTCCAGGAACTCCGGCACGTCGGGCACCCCGAGGTCGGCGATGGTCTTCTTCATCTGACGCGTCGCCATCGCCGTCATGCCCGGCATGGGGGTCAGCCCCTGCGGCATGTGCGTCGCCGTGTTGCCCACCGGGGTGAACTTCAGGTCGTGCATCCGCGACTTCGTGATCATGTCGAAGCCCCAGAACGTGAAGAACAGGTGCGTCTCCACACCCTCGCCGAGGGCGGCGTTCGCGAGGATCAGGCCGGGGTAGGCCATGTCCAGGTTGCCCTTGGAGCAGATGATCGCGAGCTTGCGGCCCTCGGAGGCCTCGTCGTCGAACGACGGGACGATCGGTGCGTCGGTCATGGTGCGTCCTCTCTGGGGTCGACCCGCGTCAGACGCAGCCGCGCGGCTTGGGCAGCCCGGCGACGTAGGCCATCTTCTTCGCGGGCTTCTTGGGGAACAGCTCGAACTGCTGCTTGGTGGGGAAGCCGCCGACCGTCTGGACGCGACGCGTCGTGGCGGTCTCGCCCTGGGTCGCGAAGTCCTCGCGCAGGAAGCGGATGACCTTCCAGTGCTCGTCGGAGAGGTCGATGCCGATGGCGGCGGCGAGGGTCTTGCCGAGGCCCTCGTCCCACTCGGACGGGTCGGTCAGGAAACCCTCGGCGTCGACGTGCACCTCGCGGCCGTCGATGGTGGTCACAGGCATGGTCGTCAGTCCTCTCCGAAGCTCGGCGCGATGCCGACGGGGGTGGGGGTCGCTGCGGCGGCGACGGGGGTCGTGCCGACGGGGCTCGCGCCGCTGCCGGGCACCTCCTTGCCGGCCATCGACATGTGGGCGGGGACGGGCATGCGCCGGCCGGGGAGCAGCACGTGCCAGTACAGGTGCCGGAAGGCGAGCTTGCCGAGGTGGTTGCCGCGGCTCTCACGCAGCAGCCGCATCGGGCCCACCTTGGGCAGGGGATAGGTCCCCGGCAGGGGCTCGGTCTCGTAGTTGAAGTCGATGAGCAGGGCCTTGCCGGCGCCGGACTCGATGAAGCAGTTGGCGTGACCGTCGAAGAGGTCGGTCATGGGCCGTCCCTCGACGTGCGCCAGGAAGTTCTCCGTGAACCCGTCCACCTGGAAGTGCGCGACCGAGCCGGCCTTGGACGCCGGGGTGTTCGCGGCGTCCCCGACGGCGAAGATCCGGTCGTCGTCGACGGACAGGAGCGTCTGCTTGTCCACGCGCACGTAGTTGAGCTCGTCCCCCAGGCCGCTGCGGGCCACGAAGTCCGCCCCCATGTTGACGGGGATCGTCACCAGGAGGTCGTACGGGATCTCCCGGTCGTCGAAGGACCGGAGGACGTGGGCCTCGCCGTCCACGCTCTCCACGACGAAGTCCGGCTCGAGCGCGATCCGCCGCTCCGTCAGCATCGCGCCGAGGCGCTCCGCGGACACCGGCTTGGTGAACGCCCCGGGAAGCGGCGTGGCGTAGGTGAGGTCGACGTCGTCCCGGAGCCCGTGCTCCCGGAAGAACGCGTCCGCCAGGAAGGCGAACTCGAGGGGGGCGACGGGGCACTTGATGGGCATCTCGGCCACGTGCACGACGAGGCGGCCGCCGCGCCAGTCGGCCAGCCGCGCCGCGAGGCGCAGGGCGCCGGAGTAGGTGAAGAACTCGTGGACGTCGCCGCCGGCCAACGCCTCCTCGAGCCCGGGGGTCTCGGCCGGCCGCGGCGACGTCCCGGTCGCGACGACGAGGTAGTCGTAGGGCAGCTCCCGGCCGCCCTCCAGCAGGACCGTCCGGCGGTCCCGGTCGACGCGGTCGATCGTGCCGTGGACGAGGTCGACGCCCGGGCGGACGGTGGCCCGGACGGGCTTGGTCACGTCCTTGGGACGGATGGAGCCGAACGGCAGGAAGAGGTAGCCCGGCTGGTAGTGGAGCGTGTCCGACTGCTCGACGACCGTCACCTGCCACTCGTGCCGGGGCAGGCGCGGGCGCAGCCGGTTGACCACCATGGTCCCGGCGGTACCGGCGCCGAGGACGACCAGCCTTCTCATCGTGACTCCTGGTGCTCGGCGTTCCGTCCGGAGGCGGACGGAGGACGGCGGCACCGCCCTACCGCTGACGTTAGGAACGCGTGCCGTCAGGGGACAGGGACGAAGGTCCGAATACCCCTGTGGGTATGACGCCAGGCTCTCGGTGAGCGGCCCGGCACGGCCGGGATGCGGGTACCGCGGACCGGTGCGACGGTGGCCCCATGAGCGAGAAGACACCGTCCGAGCAGCCCTACGACCCCGCGAAGGATCCCGACGCGGACCCGGAGAACCTCCAGCCGCGCACCGGCTCGAAGGCCTCCGGCGGTCCGTCCGAGGGCGACCCCGACGCCGACCCCGACATGCTGAACCCGCGCGACGAGACCCAGGACTGACCCAGCGCCCCGGCGCCGCGGCCGCAGGCGGAGCCCCGTCCGCGCTCGTCGGTCAGCCCGTCGCCCACCGGCAGGCGGGGCGGCGATTCCTCAGCGGGCGAGCCGCTCGACGACGGAGCCGTACACGCGGGGCAGGCCCTGCGCCGCGGGGACGACGGCGCGCCGCAGCGGCGACGTCGCAGCGAGCACCAGGCCGGACGTCAGGACCCGGTAGTCCCGGGTCGCCGCACGCCAGGCGCGCTCGTACGCCTCCGGGTCGTCGAGCGTGGCGACCGCTGCGCGCGCCTGGGCGAACCCGACGCGCAGCCCCTCGCCGGTGAGGGCGTCGACGTAGCCCGACGCGTCCCCGACGAGCCGTACGGGGCCGAGGCTCCGCCGCCGCGTGCGCTGCCGCAGCGGTCCGGCCCCGCGCACGGGGCCGTCGTGCGGGGCTCCGTCCAGCCGGGCGGTCAGCTCCGGGAGGTCGGCCAGGACCGCGTCGAGGTCGGTGCCCCGCGGCCCGAGGACCGCCACGCCGACGAGGTCGTCCGCCACCGGCGTGACGTAGGCCTCCGCCGTCGGCGACCAGTGGACCTCGACCATGTCGCCCCACGGCGGGAGGCGGTAGTGCCGGCGCAGCCCGAACCGCCGCCGGCGGTCGGGACCGGCGGTCTCCTCCAGCCCGAGCATCCGCCGGACGGGGGAGTGCAGGCCGTCGCAGGCCAGCAGCCACCGCGCGGTGACCTCCTCGGGGACCGGCGCCCCGACCTGGCCGGCGCCGCGCGTCACGGTCGCCGCGACGGCACCGTCAGGGCGGGTGCGCAGGGCCGTGACCCGTCCCGGGAGGACGTGCGCGTCCAGGTCCGCCGCGCGCTCGGCGAGGGCCGCGTGCAGGGTCGTGCGCCGCACCCCCCGGCCCGCGGGGCCGCGGAACCGGTGGTCGGCGCGACGTCGTCCCTGCCGGTAGCTGATCCCGGCGAGCACGTGACCGTCCGGCTCGACGTCCCACGACCGCAGCAGGGCCAGGGCCCCGGGCATGAGGCCCTCCCCGCACGCCTTGTCGACCGCGCCGTCCCTGGGCTCCACGACGACGACGTCCAGCCCGGCACGGCGGCACTCGATCGCCGCTGCGAGACCGACCGGTCCGCCGCCGACGACGAGCACGTCGGTGTCGGTCCTCAGGGTCGGCACTCCGGGCCCGTCACACGGTCGCGAGGGCGCGCCGGAGTGCGCGCTCCTCGGCGGGGATCCGGAAGCGCCACAGCAGCACCGCGTTGAGCACCGTGAACGCGAGGGCGGTCACCCATGCCGTGTGGACGAGCGGCAGGGCGATCCCCTCCATGACGACGGCGACGTAGTTGGGGTGCCGGAACCACCGGTAGGGCCCGCGGTCGACGAGGGGGAGGCCGGGCACGACGATCACCCGGGTGTTCCAGCGCGGCCCGAGCGTCGTGATGCACCACCAGCGCAGGCCCTGGCTCGCCACGACGAGGGCCAGCATGGGCCAGCCGAGCCAGGGCAGGAAGGGCCGGTCGGCGAGGACGACCTCCGCGACGCAGGCCGCCAGCAGCGCGGTGTGCAGCGCGACCATGGCCGGGAAGTGCCCGCGGCCGCTCTCGATGCCGCCGCGGGCGAACGACCAGCGGGCGTTGCGGGCGGAGACGACCAGCTCGGCGAGTCGTTCCACGGCCGTGGCGGCGACCACGGCGAGGTAGAGGGCCAGCATGCCGGTCACCGCGTCCCGGGCCAGCGCAGCAGCACCAGCTCGGCGCTCACGCCGGGGCCGAACGCGAAGACCATGCCGGGCGAACCGGGCTCCGGCTCGGGGCCGTCCATCGTGCGCCGGAGCACGTCGAGGACGGAGGCGGAGGAGAGGTTCCCGACCGCGGCGAGGGATGCCCGGCTCGTGCGGACCGCCTCGTCCGGCAGCCCGAGCGCCGTCTGCACGGCGTCGATGATCCGGGGACCGCCGGCGTGGACCACCCAGGTCGTCACGTCGCCCGTCTTCAGGCCGTGCGCGGCCAGCAGGGCGTCCGCGTCGGCCGCCAGGCCCTCCTCCACGAGCGCGGGGAGTCGGGGGGACAGCACGATGCGGAAGCCCGCCGCACCGACGTCCCAGCCCAGGACGTCCTCGGTCCCCGGGTAGAGCCGGCTCCGGCTGGCGACGACCTCCGGACCCCGCCCGGTGCGGGTCACGGCCGGATGGGCGTCACCGACGACGACGGCGGCGGCCGCGCCGTCACCGAAGAGGCCGCTGGCGACCATGTTGGCGCGGGACCGGTCGTCCCGCTGGACCGTCAGGGAGCACAGCTCCAGGCAGACGAGCAGGGCGACGTCGCCCGGGTGACCCACGAGGTAGTCGTGGACCCGGGCGAGCCCCGCGGCACCGGCGACGCAGCCGAGGCCGAACGACGGCAACCTCCGCACGTCCGACCGCAGTCCCAGGCGGCCCACGAGGAGGGCGTCCACCGAGGGGGCGGACACACCGGTCACCGACGTGAACAGCACGTGGTCGACCTCGTCGGCGGCGATGCCGGCGGCCTCGAGCGCCTCGCGTGCGGCGCGCTCGGCCAGGTCCGTCCCGAGCGTCCGGAAGAGCGTGCTGGTCGCACCGAAGTCACCGAGGTCGGCGTAGTCGGCCGGCTCGAGGGCGAGGTGCCGGGTGGTCACGCCGCTGTTGCGGTGCACCTTCTCGAGCAGGGCCCGCCCGGTCGCGTCGGGCGCGAGCAGGGGGGCGATGGCCCCAGTGATCTGCTCCTGGGGCCAGGGCGGCCCCGGCAGGGCCGGTGCGACCGAGATCACATGGGACATTGCGGCATCGTGTCACGCTGGTGGTCATCCGTCTCCGGCTGGGCCGCCGCTGCCAGCGCCGTGCCAGGTCACGGGCCGGCGGGGAGGGCCGGGCCGACGGGGGAGGATGGGCGGATGAGCACGACCACGCGGGGTGGACCCGCACCGCGGGAGGGGTCCGGTTCCGCCTCCGACCTGCGCCGGACCGTCCTGGGCCTCGCCCTCGCCTGCCACACCGGCCCGACCGTGGTCGTCACCGCGCTCTCCGGTGCCGTCGCGGCAGCCGTCGGCGCGCCCGCGTGGACGCTGGTCGTCGTCGTGCTGTCCGTGCTGCTGGGACAGCTGTCGATCGGCTGGTCCAACGACTGGATCGACGCCCCGCGGGACCTGGCCGTCGGGCGCCGCGACAAGCCGGTCGTCCGGGGCCTGGTCGGGGTGGGCACGCTGCGCGGTGCCGCGGTGGGGGCAGGCCTCGCCGGTGGGGTCCTGCCGTTCGTCCTGGGGCCGGCGGCCGGTGCGGCCCACCTCGTGGTGGTCGTGTCGGGATGGCTCTACAACGCACGCCTGAAGTCGACCCCGTGGTCCTGGGCGCCGTACGCGGCCGCGTTCGGCGCGCTCCCGGCGTTCGTCGTCCTCGCGCTGCCGGGTGCCGCCCGCCCCGCGGCCTGGGTCGTGGTCGTCGGGGCGCTCCTCGGCGTCGGGGCGCACCTCGCCAACGTCCTCCCCGACCTCGACGACGACGCGGCGACCGGCGTGCGGGGCCTCCCGCACCTGCTGGGGCGGCGGGCCGACGGTGTCCTGGCGCCGGTGCTCCTGGCCGCGGGGGCGGCGACCGCGGTGCTCGCATCGGACGGCCCCCCGGGCCTCGGGGTGGTCCTCGTCGGGGTGTCCGCGGTGCTCGTCGGTGCCGTGGCGGGGTCCGTCGGGCTCGTGCGGCCGACGAGCCGGCTCCCCTTCACCCTCGCGATGGTCGTCGCCGCGCTGTGCGTGGTGGCCCTGGTCGCCTCCGGGGACGCCGCCGTCTCCTGAGCGGGCGGCCTGCGAGCGCCGCGTGTCGGTGGTCGGTCGGACAGTGGACCCATGGCCCTGCTCCTGCACCCGCGCCGCGACCCGGTGTCACGCCGCCTGGACCTGCCGGGCTGGTCGCCGCGGTCCCGGTGGGGATGGGACCCCTTGCTGGAGTGCTTCTGGGCCGAGCTCGTGCCGTGCTCCCCGGACCACGACGTGCTGGACGTGCCCCGGGAGCACCTCCTGCCGACCCTCACCGCACTGGCGCGGGTCCTGGCAGCACGGTCCGGGACGGACGAGGGCGTCGTCTTCGTCGCGCTGACGGGAGGGCCCTCCCCGTCGCCCCAGCAGGCGGGGAGCGCCGTCCCGGCCTAGCCTCGGAAGGACGCTCGACGAGCCGAAGGAGGAGCCATGGGCACCGACGACAAGATGCGCAACAGCGCACAGGAGCTGGGCGGCAAGGTCAAGGAGGGCACCGGCAAGGCGACCGGTGACCGCGACCTCGAGGCCGAGGGCAAGGGCGACCAGACCGCCGCGAACCTCAAGCAGGCCGGCGAGAAGGTCAAGGACGCCTTCAAGGGCTGAGCCTCGTCACGTCGCAGGAAGCGGGGGAGACCCCGACCGCCGGTGGGTGCGCCTACCGGTGACAGAGGACCGGAGCGCCAGGGGGTGCTCCGGTCCTCTGCGTCCGGCGGCCGGCTCAGCCCTGATCCACCGGTC